>NZ_JBYTCI010000020.1:0-74709 GCF_058790095.1 Terrabacter sp. FW104-15G4B | reverse complement strand
CGGGGCCGCCCGATGCGTGCGGGCGGGCGGCCCGAGGTCCGGGGTGGGGTGGGTCTCGGTCGGTCAGGCGACCGGGCCGGCGCCGAACTCCTCGACGCCGATGACGGGCCGCAGGGCGCGCTCGACCGCCGGGGTGCTGAAACCGCGGCGGATGACGTCGTGGCCGAGGACGTTGCCGACCGCGCCCATGATCATCGCCTGGTCGAGCGAGAGGTAGCGGCGCGCGACCGTGCCGGACTTCACGGCGATCGCGTCGAAGAAACCGCCTCGGCCGTAGGAGTCGAAGTCGGCCTGCAGCCGCGCGAGGTTCGTGAACGCCTCGTCGGGCTCGTGCATCATCGCGAGGAACGACGCGTGCGGCGTCACCACGCCGTCACCGTAGGTCGGCGACGGGTTGGTGGCCGCGCGGCAGTCGCCGAAGCCCGGGTCGTAGTTCGTGCTCTGCTGGTCGGACATGTAGCCGTCGGGGTTGAGACCGAGGGCGTCGACGCCGTACTCCCGGTAGCCACCCTTCGGGTTGCTCGACGGGCTGAAGCCCCAGTAGCCGTAGCCGGCCTCGAGAAGCCCGTGCTCCCGCTGGGCCCGCACGTGCAGTGGGTGGTTCCGGCCCCAGGACCTCGGCGCCCACGCTGCCTCGTCGACGAAGACGTCGGGCATGAGCTCCTCGAACATCGAGCCGCCCCAGCCGGGCACGATGTGCATGCCTCGGTAGGTGTAGGCGCCCTCGTAGACGTCGAGGCCGTAGTACGTGCGGTTCTCGCCGACGGGCTGCATCTCGTGCCACGACCAGTCACAGGTCGCGGGGAAGGTGCGCCACATCGCGAAGTACTGCTTCGCCGGGACCTGGCCGGTGATGATCCCCAGGTAGCTGGTGATGCGGGTCTCGGACACGGTCGTGTCGTAGTGGTGCGTGGTGAGCCAGACGGGGTCACCGCCGATGTGGGTGCCTCGGTAGGTGCCACCCGGGCGGCCGTCCTCGTAGGGGTAGAAGCCGCCGTGGATGAGGCCGCCTGCGCGCACCTGGTGCGCCGGGTCGCTGTTGTCGTTGTAGAAGGCGTCCCAGCGCATCCGCTCGAAGATCCGCTTTGCCCACGGCGCGGCGCCCCGGTCGGAGTTCTGCACGACGAGGAGGGCGGCACCCAGCCAGCCGTTGTCGACGCTCGAGCAGAACGGGACGACCTTGTCGCCGGACCCGGGCCAGGAGTGCAGCGTCGTCGCAGTGGCCTCGTCGTACCAGTTGTAGTACATGCCGCTCGGCGTGTGGTGCTCCATGCGCTCCACCGTCTTGAGCGTGCGGATGAGTCGCGCCGTCGCCTCCCCACGCGTGATGATGCCCAGCTCGCGGGCAGCGATCGTCGACCACAGGTACCCGCCGATGTTGGTCGGCGAGGTGTAGCCGGACCGGTCCCCCGCGGCGAGCGAGGCCGTGATGTTGTCGGCCGGCAGGCCGGTCCTGGGGTCGGTCATCGCGACGAGGCTGCGCCAGGTGTCGGCCGCCCACGTGCGCACCGTGGCGCTCTCGAGGGAGCGGACGGCATTCGCACTCCTCGGCCGGGAGACAGCTGCCGCGGGGGCCGAGGGAGCCAGCGCAAAGGCCGCGACGGAAGCCGCGCCCCCGACGAGCAGCGATCGGCGGCTGGGCGTGTTCGGGGTCTTCGGGGTCCGGTCGGTCAGGTCTGGCAGGTCTGTCATGTGGCTGAGCTCCGTTTCCGTTACTTGAGGCCGGTGGTGGCGATGCCTTCGATGAAGCGCTTCTGGAAGATGAGGAAGACGACGAGGATCGGGATGATGACGACGGTCGCGCCGGCGAGGAGCAGCCCGTAGTTGGTGCTGTTCTGGCCGGTCGAGTAGAGGGCGAGCGCCACCGGGAGGGTGTACTTGTCCTCGGACTGCGCCACGACGAGCGGCCACAGGAAGTTGTTCCAGCTGCCGAGGAACGTGAGGATCCCCAGGGTGGCGAGGGCGGGACCGCACAGTGGCAGGATGATCCGCCAGAAGATCCGCAGCTCGCCGGCGCCGTCGACGCGGCCGGCGTCGAGCAGGTCCTTCGGCAGCCCGAGGATGAACTGACGCATCAGGAACACGCCGAACGGGCTGACGAGGAACGGCAGGAAAAGGCCGGGGATCGTGTCGACGAGGCCGGCGTTGGCGACGAGCACGAAGAGCGGCACGAACGTCACGACGCCGGGGATCATCAGGGTGCCCATGACCGCGACGAAGATGGCCTTCTTGCCCCGGAAGTCGAGCATCGCCAGGGCGTAGCCGAGCATCGAGCAGAAGATCAGGTTGCCGGCCGTCACGACGACGGCGACGACGATCGAGTTGGTGAAGTACTGCCCGAAGTTGAGCTTGCTGAACAGCTGCGTGTAGTTGTCGAGCGAAGCGCTCTCGGGCAGCCACGTCGGCGGCACCTGGCGCAGCTCGCCCTCGCCCTTGAAGCTGCCGAGCACCATCCAGACGAACGGCGCGATGACGGCGATGAGGGCGACGATGAGCACGACGTAGAGCCACCAGCGGCCGCCCTGGCTCGAGCCGACCATGCCGGCGCCGGAGGCCTTCCGGCGGCTCGGCCTGCTCGGCCGGGACGCCCTGCGGGGCGCATCAGCCGGGCCGGTGGGTCGGGGTGCGGTGTCGACGGACACGGTCACGTCCTCTCTCGCAGCAGCCGGAACTGGATGGCCGTGACGATCGCGATGACGACGAAGATGAGGTAGCTCATCGCCGACGCGAGACCGTAGTTGCCGAAGCCGAACTGCTGGTAGGTGTACATCGACAGCGAGATCGTGCTGTTCAGGGGCCCGCCCTTGGTCATCACGAACGGCTCCTCGAAGAACTGGAGGTAGCCGATGGCCGTGGTCACCATGACGAAGAGCAGGGTCGGGCGCAGCAACGGCATCGTCACGTGGCGGAAGCGTTTCCACGCCCCGGCCCCGTCGATGGCCGCCGCCTCGTGGAGCTCAGCGGGCACGCCCTGCAGGCCGGCGAGGAAGATGATCATGGCGGTGCCGAAGTTGCGCCAGGACGCCATGAGGATGAGCGATGGCATCGACCAGTCCGGGTCGCCGAGCCAGTTCGGCCCGCTGATGCCGACCCAGCCGAGCACGGTGTTGATCAGGCCGCCCGGGTCCTGCAGCAGGAAGCGCCACACGACGGCCACCGCGACGATCGAGGTGATGACCGGCAGATAGAAGCCGAGCCGGAAGATCGCACGGAAGCGGGTGATCCCCTTGTCGAGCGCGACCGCCGCGGCGAGCGCGACGACCAGCGTCAACGGCATACCGACCAGGACGAAGTATGCCGTGTTGCCGGCTGCCTTGCGGAAGGTCGGGTCGGACAGCGCCTTGGTGAAGTTGCCGAGCCCGATGATGTTGACCCCGAAGGGGTTCCGCAGGTCGCGGGCCTTGGTGTCGGTGAAGCTCATGAAGAGCGACTGGATCACCGGCCAGGCCGTGAAGGCGAGGAAGAGCAGGCAGAACGGGATCGCGAGGATCCAGGCCGCCCGCCCCTCCCGACGGCGGGACGAGTCGTCCCGCCAGCGGGAGCCGGTCGTGCCGGTCTGGGCGGTCATCGGACTACAGACCCGTCCCGATGGACTCGGCCTGCTGCTGGGCCGTCTTCAGGCCTGTCGCCGGGTCCTCACCGGTCTTGGTGATCTTCTCCATCTCGGTGTCGAGCCCCTTGACGGCCTGCTCCCAGGTCGGGAACGACGGCGGCGCCTTGGCGGTCTCGAGCTGCTTGCCGAAGACGGCGAGCTTGGGGTCCGAGGCGAGCGCGGGGTCCTGCCACGCGCTCTTGACCGACGGCAGGTCGGTGGAGAGGGTGTACCACTTGGCCTGGACCTTGGGGTCGGCGAGCCACTGGACGAACTTCCAGGCGGTGTCGCGGTTCTTCGTGTTCTTGAAGACGACGAAGTTGGACCCGCCGACGAACGACGACGACCCGGCCGAGCCGGCGGGGATCGGGGCGACGTTGTACTTGTCCTTGAAGCCGGCGCCGCCGACCTTCTCGACCGCGGACATCATCCACGGCCCGGAGATGAACATCGGCACCTTGCCGCTCGCGAAGTCGGGCTCGGTCGTCGGCGTCGCCGGGGCGCTCTTGTTGGAGATGCCGTCGGTGAAGAACGACTGGTAGTACTGCGTGGCCTTGAGCAGCTGCGGGCTGTCGAAGTTGTACGCCTTGCCGCCGTCCTTGGTCAGGTCGGCGCCGTCGCTCCAGGCGAACGGCATGACCGTCTGCCAGGAGCCCTCGCCGCCGGCCTGCAGGCCGATGCCCCACTTGGCGCCGGCCTTGGTCTGCATGGCCTTGGCCATGTCCTTCAAGCCCTGCCAGTCCTTGGGGGCCGCGTCGTAGCCGGCCTTCTTGGCGAGGTCGGAGCGGTAGAAGAGGACGCGCGTCTCGACGTACCACGGGATGCCGTAGGAGGTGCCGTTGACCTCGGTCGTCTTCTGGGCGCCCTCGAAGAAGGCCGACTTGTCGATCTGGGCCGGCGTCGGGTCGATGGCGTTGCTGCTCGCGAACTCGCCCATCCAGGTGGTGCCGACCATGGCGACGTCGGGGGTCTTGCCCGAGGCGATGGAGGCGGTGAACTTGTCGTGGGCGGCGTCCCAGGGGATGGCCGTGACCTGCACCTTGGTGCCGGGGTTGGCGGCCTCGAAGTCCTTCGTCAGCTTGGACAGGTTGTCCCCCTCGGCGCCCATCGCCCAGACGGTGATGGTGCCGGTGGCCTTGCCCGTGCTGACGGCCGCGCCCGTCTGGCCGGCGGCGCTGCCGCCGTTGTCCGCGCTGCGACCGCAGGCGGTCACGGTGAGGGCCGCGGCAGTCATGCACGCGACCGTGATGGCTGTGGTGCGTCTCATCGGTGTCTCACTTTCTCGGGGTTCTCCGACGTCGGTGTCGGGGGTGGGGCCTGTCGTTGGCGGTGTCGTCGGGTGTCGTTGCGTGTCGTTCGGAGGTGCCATGGTCAGGGGGTGCAGCCGCAGGAGCCGCGGATGACCAGCTCGGTGGGCAGGATCTGCGGCTCGAGGCGGGGCTGGCCTCCGGAGACGCGCTGGTGGAGGCGCTCGGCGGCGGTGACGCCGAGCTCGTGGACGGGCTGGCGCACGGTGGTGAGGCCGGGCCGCACGTAGCGGGAGGTCATGACGTCGTCCCAGCCGACGACGGCAAGGTCGCCGGGGACGTCTCGGCCGGCGTCCTGCAGGTGGCTCATGACGGAGAGCGCGAGCTCGTCGTTGGCGCAGACCAACGCGTCGGCGTCGATCTCGCCGGAGAGGAGGCTGCGGGCGACGTCCTGACCGTCCGCCTCGCGGAAGGGAACCCGCACCGGCTCGCGGGGCTCGAGGCCCCGCGCGCGGTGGGCGGCGACGAAGCCGTCGAAACGCTCCTGGATGTCGGGCGCACCGGCCGGGTCACCGACGAAGAGGAGCCGGGTGCGCCCGTGGGCGAGGACGTGGTCGGTGAGCTGCTCGGCGCTGTGGGCGTTCTCGGCCCGGACGCTCTCGATGCCGTCCTGGGGCGTGCCGGCGATGATGACGACGGGCTTCTGCCCGTGCAGGGCACGTGCAACTGGGGGCGGCATCGCCGCGGAGCCGAGCACGGCGATGGCGTCGACGCGGGTCGCGAGCTGCCGCACGGCGCGGGCGATGTCGGCCTTGCCCTCCGTGAGCATCAGCGTGACGCTCTGGCCGAGCTCGGCGGCCCGGGACTCGAAGCCCATGAGCAGCTCCGAGTAGTAGGGACCGGAGAGCTCCGGCAGGACGAGTCCGTGCGCCTCGTGGTGACGGACCGCGAGGCTGCGGGCGGCCCCCAGTGGCACGTAGTTGAGCTCGTCGACGGCGTCGAGGACCTTCTGGGTGGTCGTGGAGGAGACCGTGCCGACATCCTGCAGGACGCGGGAGACGGTGGCGATGGAGACGCCGGCGCGCTCGGCGACCGAGTAGATGGTGGCCCCGGCCGACTCGCCCAGGGCGGCGGCTGGCACGCGGGTGGTGCGGCCGGTTCTCCGGCGCGGGGTCGTCGCCACGGGGACACCTCCCTTCGTCTCGTCGTCGAGTCGCTCGGAACGCTTCTTCCAGACCGCCCGGCTCGGCCGGGCTGCGTTGTAAGCGCTTACATCCGATGTCCATAGTGCACAGGTCTGCGCACCGGCGCAAGGGTGCGCGTCGAGAAGGGACGGCAGGAAGGGGCCGTGCGGGGTGTCCTCACCACCCTGCACGGCCCCTCGTGGCGGCGCGCCGCCAGACCTGGGTCGGGTTGTCCCACAGCGAGTTTCGCCGCTCGACCGCGAGCGCGGGCACTCACGCCCGGTGACGGCATACGACCTCCGTGCGGCTCAGCCCTGCATCAGGCCGATCATGTTGCCGTCGGCGTCCGCGACGACCGCCACGGTGCGACCGCCGCCGACGTTGGTGGCCTTCTGCTTGACGGTCGCGCCGGCCTCGACGAGGGAGCCCAGGGTCGCCTCCAGGTCGTCGACCGACCAGAACGGCGTGCCGCCCGTGAGGCCCTTGCGGTGACCGTTCGGGTCGAGCGCGATCTCCTGGCCGTCGACGTTGTAGCCGACGTAGTACGACTCGTCGGTGTGCGGTTGCGCACCGAGCAGGGTCCCGAAGACCTTCTTCGCGGCATCGAGGTCGGCGACGGGGTAGATGAGGGTGTTCACGGCGGACATCAGGGTCTCCTCGTGGTGTTGTCGAGCTGCGTCAGCGGTGGTGTCACATCGGGTGGCACCGGCTCGTCAGTGCTATGACGGACCACGAGACGAGGATGTGACGACGATGGACCGGAACGACCGCACGGGCGACCGCGAGCAGGACGACCGGGAGCAGTGGCTGGCCCGCGACTTCGAGGCGCACCGACCGCGGCTGCGGGCGGTCGCCTACCGCGTGCTGGGCTCCGGCGCCGACGCCGACGACGCCGTGCAGGAGGCGTGGCTGCGGCTGAGCCGGAGCGACACCACCGAGGTCACGAACCTCGCAGGCTGGCTCACGACGGTCGTAGGGCGGATCAGCCTCGACATGCTGCGGTCCCGCAGCTCGCGCCGCGAGGACAGCTGGGATGCGGGCCTGGCGGAGCTCGTCGGCGGGGAGGTCCGGACCGCACCCGCCCAGCCGACCCAGCATGCCCCCGACCCGGCGAGCGAGGCGGAGCTCGCCGACAGCATCGGGCTGGCCCTGCTCGTCGTCCTCGACACGCTCGCGCCGGCCGAGCGCCTCGCCTTCGTGCTGCACGACCTCTTCGGTATGCCGTTCGAGCAGATCGCCGACATCCTCGACCGCTCCCCCGCCGCAACTCGCCAGCTGGCGAGCCGCGCTCGCCGTCGGGTGCGCTCGGCGGACGCCTCCGAGGCCAGCCCGGCGCGCACGCGGCAGCGCGAGGTCGTCACGGCCTTCCTCGCTGCGGCCCGCGGCGGCGACTTCGCGGCGCTGCTCGAGATGCTCGACCCGGACGTCGTGCTGACCGCCGACGCGGCTGCGATCGCGATGGGCTCGCCCGTGGAGCTGCGTGGAGCCGAAGCTGTCGCCCAGCGGTTCAACGGCGCTGCCCGCTCGGCACGTCTCGCCGCCTTCGACGGCGGGGTGGGCGCCGTGTGGAGCCTGCGTGGTGAGGCGAAGGTGGCGTTCCGCTTCATCCTCGACGGCGACCGCGTCACCGGGATCGAGATGGTCGCCGACCGGAGCCGGCTGGACGCGATGGAGATCCTCTACCTGGCTCCCTGAACCGTTGGGTGCCCCATCCGGGACGCGGCTATCGTCGAGACGTGGCAACGGGGATTCGTGCGGCAGTCGTGCTCGGGTCGGGCGGGGCCCGCGGCTACGCCCACGTCGGTGCGCTCGAGGTGCTGGCCGAGCGCGGCTTCGAGGTCGTCTCGATCGCGGGCACGTCGATGGGCGCCCTGGTCGGCGGCGTCGCGGCGGCGGGCAAGCTCGAGGCCTACACCGAGTGGGCGCGCAGCTTGACCCAGCGCGAGGTCTGGCGCCTGCTCGACCTCAGCATCACCTCTCCCAACGGTGCGATCCGCGCCGAGCGGATCCTCGCCAAGGTCGGCGAGATCCTCGAGGGCGCCACCATCGAGAGCCTGCCTATCCCCTACACGGCGGTCGCGACCGACATCAACGCCCGGCGCGAGGTGTGGTTCCAGCGCGGACCGGTCGAGCACGCGATCCGGGCCTCGATCGCCATACCGGGCGTCATCACGCCGGCCGTCATCAACGGACGCGTCCTCGTCGACGGCGGCCTCATCAACCCCATCCCCATCGAGCCGACCGCTGCGGCGTCCGCCGACCTCACGATCGCCGTCTCGCTCTCGGGGATGCGCACCACGGGCGCGGCGACCACACCGGTCAAGGAGTCGTCGGAGCAGCTGCCGCACGCCGAGTGGACGACCCGCCTGCGCCGCGGCGCCGCCGAGGTGCTCGAGTCCGAGCACGTCAGGGCGATCACGAGCCGCTTCGGAGGGCACGCGCGGGACCTGGACGCCGAGGCGACGCTTCCCGCGACGGCGGTCGACGAGGTGCCACAGAGCCCGACCGACGCGCTCGTCGTCAGGTCGGCAGACGTCAAGCTCGTCGACCTTCTCAACATGTCGTTCGACACGATGAGCGCCCTGATTTCGCGCTACCGGATGGCGAGCAACCCACCCGACGTGCTCGTCACCGTCCCGTCCAACGCCGTGCGCACGCTGGACTTCCACCGGGCGGCAGAGATGATCGAGCTCGGCCGCCGGCTCACGACCGAGGCGCTCGACCGCGCCGGCTACTGACGCCGACGGCCGCGTCCCCTCCCCTTGACCTCAGGTGCACTCGAGGTCCCAGCATGGGGGCGTGACCACACCGACAGAGGCACTGACCGCCGACGAGGCAGCCGCCTACCTCTCCCGCATCGGGGCTGCCGCCCCCGAGGCGCCGACGCTCGCCGCCCTGGCGTCCCTGCACCGGGCGCACCTGCTGGCCGTGCCGTTCGAGAACCTCGACATCTCGCTGGGCCGGCCGATCCGCCTCGACCGCGAGTCCCTGCTGGCCAAGGTGGTGGGGGCCCGGCGCGGTGGCTACTGCTACGAGCTCAACGGCCTCTTCGCACTGCTGCTGCGCAGCCTCGGGTATGCCGTCGACCTCGTCTCGGCCCGCGTGGCCACCGCGGCCGGCGGGCTGACGGACGACTTCGACCACGTGGCGCTCGTCGTCTCGGGCGGCAGTCTGGAGGAGCCGGCGCTGGCCGACGTCGGCTTCGGACAGGGGTTCATCGAGCCGCCGCCGCTGCACGACGGCTTCGAACGACGAGAGCGCGGCCAGGTCGTGGGTCTACGACAGCGGGACGACAGATGGGTCTACCGCGAGCGCGGCGACGGGGAGGACTGGAGGGACCGCTTCGTCTTCACGACGACACCCCACCCGCTCGGTGACTTCGCCGAGCGCAACGTCTGGCAGCAGACCTCACCAGACAGCCACTTCACCCGGGCGCGGCTCGCTTCGGTGCTCACCCCGGCGGGGCGGGTGACCGTCAGCGGCGACCGGCTCATCACGACCACCCTCGGGCGCCGTGAGGAGACCGAGCTCGGCGAGGAGTCCGCGGTGCGCGCCGCCCTCGCCGAGCACTTCGGCATCGTCCTGGACCAGGTCCAGTGAGCAGGTGCAGTGAGCAGGTGCACTGACCAGGGCTCAGTCCCAGGCGTCCTTCGTCGGGCGGCACAGGCAGAACGGGTGGCCGGCCGGGTCGGCGTAGACCCGGAAGCCGCGCTCCGGCTCGGGCTGCGGCGGCTCGGTCGGGTCGAGAGCCGTGCCGCCGAGGGCGAGCACCCGCTCGTGCGCGGCGGCGATGTCCTCGACGACGAAGTCGAGGTGCGCCTGCTGCTGCCCGCGGGGCCAGTCCGGGGACTGGTGGTCGGGCGCCAGCTGGGTGGCGATGCGGGGGCCGTCCCAGACGACGTTGAACCAGTCGCCGTCCTCGTCGGGCTGCACCGACCCGCCGAGCAGGTCGGCGTAGAACTGGGCCACGCCACTGGGGTCGGCACAGTCGAGCGCCACGCAGTCGAAGCCGATCTTGGGGTGGGACGAGTCGGCCATGGGTCCTCCTGGGTCGGTGTCTCGATGTCTCGGCATCTCCGTGTCGTTCGACCTACCAACCAGCGAGCCCGGACATCGCGCCCTGATCGAGCACCAGATCGCGCAGGGACGTGGTGCCAGGACCTCGTTGCACTGCTGACAGCTGCCCCCAACGGTGGCACCAGCGACGGCCGCTGATACGCAAAACGGCGGAGCTCGCCGCAGACGACCGGGTATGCATGCGGCACAGTGGGACTCGACCCGCCGTACGACAGAGAGGGCCTCTCGTGGACATCACCGACGTGATCCTGCGGCAGCACGACGAGCAGCGACGGATGTTCGCCGCGCTCGAGGAGTGGCCGCGCGACGACCATGAGGGGCTGGCGGCGGTATGGAAGCGGCTCGAGATCCTGCTCGAGGTGCACGCCGAGGCGGAGGAGCGCTACTTCTACCCCGAGCTGCTGCGCATCGGCACCGGCGGCGCCGACGCCGAGTCCGTGGACGAGGAGGTCGAGGACGCCATCAAGGACCACAACGACATCCGTGGGTCCGTGCGCCAGGTGGGCCGCTGCGCCGTCGGGTCCGACGAGTGGTGGACGGCCGTGGTCGACGCCAACGTGCACAACAGCGACCACATGGGCGAGGAGGAGCGCCAGGACCTCGCCGACTTCCGCCAGCGCGCGAGCCTCGAGCTGCGCCACGAGATCGCGGTGAGGTTCCTGCGCTACGAGGCCATGCGGTGGGCCGAAGGGGTCACCCCGCGCGACAAGGACCCCGAGGACTACGTCGCGGACGAGAAGTCGCGCACCCCGTCGGAGACGGCGCAGAAGGCCGCTGAGGACGCAGAGCAGGCGGCCACCACGGGACCCGTCCGCGACGAAGCGTCGAAGAAGGCATCTCCGGAGGCCGCGGAGGACTGACGCTGGGAGCTGCTCACCCGGTCAGGCCGGGTGGTCGCTCGAGGCGAGGGCACGGCATACGTGGTCGTAGGCCGTGCGGCTGCCCGCGGCGACCAGCCCGGGCGGGCGGATGTCGCGCGGGGAGTAGACGTCACCGGCCGTCGTGCCGAGCACGCCGCCGGCCTCGGCGAGCAGGAGCGAGCCGGGGACGTGGTCCCACGGCGCCGCCGACGCATAGAGGATGTAGTCGGCCTCACCCTCGACGATCTTGGGGTAGTCGATGCCGCAGGACACCCAGGTCAGGGTGAGGGGCTCGAGCCCGTCGAGCGACTTGCCGATCCACTTGCGGCGTGAGGTTCGTCCGCGGAGAGCCTCGCCGGGCCGCTCGGGGATGGTGAGTCGCTCGGAGCCGTCGGCGTCGTGGCGGTAGGTGCCGGCGCCGCGCTCGGCGACGTAGCCGAGGCCGTGCTGCGGCTGCCAGATCCAGGCACGCACCGCCTGCCCCCGCACCGTCTCGCTGACCATGACGGCGTGGTCCTTCGAACCGTGCACGAAGTTCTTGGTGCCGTCCACGGGGTCGACCGTGAAGGCGTGGTCAGCGGCGGCATACCGGTCCATGAGCGCGGGGTCGCCGGCGAACGTCTCCTCGCCGAGCACGACGGCGTCGGGATAGGCGCCGAGGAGGGCGTCGGTGATGAGCACCTCTGCCTCGCGGTCGGCGTCGGTGACGAGGTCGCCCGGCTTCTTCTCGTGGACCTCGCCCGCAGCCAGTGAGCGGAACCGCGGGTTGATGACCTCCTCGGCCACGTTCGTGAGCAGCGTCAGCACCTCGTCCGTCTCCACACCACCAACCTAGCGGCCCCGGGAACACCTCCCGAAGGCGTGGTTGCACCGGTCGGCCAATGGGTACGGTGAGTCACGGAACGCAGCCTGTGGAGGGGAAGCGGGCCAAGAGGACCGGGAGCCGGCATCGCTGGCTCCCGGTCCTTTCCGTCATTCCCGGGTGACGACTGCGTATGCCGGCTGGCAGGCTGTCGCCGTGATCGCCACCTCTGCCGTGACCCGGCTGACCGACGGGGTCGTGACCCTGCGCGCCCATTCCGCTGACGACGCCGACGCGATCGTCGAGCAGAGCACCGACCCCGAGAGCCTGCGATGGACGACGGTCCCGCGGCCCTACTCTCGCGACGACGCGCTCGGCTTCGTGGAAGGCAACCTCAGCGCGTGGGGGGAGGCCGGTTCCAAGCGCTCGTGGGCCATCGAGTGGGACGACGCGGGCACGCCCCGCTACGGCGGCACCATCGACCTGCGTCCCGGCGCGGCGGCCTCGGCGGGCGAGCTCGGCTTCGGGCTGCACCCGGATGCCCGCGGCCGCGGGCTGATGTCCCGGGCGGTGCGGCTCGTCGTCGCCCACGCCTTCGCCACGCCGGTCTGGGGCGCGCCGGTGACGCGCCTTCAGTGGCGGGCGATCGTCGGCAACTGGGGCTCGCGCCGGGCGGCCTGGGCGGCCGGCTTCACCTTCCACGGGACGGTCCCGGGAAGCCACCCGGACCCGCAGGGTGGGTTCGCGGCCCTGGACACGTGGGTCGCCAGCATCGCGCCGGGCGACCCTCTCTCGCCGCAGAGCCCGTGGTTCAACGCCCCGCCGGTCGAGGGCGACCGGGTGCGGCTGCGGCCATGGCGGCTCGAGGACCTCGAGTCCATCGAGCCGCGTCCCCACGACCCCGAGCACTGGATGCCGTCGCGCTCGATCCTGCGCCGCGACACCTTCCCGACGTGGCTCCTCACCCGGCAGGAACGGATGGCGGAGGGCACTGCCGTGGACTGGTGCGTCGCCGACGTCGAGACGGACCGGGCGCTCGGCAGTGTCACGCTGTTCAGCCGGGGAGGGCCCATCACGGACACCGCCGAGCTGGGCTACCAGTTCTTCCCGAGTGCACGCGGACGGGGCGCCGCCAAGGAGGCGGCCCGGCTCGCGGTCACGCACGCGTTGAAGCCGGCCGGCGAGGGTGGTCTCGGGGTGCGGCGGCTCGTGGCCGAGACGGCTGCCGACAACGAGGCGAGCAACGCCGTGCTGCGGTCGGTGGGCTTCGTGACGTTCGGGCGCGAGCACGCCGTCGACCGCCTCGCCGACGGTGGCTGGGGTGACGGCCTGCACTGGGAGCTGCTGCCGGCGCGCTCTGCCGGCTGAGGCCGGAGCCTGGGCTGGGCGGCCGGGGCGGACCTGTCGGAGGTCGCCGGGGTATGCCACCGTTGACCCTGCGCCCTCCTGTCGTCGGACGGGGGGCGCGTCCGACGGGAGGACGAGCGATGAGACTGGGTCACGAGCAGGAGCTCGACGCACCGCTCGACGCGGTCTGGACGCACTTCATGGACCTGCACCGGATCGGGCGCTGCTTCCCCGGGGCCAAGGTCACCCAGGTGCGCGGCGACGACTTCGTCGGCGAGATCCGCGCCAAGCTCGGTCCGCTGTCGATGTACTTCGACGGCACGGGCTCGATGACCGAGCGCGACGAGGACGCAGGACACGCACGGCTCGCGGCGACCGGCCAGGAGCGCCACGGCCTCGGCAAGGCGACCATCGACATCACCCTCGAGCTCCACCCGGTCGGCGACGGCAACCGCACCCGCGCGCACCTCGCGACCGAGCTCGTCTTCCTCGGCTTCCCGATGGACTTCGGCTCCGGGCTGGTGCAGCGCGCCTCGGACCCCCTGATCGAGCGCTTCCTCACCTGCATGTCCGTGCCCGGCCCGGTCGCCGACGCCGAGGCTGACGACGGCGGCTCGCTCGACCTCGTCCGCTCGGCGACCGACCTGTTCGGGTCCTTCCGCCGCGACCGCCGCGACCGCCGCGACCGCAGACGGCGATGAGGGTCGCGGTCGTCGGCGCGAGCGGCTACGTCGGCTCGCGACTCGTACCGGAGCTGCTGCGACGCGGCCACGAGGTCGTGGCCACGCACCACCGGAGGCCGTCGACGGCATACCCCTGGTCGGACGACGTGCAGTGGCGGCGCGTCGACGTGCACGACGAGGAGCGTGTCGTCGCGGCCCTCGACGGCGTCGACGCCGTCTGCTACCTCGTGCACGGGCTGGACGACGAGGAGTTCATGCGGCTCGACCGGCAGGCGGCCGACAACGTCGCGTATGCCGTCGGGGTGGTCGGCGCCCAGCGGCTCGTCTACTTCTCGGGGATCCTGCCGGACCGGCCCGACGACGAGCTGTCCGACCACCTGCTCTCGCGTCTCGAGGTCGAGGAGATCCTCGCGACGGCTGGCTGCTCGGTGCTGACCCTGCGTGCGTCGATGGTGATCGGGGCCGGCTCCACGAGCTTCGAGGTGATGCGCCAGATGTCGCACCGGCTCGGGGTCGTGCAGACCGTCCCGGCGTGGATGGGCAGCTCGGTGATCCAGCCGGTGGCCGTCGCGGACGCCGTGTGGTTCCTCGCCGAGGCGCTCGAGCGAGCCGAGGTGACCGGGCACGTCGACGTCGTGGGCCCCGAACGGCTCAGCTACGTCTCGCTGCTGCGGACGTATGCCGCCCGCGCCCGGCTGCTGCGCGTGCAGGTCCCGGTGTGGCTCGCTCCGGTCGACACGGTCGCTCGGGTCGCCGGCGCGCTCGTCGACGTGCCGAGCGGCACGGTGCAGTCGCTGATCCCGAGCCTCGGACACGACATGGTCGGCGAGCTCGACGCCGTCGACGCGCTGGGCGAGCCTCCGGGAGGCCGGCTCACGGTCGGTGACGCGGTGGCGAGGTCGCTGGCGACGATGCGGGCCGGAGACGGTGCAGCCGACGGGGCCGCGGTGGACGGCGATCCGCAGGCGCCCTCCGTCGGAGACCCGCCGTGGTCACGGCACCGGTCGGTGCTCGAGTGGGTGTGGTCCACCGCCCGGCGACGCTGAAGAGAGGGCCGATTCGCGTCCCTCTGCCTCACCGGGTGTCTGATGTGCCCTGGTGTGGCCCCCGGCCACCCACTCCGGGGTCAGAGGCGTGCCGGCGCGGTCCACGGTGGGTCGCCTTGGCGGGAGCAACCGTCTGGGCGACATGTCGGACAGGTGAGCCAACAGGCCCGGATCAGGGTCGGTCGGGGTCGGTTTCGGGGTCGATCCCGGTTGCGCCGAAGGGTGCGCGGGTAAGACTGTGGAAGCAGTGAGCCGACCGAGCGGGCCGGCCAGTGCAGACGAGGAGACCACCGTGTCGTTCGGTGAGCAGCTGAAGAACAAGGCCGACGAGGTCCACTTCCAGGAGAAGGCCAAGGACTTCGGCGACGCCGTCTTCGAGATGGCCAAGGCCGTCATGATCGCCGCCGCCCACTACGCCCAGCAGAACCGGGGCAAGGTCGACGGGGCCCTGGACAAGGCCGAGGCCAAGATCGGCGAGAAGACCGGCGGCAAGCACGCCGACACCATGACCAAGGTTCGCGCCTCGGTCGACAAGGGCATCGACAAGATCGTCGAGCAGCAGGACAAGGACGAGGCGGCTCCTCCCAGCCCTGCCGCCTCGTCCGTGCCCGACGACAAGCACAGTGCCTTTGACGACGAGTCCCCCGCCGGCAACCCCACCTGAGCCGGCGCCTCCCGGGGGCCGTATGCCGCCGAACCTTCTCGGCGGCATACGGCTTCGTCGTGTCCGGGCTCGTTCGGCGCCGGTCGCTCAGCGGTAGTCGATGGTGATGTCGCCCGAGCCGGTCCTGACCTGGACGGCGTCCGCGCCGGCAGGGTCGGTGCGCACGGCGACGTCCCGGGACCCCGACCCCGAGTCGGTGGTGACGGCATACGCCCGGTCGCCGGGAAGGCGCACGTCGACGTCGCCGGAACCGGTCCGCAGGTCCACGGTCGGTGCAGCAGCCGCGAGCTCGACGTCGATGTCGCCGCTGCCGCTCCTGGCGGTCAGTGCCGACGTCGCGAGGTCGGAGCCCTCGATGTCGCCCGAACCCGCGTCCAGACTGACCCCGCCGAGCGCTCCGCTCACCGCGATGTCGCCTGAGCCGTTGCGGACCGTCACGGTCGTCGCGTCCGGGACGGTGACGACGTAGTCGATCGAGCACGAGGACAGGAAGGCACCGTCGCACCCCGCGTCGATGGTCAGGGCGCCGCCCGCCCAGGTCTCCTTGGGGACCGGCTGGAAGGCACCGGGTCCCCAGCTGAGGTGTCGCTCGACGTGGACGGTGCCCGCGGGCGCGCCGCCGCGGACCTCGACATCACTCGACCCGCCGGCGAAGGTCAGCCCGGTCACGGCCTTTCGATACGTCTGCTGCTGATCGGCACTGCGCCACAGACCGCCGGTCACAGCACCCCACGTCGTGACGCCCGCGACGCCGGCCAGCACGAGGGTCGCTCCCAGTCCGGCGACGAGCCACCACGGCCTCGCGGACCGGACGGTGGGTGGCCGGGCCTGCGTCAAGGCGCCGGAGCTGCTGTCGGACGAGCCCTCGGGGCGTTCGCTCGTCGACGTCGGACGCAGCCACCGGTCGCCGTAGGGCTCCTCGCCGTAGAGGGAGTCGCCGTGGATCCGGTCGTCGGGCACTGGCGTGGACGGGCCGGGCTGGCCGGGCTGGCCGGGCGGCCCGGGCGTGGGGGTCGGTTCGTGAGTGGACATGGTGGATCCCCTATTCCGAGAGGTACTTCAGGACGGCGAGGACGCGGCGGTGGTCGCCCGCGGTCGTCGGCATGTCGAGCTTGGTGAAGATGGCGTTGACGTGCTTGGCGATCGCGCTCTCGCTGACGTGCAGGGCGCCGGCGATGCCGGTGTTGGAGCGGCCCTCGGCCATGAGCGACAGCGTCTCGCGCTCACGGTCGGTGAGGCGCTTCCACACGAAGGGCGCGGCCACGGCCGCGACCACTGCGCCGAGGACGACGTATGCCGTCTGGCGGGGCGCGAGTCGTCGCTCGGCGCGGTTGCGGGTCGTGGTCACGCGACCACGGTAGGGGTCAAGCGGGGCCACGGACCATGACGTTTCCGGCCGGACGAGGGTGCAGAAAAGTACAGGGCGATGGGAGTGTGAAGTGGCTGCCGCCTTCCTGCGCAGCGAGGATGCTGGACGAAGGCACGGTCCGTCCTGCGGCCGCCCCGTCCCGGAGGCTCCCATGACACAACAGCCCGAACAGCCCGAACCCACGGTTTCACCCGTTCCGCCGGTGGAGCCGGCACCGCGCGAGATCCGGGCCGGGTGGTACCCCGACCCGGAGGGCAAGCCCCGGTCGCGTTACTGGGACGGCGACGCCTGGACCGACCAGCTCGGCCCCCAGCTCTCGCCGGCCACGCAGGCGGTTCAGGCGGTCCAGCCGGCACCGTCCCTGACCGCCGCGTTCGCCCCGGTCGCGACGGACGCCGAGGGCCTGCCGGTCAGTGACCGCTCGCGGCTGGCCGCTGCCCTGCTGTGCTTCTTCGTCGGCGTCCTGGGGGTGCACCGCTTCTACGTCGGCAAGGTCGGCACCGGCATCCTGCAGCTCGTCACCTTCGGCGGCCTCGGGATCTGGGCGCTCATCGACCTGATCGTCATCCTCGTCGGCACGTTCCGGGACAAGCAGGATCGGTTGCTCCTCAACTGGTGAGGCGACCAGCCACTTTCGACCCGCGCTCCGGCCCTTCACACGTGGGTCCGCCCCCGTGTCAAATGAATTCACCGATGCCTGTGACGCGCCCGCTTCCGCCCCGAAGGCCCCGTTTCGGTCTAGGTAGTTCGACTCAAACAAGGGTGGGGCCGTATCTGCCGAGGGGTTTCCCCTTCTGAGGTCTCGACAGTTCGACCTCAAGGAGAAACCAGCATGTCTCAGCTCGTCATCAACGGTTCCGCCCAGTCCGCCCGCCGCCTCAACTCGCTTCGAGGATCCTCCATCGGCCTGGTGACCACCGCCGTCGGCCGCCTCCAGGCGATCCTGGTGGCCTACAGCCTCCAGGTGCTGCGGGTCAGCCTCGGGCTCGTCTTCCTCGGTTTCGGGGTCATCAAGTTCGTCCCCGGCCTCAGCCCCGCCGAGGCGATCGCCTCGGCGACCATCGACCGGCTGACCTTCGGCCTCGTCTCGGGACACGCGGCGGTTCTGCTCACAGCGGTCACCGAGACCGTCATCGGGCTCACGCTCGTCACCGGGAAGTTCCTGCGCGTCGGGCTCGTCGTGCTCGGCGGCGCCCTCATCGGGATCATGTCGCCGCTGGCGCTCTTCACGGCCGAGCTCTTCCCGCACGGCCCGTCCCTGATGGGTCAGTACGTCCTGAAGGACATCGTGCTCGCCGCATCGGCGCTCGTCGTCGCGGCATACGCCCTCGGTGCCCGGCTGGAACCCGGCTCGGACGACTGACGAAACCGCGTCACCTCGCGACCGCTGGGTGCACCCTGAGAGATGAGGGGCGCCCAGCGGTCGCACCCAGCCCCGCCACGCCCGCACGAATGAGAGAAGGAGTCGGCTGATGACCGCGCTGACCACCACGACGAGGCCCGCGTCCACCGCCGCCCAACGTCCCCACCTCGTCGACGCCCCGACGGACTACCGCGGCCGCGTCACGGGCATCGACGGCACCGTCCACCGCTTCCCCGCCGCCACCTACCTGTGCCGCAGCGTGGCGCGCGAGGAGCGAGCCATCGCCCGGGCGGCCCTCGAGGCCACCGACCGGTCGGCCTCGCGCCGGATCGGCGCCATCGGCGCTGCCCTCACCGCGCTCTTCGTCGCCGCGCTCGTGGTGCTCGGCACCGGCCGCACCGACACGCAGTCCGGGCGCATCGTCCTCGCTTGCCTGGGCGTCGCGATGGTCCTCGTCGTCGTCGCCCTGGTCGTCGTGCTGCGCCGCCACGAGCGCGCGCACGACACCCTCGCCGAGCGCGTACGCATGTACGACGCGCGGCTGCTCGAGCTGCGTCCGCGACGCTGACCGGCCGCTGACCCACCTCCGTCCCGGCCGGGTCGCCCACGGGCCGCCCAGCCGATCTGGCCATACTGGCGACATGACCGAACACGTCACCATCACGACCGACGCCGGCGAGATGCCGGCGCACCTCTGGCACCCGCCGACCGGGCACGGCCCCGGCATCGTCGTGCTGCAGGAGATCTTCGGGGTCAGCGACTACGTCCAGCGCCGGGCCGCCCAGCTCGCCGAGGGCGGCTACGTCGTGCTGGCTCCCGAGATCTTCTGGCGTCTCGGCGTCACCTCTCCTGTCGAGGGCGAGGACGCCCTGCAGCACGGCATGGACCTCGTGCAGCGCCTCGACTGGCAGGCCGCCGTCGCCGACGCCGTCGCGGCGGTCGAGTGGCTTCGCGACCGCGACGAGGTCACGGCGGGTGTCGGGGCGGTCGGCTTCTGCTTCGGCGGCGGGCTCGGCTACAACGTGGCCGCGCAGCTCGAGTCCGAGGGCTCCGACGGGACCGAAGGCACCGACGGGTCCGCGGGGCCGGCGCCGCTCGAGGCGCTCGTGAGCTACTACGGGTCTGCGCTGCCCAACCTGCACGACTCCCTCACGGTGACGGCGCCGAGCCTGCACCACTTCGGGCTCGCCGACTCGTTCCTCGACACCGAGACGGTGCGCCGCATCGAGGCCTCCCTGAGCCGGCAGCCCGCGACCGTCATCGAGACGTATGCCGGCGCCGACCACGCGTTCGACAACGACGACATGCCGTGGCACGACCCCACCTCCTCCACGCTCGCCTGGGCCACGACCACCGAGTTCCTCCGCGAGCACCTGCCGGTCTCCTGACCTCGGCAGGACCGGCGTGGCCGGCCGTGTCGAGATGGCGCCGCCTTGATCGACGTTGAGGTGAGCCGGCGACCGAGCCGGACACACCGCACCAGCAACACACACGAGGAGCACTCCCATGACGCAGTTCCTTCTCTCCGTCCACCACCGCGCCGGCGCCGCGATGCCCTCCGACGACGAGATGCAGCAGATGTACGCCTCCGTCGACGCCTTCAACCGCAAGCTGCAGGAGACGGGCGCCTGGGTCCACGCCGGCGGTCTGACCGACGTGAGCCAGGCCAAGGTGGTCGACGCGTCGGCCGGATCGGTCACCGACGGCGCCGTCACCGACGGCCCGTTCAGCGAGGCGCGCGAGTGGCTCGGTGGCTTCTGGCTCATCGAGGCACCCGATCTCGATGCGGCCCTGGCCCTGGCCCACGAGGGTTCGGCCGCCTGCCACGGGCCGGTCGAGGTCCGGGCGCTGCAGGATGAGTGACACCCAGCGGCTGCGCGGGGCCCATGCGAGGTTCGTGGCATCGGCCCCGCGCCGGCAGCTCCGTGGCCTGCCGGACCGGGTGGACGTGGGCGAGACCGGGTATGACCTTCAGGGCTGTGCTACTGCACGCCCGCACCGAACTGCCGAGGAGTACCCGTGGAGCTGGACCAGGTCGAGGCGGTGACGCCCGGCCTCACCGGGCGGATCGCACGGGCCGAGCGGGGCCAGGCACGACGCTTCGCCTTCCGTGTCGCGCGCCTGGCGTGCGCCGTGGCCGGGGTGCACGACGGCACGGCGTTCGAGGTGGCCCGCAACGGCTTCGAGCGCTACCCCGAGGTCGAGGAGCTCGTGGGGCTCTGGGACCTCGAGCGACGGCTCGACTCGGACTGCGAGGCGCGCCTGGGCTCGCACCCGAGCACCTGCAACCTCGACGAGCTGCGTCTGCACGACGAGTGCATCGAGGCGCGCGCGGTGGCCGCGGTGATCGCGGCGCTCAAGCCCGACCCGGTCGTCGCGGCCCATGAGGCGCTTCGAGAGGCCCGCAGCGCAGGCTGCGACCGGGCCGAGCTGGAGAAGCTGGCCGACGACCTCCTCTGAGGCGGTACCGGTTCGCCCCGTCCGCCGGTAGGCGATGCGTGACATCGACATCGGCGACGTCGTCACGCTGATGCGCGAGCGGGCGGTGCGGCGCATCCCCGTCCTCGACGGCGGCGTGCCCGTGGGCATCGTGTCGCTCGGCGACGTGGCCATGCACGAGGAGTGCGGACCGTCCTGGCCGAGATCAGCGCCGCGGCCCCCGACCGGCTCTGAGCGGCGCGGACGGCTCGCCGCTCGGCTGGCGGCGGCGGACGCGGCTGAGGCGGCGTGCCCAGCGGTAGGCGGGCTCGCGCATCACGACGACCCACGCCGGCGCGCTGGTGCCCTCGAGCTCGTCGACGATCGGGTCGAAGCGGGTGCGGGCGTCAGGCACCTCGTGCAGCAGCCGCACGAGGCCGAGCACGTGCCAAGGTCCGCGCCCGACGCAGATCGCGAGCTCGTACTCGTGCGCCTCCTCGTCGTCCCGCGCACCGTCCCGTACGCATGGCCGCACGAGCAGCTCCACGGAGCGCCCTCCGGCTCGCGTGGGCAGCAGGGTCGTCAGCGGGGCAGCGGTCGCGTGTCGCACGGGCCGCAGCACGTGCCGGCTGAGTGAGCCGGTGCCGGTGGTGGCGAAGAGCAGGTCGGCCGGCCGTCCCAGCACGCCGGCCTCCGGGATCCGCAGCGCGAGACCGCCGACGTCCCAGAACCCCTCGGGTGTCCCCACGGCACGTGACACCCGCACGGTGCAGGAGTGGACGCCGCGGTCCTCGAGGAGCGGGATGCCGAGCTCCGGCATCGGCGAGTCCACGCGCAGCTCGGACTCCCATGTGCGGCCGACGGCGTGGAGCGGTTTACGTCCGGTGGCCAGTGCGACGAGGCCCAGCCCGGCCGCCAGCACCGCGCCCACGACCCGAGGCGGTTGCGTCGGCAGACGGGCAAGGTCGGGGAGGTTGGTGGGCGGACGAATCACTCCTCTCACCTACCCAGCGCAACAGGCCGTCCGTCCTCCCGTGGGTCAGTCGGCGCGACGCTCCCCGGGCGACCGGAGGCGGGTGCTCATGGCGGCTGGCAGGTCGGCGGGGTCGGCCGCCGGCCAGCTCGCCGGCTCGGGTCCGAGCTCGACCAGGTGGGCGACCTGCTCACGGCACCAGGACGACACCTGCCGTCGCCCGGTGAGGACGTCGGAGGCGAACGTGCTCCACGGCACCCATTCCGCCTCCTCCACCTCCGCGGGGTCCGGGTTCGGCTCGGGAGCCTGGCCCTCGCAGCGGCCGACGAGGACGGGGCACAGCTCCCACTCGACGACGCCGTCCATCTCGGCGCGGTAGGAGAAGCGCGGCAGCACGAGGCGCAGGTCGCGGACGTCGATGCCGAGCTCGTCACGGCCGCGGCGGAGCACGGCGTCCTCGACCGCCTCCCCGGGCGCGGGGTGCCCGCAGGCGGAGTTGGTCCACACGCCGGGGAACGTCGCCTTGCTGATCGCCCGGCGCGTCACGAGCACGGAGCCCGCGTCGTCGTAGAGGTAGACGGAGAACGCCAGGTGCAGCGGGGTGTCGGCGTGGTGCACCGTCGCCTTGGGCTCGGTGCCGATGGCCCGGCCGTCGGGCGAGACGAGGACGACGAGCTCCTCGCCGGTGGTCGCGGTCATCGTCCGGGCCTCGCGAGCTCGTTGACGGCGACGCGGAAGACCGGCGGCAGCGTGGCCGCGGCCGGCACGAGCAGCCGCCGGCTCCAGGCGGGACGGGTCACCTGGACCAGGGTGTGGGTGAGCACGGCGTAGCGGCGGGTGGCCACGCGCCAGCTCCTCTCGTAGGACTGCGGGTCGCCAGCGGCGATGGCCGCGACCGCGGCCCGTGCGTGGGCGAGACCGAGCGAGATTCCCTCGCCGGTCAGGGCGTCGACGTAGCCGCTGGCGTCACCGGCGAGCAGGACGCGGCCGGCGACGCGTCGGGTCGTGCGCTGCCGGAGCGGTCCTGCCCCGCGGACCGACGAGACGACGGGCGCGGCGTCGACCCGCTCCCGCAGATGCCTGAACTCGGCGAGGGCGTCCGGCAGTGAGCCCCGTCGGCGGCTGAGGACAGCGATGCCGACGAGGTCGTCGCCCACGGGGGTCACGTACGCCTCGCCGTGGGCGCCCCAGTGCACCTCGACGTGGTCGCTCCAGGGACGTATGCCGTAGTGCTGGCGCAGCCCGTAGCGGCGCGGTGGGCGCGTCTCGCCGAGGTGGTCGCGGTCGAGCCCGAGTGAGCGGCGGGTCGGCGAGTGCAGCCCGTCGGCGGCGATGGCCCACGGCGCGGTGAGCGTCGGCCCGACCCGTCCGGCGTCGTCGGTGCGCACCGTGACCCCGTCGTCGTCCTGGGTGACGTCGGTCGCACCGACCGCGAGCACCTCGATACCGGCGTCCCGCACGGCCGACGTGAGGGCGTCGTGCAGCGTGGTGCGCCGCACGCCACGGCCGGGGCCGGCGGTGAAGTCGGCCTCGGCGACGCGGCCCTGGGCGACGTAGCGGATACCCCGGAGGTCGTGCCCGGCCGGGTCGACTCCGAGCTCGGTGAGGGCCGAGAGACCACCGGGCATGAGCCCCTCGCCGCAGGCCTTGTCGATGGTGCCGACCCGGGGCTCGAGGACGACGGGCTCGAGACCGCAGCGGGCGGCATACAACGCGGTGGCCAGCCCGACGGGACCCCCGCCGACGACGATGACGCCGGCGGTCACGCCCTCACCTCGCTGGAGGACGGTGCCGGGGCCGCGAGCTCGCGCAGGGCGGCGTTCTCGCACCGGAGGCGGACGACGAGCAGGGCGGCGTTGGCGACGGTGAACACGAGAGCCGTCACCCAGGCGGTGTGCACGAGCGGCAGGGCGATCCCCTCGAGGACGACGGCGACGTAGTTGGGGTGCGGTACGAGGCGGTAGGGGCCTCGGCGCACGAGCGAGAGTCCGGGCACGACGATGACGCGGGTGTTCCACTGGTTGCCGAGCGTGGCGATGCACCACCAGCGCAGCGCCTGGCTCAGGGCGACGAGGGCGAGCATCACCCAGCCCAGTGCCGGCACGAAGGGCCGGGCGCCGACCCAGACCTCGGCGAGCGCCCCGACGAGAAGCCCGGTGTGGAGGACCACCATGACGGGGTAGTGGCCCTGTCCGCGCTCGACGCCACCACGAGCGAACGCCCACGCGGCGTGACGGTTCGAGACGACCAGCTCGGCGAGGCGCTCGAGACCGACGAGCAGGACGAGGGCGGTGAAGAGCCACTCCGAGGTCACGCCGGCTCCTCGTCAGTCCGCCGCGCGAAGGAGCACGAGCTCGAGGCAGAAGCCCGGACCCATGGCCATCAGGACGCCCCACGAGCCTGGCTCGGGGGTGTGGTCGCTGAGGGTGTCGGCGAGGACGTGGAGCACGGAGGCGGAGCTGAGGTTGCCGATCCGGTCGAGCGAGCGCCACGTCACGCCGAGGGCCTCGCGCTCCACCTCGAGGGCCTCCTGCATGGCCTCGAGCACCTTCGGGCCGCCCGGGTGGGCGACCCACCAGCCGATGTCGGCGCGACTCAGTCCCTGGTCGGCGAGGAAGCGGTCGACGTCGTCGCGGACGTTCTCCCTCACCAGGTCGGGCACCTCGGCCCCCAGCACGATGCGCAGCCCGGTGGCGCCGACGTCCCAGCCCATGGCCCGCTCGGTGCCGGCGTAGAGCCGGCTGCGGGTGGCGACGACCCGTGGCTGGGCGGGTGCGAGCTCGGCAGCGCGGTTCGCCCCGACCATGACCACGGCGGCGGCTCCGTCGCCGAAGAGGCCGCTCGCGACGAGGTTGGCCACCGACCGGTCGTCGCGCTGGACGGTGAGGCTGCACAGCTCGACGGAGAGCAGCACCGCGACGTCGTCGGGGTGGCCGAGGAGGTAGTCGTGGACGCGGGCGATGCCGGCGGCGCCGGCCACGCAGCCGAGCCCGACGAGAGGGATGCGCTTGACGTCGTCGCGCAGGCCGATCTCGGCGGCCACGCGGGCCTCGACGGACGGCACCGCGAGCCCGGTGATCGTCGTGGACATGATGAGGTCGACGTCGCCGGGAGTCAGGCCCGAGGCGGCGAGCGCCTTGGTGACGGCGAGCGAGCCCAGCTCGGTGGCGACGCGGATGAACTCGTCGTTGGCCTCGCCGAAGTCCTTGAGCTGCCAGTAGCGCTCGAGCGGCAGGGCGAGGTGTCGCTGGCTGACCCCGGCGTTCTCGTGGAAGCGGTGCAGCAGGGCGCGGTCGGAGCCGGTCGAACCCAGCACCTCGGCGAAGGCCGCGGTCACCTCGGCCTGAGCGTACGTGTGCTCGGGCAGGACGCCGCGGACGGCCGCAAGGTGGCTCACCGGGCCAGCCTAGGCGGGGCGGGCGCGATCCGGGCTCGACGTTGGACAGCGCTTGTCATGGGGGCTGCGTACCCGCGGCCCCTAGGCTCACCCCGTGGCGGTTGGGCGGACGGTGCGCGGGCTGGCTCGCGCCTGCCATCCGGGACCGACCGTCGCGGTCACCGCCTTCACGGCGCTGCTCGCGGTCTCGGCTGGGCAGACCCTGTCTCGGGGAGCGCTGGTGACGGCGGCCGTCTTCACCGGTCAGCTGTCCATCGGGTGGTCCAACGACCTGCTGGACGTGCGCCGCGACCGGGCCGTGGGCCGCACCGACAAGCCGGTGGCCTCGGGTGAGGTCTCCGAGTCCGTCACCCGTGCTGCCTGCGCGGCCGCCCTGGCCGTATGCGTCGTGCTGTCCCTCGCGTGTGGGTGGGCCTCCGCGGTGGTGCACCTGCTGCTCGGCGTGGCGGCCGGGTGGTCCTACAACCTGTGGTTCAAGCGCACCGTGCTCTCACCGCTGCCGTATGCCGTCGCCTTCGGCGCGCTGCCCGCCGTCGTCACTCTCGCGCTGCCCTCCCCCGTCTGGCCGCCGCCGTGGGTGCTGCTCACCGGGGCGCTGCTCGGGGTGGGCGCTCATCTGCTCAACGCCCTGCCGGACCTCGCCGACGACGAGGCCACCGGGGTGCGCGGGCTGCCGCACCGTCTCGGCGCGCCCGTGGTGCGGTGGCTGGCACCTGCGGTGCTGCTGGCGGGGTCGGTCGTGGCGGCATACGGCCCCGGCCTGGACGCCACCGGGCTGGTGCTGCTCGCGGCCTGCGTGGTGCTGGCCGTCGTCGCCGTGGTGGCGCGGGGGCGGCTGCCGTTCGTCGCGGCCGTGCTCATCGCGCTCGCGAACGTCGTGAGCCTCGTGGCGCGCAGCTGACCTCAGTCGGTCGGGATGATGTGCAGGACTGCGCGGTCGCTGTTGCCGCGGCGCAGGACCCACTCGATGGCCATGAAGAGGCGGAACTCGAGCCCGTACTTGCGCTCGAGCCGCCGGTTGACGGCCTCGGACGCGATCGAGTCACGGATGATCTCGGCGCGGCCCTCGACCAGGGGGGCGCCGGGCCGCACCTTGCCGCGGCGGTCGCACGGCTGAAGGGTCACGCGCGGGTCGTGGGCCAGCCGCTTGAGCTTGCCAGAGCCCTCGGGCGTGCTGACGATCGCGGCGGCGGCCGCGTCGGGGAGCACCCACACCGGCGTCGAGACCGGCTCGCCGGAGCGGCGATAGGTCGTGAGCAGCACGAAGCGCTCGCCGCCGAGGTTGTGAAGGGTTGGCGCCTGGGTCATGGAGCACACGTACCCGCTAGGTGGGCGGTTGATCCCGGACTGTCCACGCGGGCGCTGTGCCTTGGGTCACCGGACGACTCGCGCGCCGCGCGTTCGGTGTCCCTGTCGCCGGGCGTGGCTACCATCGGCGGGTGAGCGCCAAGCCCGCCGTCGTCGCAGCGCCCAGTCCGTCCAGCCCGTCGGGGGTGCGGGAGGTGCGCATCTCGAGCCCCGACCGGGTGCTGTGGCCCGCCGAGGGCATGGCGGACGGCAAGCCCGTCACGAAGCTGGACCTGGCGCACTACCTCGTCGCGGTCGCCGACCCGATGCTGCGCGCGCTCGGTGACCGGCCGGTCACCCTCCAGCGCTTCCCCGAGGGCATCGAGGGCGAGGAGTTCTTCTCGAAGAACCCTCCCCAGGGCGCACCCGATGGGACACGGACCGTCATGTGCACCTATCCGTCCGGGCGCAAGCACCCGCAGCTGGTCATCGACGAGATCGCCGATGCCGTGTGGGCCGCGCAGATGAACACCATCACCTTCCACCCGTGGCCGGTCCGGACGGCCGACGTCGACAAGCCGGACGAGCTGCGCATCGACCTCGACCCTCAGCCCGGTCGCGGCTTCACCGACGCCGTCGAGGCCGCCGTTGCGCTGCGCGAGGTGATGGCTGAGATCGGGCTCACCGCCTGGGCCAAGACGTCGGGCAACCGCGGCGTGCACGTCTACGCGCGGGTCGCGCCGACGCACGAGTTCCTCGACGTCCGGCACGGCGTCATCGGCATCGCCCGTGAGCTCGAGCGGCGCCTACCCGACCTCGTGACGACGTCGTGGTGGAAGGAGGAGCGCGGCGAGAGGGTCTTCGTCGACTTCAACCAGGCGTGCCGCGACCGCACCATCGCCTCGGCCTATTCCCCGCGGCCGCTCGCCGGCGCACCCGTGTCAACCCCGGTGACGTGGGACGAGCTCGGCTCGGTCGACCCGAAGCAGCTGACGGTGCGCACGGTGCCGGACCTCGTCGCCGAGCGCGGCGACGCCTGGGCCGGCATCGATGACGCCGTCGGTGACGTCGCCGCCGCAATCGGCATGTGGGACAAGGACGTTCACGAGCGCGGGCTGGGCGAGCTCAACTTCCCGCCCGACTACCCGAAGATGCCCGGCGAGCCACCGCGGGTCCAGCCGAGCAAGCGGCGCCAGGACAAGTCGGACGGTGACTACATGGCGCCCAAGGCGGACCGCGACGCCGAGCTCCGGACCAGCTGGGGCATGCCGGTCGTCCCCCCCGTGGCGCCGATGCTCGCCAAGCCGGTCAAGGACTTCTCGGCCGTCAAGGTCGACGTGCTCTACGAGCCGAAGTGGGACGGCTTCCGGTCGATCATCTATCGGTCGGGCGACCTCGTCGAGATCGGCTCGCGCAACGAGAAGCCGATGACCCGCTACTTCCCCGAGGTCGTCGAGGCGGTGCTCGCGAACTTCCCGGAGAAGTGCGTCGTCGACGGCGAGATCGTCCTCATCTCACCCGAGACCGGAGACCGGCTCGACTTCGACCTGCTGCAGCAGCGCATCCACCCGGCCGCCTCACGCGTCAAGAAGCTCGCGGCCGAGACGCCGGCGTCGTTCGTCGCCTTCGACCTGCTCGCCCTTGGCGAGGAGTCGTTCATGGATACGCCGTTCGCCGAGCGGCGCGCGGCTCTCGAGGAGGCCCTGGGCGGGGCCGAGGCGCCGATCCACCTGACGGCGGCCACCGCCGACCGCGGCGTCGCCACGGGCTGGTTCACGCAGTTCGAGGGCGCCGGGCTCGACGGCGTCATCGCCAAGCCCGTCGACATCGCCTACGAGCCGGACAAGCGGCTGATGTTCAAGATCAAGCACGAGCGCACCGCCGACTGCGTCGTCGCCGGCTACCGCGTCCACAAGAGCGGCCCGGACGCCATCGGCTCGCTGCTGCTCGGCCTCTACGGCGACGACGGCCAGCTCGCCTCGGTCGGCGTCATCGGCGCCTTCCCGATGGCCCGTCGTCGCGAGCTCTTCGAGGAGCTCCAGCCGCTCGTCGCCGACTGGGACGAGCACCCCTGGAACTGGGCGGCGCCCTCCGAGGACAGCGGCGGGGTACGCACTCCGCGCTCGTCGGAGTACTCCCGCTGGAACAACCAGAAGGATCTCTCCTTCGTGCCGTTGCGTCCCGAGCGGGTCGTCGAGGTGCGCTACGACCACATGGAGGGCACGCGCTTCCGGCACACCGCGCAGTACGTCCGGTGGCGCGACGACCGCACCCCCGAGTCGTGCACCTTCGAGCAGCTGGACGAGGCGGTCCGCTACGACCTCGCCGACGTCCTCTCAGCCGGTCGCGACTGAAGAGCGCGCCGTTCTCAGTGGCGCGCGGCGCGCAGGCGACGGTGATGGTGACGGTCCGCGGTCTGGCGCAGCTGCGAGACCACCTTGGCCTCGGCCTCGGCCAGCGCGGCCTTCGTGTCGGTGAGGTGTGACACCCCCACGAGGGTCGGCAGGCCGCTGACGCAGACCTCGACCGAGGTGTGCATCCCGGGCTGTCCGCGGTCCTTGACTCGAAGCCCGATGTGCACCATCGAGGGGTCGAAGCGCTCCAGCTGGTGGAACAGCCGGGTCAGCGTGTGCTCGATGAAGGGGAGGTCGTCCTCGTGGTACCCGTCCTCGAGGCTGACCCGATCCATGAAGAGGCTGGTCGTGCTCATCGTGAGCTCCTTTGCCGCATGGGCGCCGGTCCGACGTCCACCTCGACTCTAGCGAGCCCCCCTGAACGTGCAGCCGTTCAACGGTATGAGAGTGGTCACCCGAGCAAGGCGGTGAGCCGTCAGGTGCCGCCGTGACCCGGCATGCTCGGGAAGCGGGACCGCGGCGTCGACTCGTCGGACCACCGCAGCAGCGCTCCGACACCGTCCGCCGGGTTGGCCTGTCCGGCGTCGAGCAGGGTGACGCCCGCCCGCGAGCACACGGCGGCCCACAGGAGCGCGTCGTCCGCCGGAACCGCCACGGGCTCGGCGGCGCCAAGGGCCTCGGCGTCCTCGCGGGTGGTGCCCAGCTGCAGGGCCTGGTCACCGACCCAGAGCTCCTGGTCGTGCTCGCGGCCCTCCACGAGGATCAGCTCGTCGACCTGGGCTCGTTGGAGCACGTCGACGACGGGCACGAGGCCCTCGCTCGCAGCCTCGGCCCGCCCGGTCTCCTCCTCGAAGCGAGCCACGATCGCGGCCTCGGCCTCGGCACGGCTGGCGGCGACGGCGGCCTGCGTCACCTCCTGCACCGCCTCCTCCGAGGCGCCCTCGGCCCGGCCGCCCGCCGTGGAGCTGGCGAGCACCGACTGCAGCTCCGGGCTTGCGTGCTGCTCGACGTAGCTCATGGCGCGCTGGTCACCGAAGAGGAGCACGACCTTGGGCCTATGCGTGCGCACGATCCGGTCCAGCTGCTCCGCGACCGTTGCGGCGTTCTGCTCCCAGGAGTCATGCGCGCGGTTCTCGAAGCGGCGCTGAGCGGTGGCACCGGTCTTCACCCTGCGCAGGTCGTCGTGGTCGCCCTGCACCTCGAAGGTCTCCTCGTCCTGGCCGTCGAAGCCGCCGTGCACCTCGACATCGGCGCCGGTGCGGTCGATGCGCACGACGACGTACGGGACGGCGCTGGCCAGCGCCCGCACGGCCGGCAGGAGCGAAGGGATGATCCCCCACCTCGCCTCCTCGTCGGGGCGTCGGGGCAGCTCGTGGCGGATGAGCAGCCCTTCGCTGGTGGCGACCAGGAGCCGGCCGTGCTCGCCGCTCCCGCCCGAGTCCTCGAGCGCCGCCTCCGCCAAGGTGTCGATGACCTGGTCGGGCGTCCCCTGGCCGCGCAGGCGCCGCTCGAGCTCACGCCATCTCAGCTCGACGTGGTCGGTGTTGGCGGGGTCGATGCGGGTCAGGTCGATGGTGACGGTCGCGAACGGGCCGGTGGCCTCCGCAAGCGGGTGGAAGAGGGCGAGGTTCATGGACGCCTCCTGGAGTCGGGTTCACCGAGCCCCTACCCACTGGGTTTCGATCGCACCGGATGCCCGGCGGATGCCTCCGAACGGGCCCGAGCGCGCGACGCCTCCCCGGATCCCAGCGCCGCCGAAGCACGCGGCATACAGTTCGGCCATGCAGAGCAGCAGCTTCACGCTGAGCACCTCCGACGGCACCGACCTCTTCGTCAACCGCTGGCTCCCGGACGGCCCGCCGAAGGCGGTCCTCCAGGTCGCGCACGGCATGGCCGAGCACTCCAGCCGCTACGCGCGGTTCGCGCAGCGCCTCACGGACCACGGGTATGCCGTGTACGCCTCGGACCACCGTGGGCACGGCAAGACGTCCGGGCCGCGAGCGAGCTTCGCCGAGAAGGACGGCTGGCAGAGCGTCATCGACGACCTGCACACCGTGACCGAGCGGGCTCGGGAGGAGCAGGCCGGAGTGCCCGTCTTCCTCCTCGGCCACAGCATGGGCTCGTTCCTCGCCCGGGGGTATGCCGCCCAGTACGGCTCCGAGCTCGCCGGCCTCGTGCTCACCGGGACTGCCGGCGGCGCCGGAGCGCTCGGCAGGGTCGGCCTCTTCCTCGCCTCGACGCAGGCGCGCCTGCGCGGGCACACCCACGTCAGCGGGCTGATGAACACCCTGACCTTCGGGCAGTACAACTCCGCCTTCAAGCCGACGCGGACCGACTTCGACTGGCTCTCGAGAGACCCTGACGAGGTCGACAAGTACGTCGACGACCCCGACTGCGGCTTCGTCTTCAGCGCCGGCGCCTTCACCGACCTGCTCAAGGGGCTCGCGGAGGTCAACACGGACCGGCTGGCAGCGCAGGTGCCCAAGGACCTGCCGGTGCACCTGGCCTCCGGCGACAAGGACCCCGTCAATGCCGGCGGCAAGGGCGTGCGCCAGGTCGCCGACCAGCTGCGCGGGGCCGGCGTGCAGGAGGTCACGGTGACGCTGTGGCCCGACGCACGCCACGAGATCCTCAACGAGACGAACCGCGACGAGGTGGAGGTCGAGATCCTCGACTGGCTCGACTTGCACCTGCCCGCCAAGGCCTGAGCGCGCGCAGCTCCGGCCTCGTCACCCAGCCCGCACGAGAGTGCCCACTCGACCACGAACGTCGAGTGGGCACCTCGGTTCCATGGGTCAGTCACCGCGGGGCTGGTCCGAGCGGGGTCCGACCGGACCGGTGGCCGCGGACAGCCGCCGGGTGCCGGCCACCGTCTGCAGGCTGCGCGCATAGCTCGGCAGGACTGTCGGGACGACGCGCGGGTCGGGTCGGGCGCTCGTCGGCACGGGTGTGTGGTGGTAGTCGGCCTGCACCCGCTCGGGCGTCACGTCGATGACGATGAAGCCGTGGCTGACCCCGTCGATGTAGCGCAGCCACGGGTTGACCTGCTGCGCGGCGCCGATCGCCTGCCGGGTCGCGCCGACCACGACCTCGGGCGGCTGGCCCGCGAGCTGCGGCGACTTGCCCAGCACCTCGAAGAAGCCGTCGCTCGTGACCGACGGGCAGACGAACTCCACCCCGGCGGAGGCGTAGGCCGTCTGGCCGGGTGAGGAGGTCACGGGCAGGTCGCACGAGAAGGACGCGTGGATGTCGCCGGTGAGCACCACGGCATCGCCCGCCGACTCCGGCTGCGCGGCGAGGTGCGTGAGCAGGCTCGCGCGGTCGGCCGCATAGCCGTCCCACTGGTCGGCGTTGACGAAGGTGTAGCCCGGCGCACCGAGGGCTGCGCCGGGGTAGAGCACGGGCGCGACCATGACCTGGTTGCCGAGCAGGTGCCACTGTCGGCCGTGCTCGGCGAGGCCGTCCTTGAGCCAGGCCAGCTGCTCGGGCTCGGGCAGGTGACGGGCCGGTGAGGCGAGGGCGGCGTCGATGGCGGGCGAGAGCCCGATCGGCACGAAGCCGTCGAAGGGCACCCCGGGCGCGGTCACCTGGGCGCTGCGGTTCTGCCTCGTCTCGAGGATCGACAGGTCGCCGAGGTCGCCGAAGGTGAAGCGCTTGAAGAAGCGGGTGCCCTGGTGTGGCACCGACTGGTCCGGCATGCGGAACGGCATCCACTCGAGGTAGGCCTGCATGGCCTGCGACCGCCGCTCGAGGTAGGCGCCCTCGTCGGCCTGGTGGTTCTGGGCGCCGCGTGCCCAGGAGTTGTTGGCGACCTCGTGGTCGTCGAAGATCGTGATCCACGGCAGCTTCTGGTGGGCCGCCTGCAGGTCGGGGTCCGCCTTGTGCAGCGCGTGGCGCAGGCGGTAGCCGAGCAGGTCGATGGTCTCGGTGGACGGCTCGCTGTCGCGGACGCCGACGAGGGCGCCCGGGCCGTAGCGGTCGGCGCCGTTGCCGTACTCGTAGATGTAGTCGCCGACGTGCAGCACGAAGTCGAGGTCGTCGCGCTCGGCGATCGCGCGGTAGGCCGTGAAGAAGCCGCCGGTGTAGTTGCTGCAGCTGACGAGCTCGATCCGCAGCGCGTGGGTCTCGCCCGGGATGTCGCCGGCGGTCTGGGTGCGGCCGATGTCGCTGAACTCGCCGAGCGACTGGAAGCGGTAGTAGTAGCGCGTGTAGGGCTCGAGCCCCGAGACGTCGACCTTGACCGTGTGGTCGGTGTTGGCCGAGGTCATCACGGTGCCGTGCGCGGCGAGCCGCGTGAAGCGCCGGTCGCGGGCGACCTGCCAGCGCACCGGAATCGAGCGGCCCAGGCCGCTGCCCGGCGTGGCGACGGGCTCACCCGGGCGGGCGGGCGGCGTGGCACGGGTCCAGATGATGACGGAGTCGGCGGTCGGGTCGCCGCTGGCGACCCCGTAGCCGAAGATGCCGCGACTCGCCGGCGCCGCAGCGGCTGCGGGGTCGAAGACGCGGGGGATGGCGAGCGCTGCGGTGGCCGCGGCCACACCCTTCAGGAGGGTGCGCCGGTCGAGGGACGGCGTTGTCATGTCCCGGAGGCTATGCCCGACGGGTGACCTTGAGGGGACAAGTCGGAAATCGCCCCTGAACGCCCATGAACGCACGGGCGCGGCTCTGCGTCAGTGACCCGCTCAGCGGGTCACTGACGTAACGAGCGGGGCGCCAGACCCGGCGACAGCAGGGGCGACAGCAGGGCGACAGCAGGGATGACGGAAGGCGCGCGGCGACGTACCGTCAGATCATGAGCCGTCCGCTGCGCGTCATCCTCGGCGTCATCCTGGTGCTCGTCGGCGCGCTGTGGACCCTGCAGGGCCTGGGCGTCGTCGGCGGGAGCGCGATGTCGGGGGTCACCCTGTGGGCGGTCGTCGGTCCGATCGTTGCTGTCGCGGGCCTCGGGCTGGCGCTGTCACGTCGTCGGGCGTGACCCGCCCGGGGCGGGCTCGACCGACAGGGTCCGGTTCGACGCGGCCCGCTTCCCACGTGAACGACGGGTGATCATCGCGATGGCCATGCCCGTGGCGTTGCCCAGCACGAAGGTCAGGCCGGGCAGGACGAGCAGGGTCCCGATGACGAGGGCTGTCCGATGCCGGTGACGCTTGGCCGGACGGGGACCAGCTGAGTCGACTGGCGTCGACACCGCTGTCGTCTTCAGGAAGGGGGTTCTCACAACTGTCGATGAGGTCATGCGTTCAGCTCCTTGGGAAACGGCCGCAAACGAACCGGACTGCGGCTTCGAGGATTCCGATGGCACTGCCGACGAAGCCGATGACGAGCAGCACCCGGGCGACCACCTCCCAGGTGGCGCTGACGTCGAGCGGGAAGACACGCCAGATCTGCAGGATCGCGGCGACGCCGAACCCGATCGCGACCATGTCGCCGAGTGCTCGCACGCGCGGCAGGTCGACCAGCAGGTTGACGAGGTCGGCGACGGCCCGGGCGATGATCGACGCGTTGACAGCGCCGACAACGAGCACCGTGGCAGGTGTCAGGAACGGCACCGCCTGCCATCCCGGCCAGGTGTTGACGAGAAAGAGCATGACGAGGCTGATGAGCAGGGAGCCGGCGTAGCCGGACCGACGGGCGGGCGGACCGGCCACCGTGACTGCCCCACGGTGCTGGTTGTGGTGGTCACCCGCGTCGGGGGGCCGGTGCTCTGTCGGGGCACTCATGGCGCGCTCCCTGCGGGGGTCGTGGCTGCAAGGGTCGTGTCCGCGCGGGCGTCGGCGCTCGTGACGTCCGTCTCGTCGAGCCTCAACGCCGTCCGGACGGCGGACTCGAGCCCGCCGGGCACCACCTCGCGCAGGTCGTAGCGTGCCCGGACGAGCGGGGCCGTGACCGACAGCACGCGGGTGAGGTCGATCGGGGTGCCGCTGACGACGGCGTCGCACGCTCCGGCTGCGAAGGCCGCCTCGATGGTGGCCTCGAGGTCCCGCACCTGCTCGGCGCCGTAGCCCATGGCGGGCAGCACGCCGCCCGCGTTCGGGTACTTCGCGTAGGTCTGCACGATGGAGCCCACGGCATACGGCATCGGGTCGACGATCTCGGCCGCGCCGGCCGCGCGGGCGCCGACGACGCCGGCGCCGTAGGTCATCGACCCGTGCGTGAGCGTGGGGCCGTCCTCGATGACGATGACGCGGCGCCCCTGGACGGGGGCCGGGTCGTCGAGGGTGACGGGGCTGTCGGCACGCAGGATCGTCGCGCGCGGGTTGAGGGTTCGCACGGACGCCTCGACGGCTTCGATGTCGACGCTTCGGGCTGAGTCGCACTTGGCGACGACGACGACGTCGGCCATCCGGACGTTCGCCTCACCGGGGTGGTATGCCGCCTCGTCCCCCGGGCGCAGCGGGTCGGCGAGCACGACGTGCAGGTCGGGCACGTAGAAGGGCAGGTCGTTGTTGCCGCCGTCCCAGAGAATGACGTCGGCCTCCTGCTCGGCGTTGCGCAGGATGCGCTCGTAGTCGACACCGGCGTAGGCGACGACGCCGGCGTCGAGGTGCGGCTCGTACTCCTCGCGCTCCTCGATGGTGCACTTGTGCCAGTCGAGGTCGGCGTAGGTCGCGAAGCGCTGGCAGGCCTGCGCCTCGAGGTCGCCGTAGGGCATCGGGTGGCGGATGGCGACGACGCGCAGGCCGAGATGGTTGAGCAGGCTGGCGAGGTAGCGGGTGGTCTGGCTCTTGCCCACTCCGGTGCGCACGGCCGTGACCGCGATGACCGGCTTGGTGCTGCGCAGCATGGTGCGACGGGCGCTGTGCAGGCGGAAGTCCGCGCCCGCGGCGATGCAGCGGGACGCGACGTGCATGACCTGCTCGTGGCGCACGTCGGAGTAGGCGAAGACGACGACGTCGACGTGCTCGCGCTCGACGAGCTCGGTCAGCTCCGACTCCGCGACGATCGGAATGCCCTCTGGATAGAGGTCGCCGGCGAGGACGGGCGGGTAGCGGCGTCCCTCGATGTCCGGGATCTGGGTCGCCGTGAAGGCGACCACCTCGTAGGAGGGGTCGTCGCGGAAGACGACGTTGAAGTCGTGGAAGTCGCGGCCAGCTGCGCCGAGGATGACGACGCGGGTCCGGGCGGCGCTCAGGGGTTCGGTGCTGGTGGTGCTCATGACCATCTCCACGGCTGGGTCACCGACGTGACCGACACACCCACCACGAGTAGTCCTGGCTGCGGAACCCGCCACCTCGAGTTTCCCACCCGGCTCAAGGCTTGGCAGCGATGCGAGAGCATGATCACCCCGAGAGGGTGATCACCCTGGCACCCGTCACATTCGGGTGTCGACCGCCTGTCGCAGTGCCACGATCGAGGGGTGAGCGACACGGCCGCACGACCCGGGGCCCGCGAGCGGACCAGCCCGACACCCGGCACACCCGCCCACCTCAGCACCCCCGAGCACATCTCGCTCGCGGGCGACTGGGTGGCGAGCAACTACAGCCCCCTGCCCGTGGTCATCTCGCACGCCGAGGGCGCGTGGATGACCGACGTGGAGGGGCGGCGCTACCTCGACGCCCTGGCCGGCTACTCCGCGCTCAACTTCGGCCATCTGCACCCGACGCTCGTGGCTGCGGCACGCTCGCAGCTCGACCAGCTGACGCTGACGAGCCGGGCCTTCCACAGCGACCGGCTCGGGCCGTTCTGCCGGGACCTGGCCATGCTCGCCGGCAAGGAGCTCGTGCTGCCGATGAACACCGGAGCCGAGGCGGTGGAGACGGCGATCAAGACGGCCCGCCGGTGGGGCTACGAGGTCAAGGGCGTCCCGGATGGGCAGGCCCGGATCGTCGTGATGGCCGGCAACTTCCACGGGCGCACGACGACGATCATCAGCTTCTCCGACGACCTGCTCGCCCACGACCACTACGGTCCCTACACCCCGGGCTTCGACATCGTGCCCTTCGGGGACCTCGAGGCGCTCGAGGCCGCCATCACCGACGACACCGTCGCCGTGCTGCTCGAGCCGATCCAGGGCGAGGGTGGCGTCATCATCCCGCCCGACGGGTGGCTGCGCGACGTGCGTGAGCTGACCCGGCGCCGCAACGTGCTCATGGTCGCCGACGAGATCCAGTCGGGCCTGGGGCGCACCGGCTCGACCTTCGCCTGCGACCTCGAGGGCGTCGTGCCCGACATCTACGTCCTCGGCAAGGCACTCGGAGGGGGCATCGTGCCCGTCTCGGCGGTCGTCGCGGACCGCGACGTGCTGGGCGTCTTCACGCCGGGCAGCCACGGGTCGACCTTCGGCGGCAACCCGCTGGCGGCCGCGGTCGGACAGGCGGTCGTGGAGCTGCTCGCGACGGGCGAGTTCCAGCAGCGGGCGCGGCGGCTCGGGCTCGTGCTGGAGGAGGGGCTGCGTGAGCTGATCGGCCACGGTGTGGACGCGGTGCGGTGCCGCGGGTTGTGGGCCGGCGTGGACCTCGACCCACGGCTGATGTCGGGCCGGGAGGCCTCGCACCGGCTCCTCGAGCGAGGCGTCCTCGTCAAGGACACGCGCGGCTCGACGGTGCGCATCGCTCCCCCGCTCGTCGTCGGTGAGCTGGAGATCGCGGTCCTCCTCGACGCCTTCGCCGCGATCCTCGAACATCCCTGAGGAGGGGGCAGCAAGGGCACGTGGACAGCGATCATCGCGATCGACTGCGTGGGGCCGCTCGCCTACTTCGCGCGCGGTTCCACGATCACGTCCCCGGCACCGGAGCAGCCGCTGTCCTGACCTGGGCGTCTCACGGAGCTCGGGTCAGATGAGGGCGTAGGCCGTCACCGAGGCCGCCTGCTCGGCGCGGTCGCGTATGCCGCGGAGCATCTTCTGGCTCATCAGCGAGCTGACGGCCGACACCGGCTCGACGAGGAGCGGGGACCAGCGGTGGGGGTAGCTGAAGCGCTCGCGGGTGATGAGCCGCGTCGCGCGGTGGGGGTGCCGGTGCAGCACGAAGGCCCAGGTGAAGTCGTAGGGCGCCGCCTCTGGATCGCCCGGCATGGCCGGTCCTGCGTGCAGCACGAGGGACCGGCCCGGATCGACGGCCACGACCGCGAGCGCGACCTGCGGGTGCAGGCGCACGATGTCACCGGGCTCGAGGTGCTGCCACTGCTCGACGACCGAGTCGGCGCTGTGCAGCTGGCAGCCGGCGAGGTTCTCGAGCCGGTCGTAGCTGTAGAAGCCGCCCCGGTCGGCGCCCAGCTGCACCACCCAGGGCCAGACGAGCTCGGGTAGGGCCTCGATGGTGATGGCGCGCGTGGCGACCAGTCCTGGTGTCGGCAGGATCTCGTCGCCGGGTAGGCGCTCGCGACACTCCTCGGTGGTCGCGCCCCAGTGCAGCACCGACCAGCGCAGCGTCATCACGGACAGTGCCGCGGCACCGACGAGTGCCGGTGCGGCGAGTGGCCTCATGCCACCCACGGTAGTCGCGATCGCCTTGTCCGGCGGGGTGATCCGCGTCAGCCGCCCCCCGCTCCACCGCACCGGGAAATGATGGGGCCCGGCTCGCGATCGCGATGCCGGGCCACCAGTGACGGTTCACGTACCACAACGGGCCAACCGTCGAAGTCTTGGTCTTGCTGGGAACGAGTCTCCTCGGGCCCACCGACACCGGCTCGCGTGACACGCCGGTGGCGCACGTTCTTTGCGACGACCGCGAGGTCACGGCACGCCCGGCAGCTCCCACGTGGTGCCGTCGGTGGTGTCGATGAGGGCGGCCCGGTCGAAGCGCAGCGTCAGGGGCAGGCGGTCCGACACCGCGTCGACGACCGTCTGCAGCCGCACTCCGGGCACGCCTGTGGTCGCCGACACGTGCGGCATCCAGTGGCCGGGCTCGTAGTGGTGGTGGATCGTCGCGCCGGTGGCCCGCAGCGCCTCGACGGTCCGGGCCTGACGCGTCGCCAGCGCAGCCTGCGCCGCCCCGGCGAGCGCCACGCGGCCCCTGGGGAAGATCACCGTCCCCTGCACGGAGATCTCGACCGGCCCGCCGTCGGAGAGCCCGGCCACGGCGCACCGGACCGGTTCGGGCTCCCAGGCCAGCAGGACGGCATACGACAGGTGGGCGACGTGCTGGCCGTGGGTGTGGGTGAGCAGCGTTGGTATGCCGTCCGCCTCGAGCCGCTGCCACAGCGCGCGCACGAGACGGTCGGACCTGCGGTCGAGCAGGAGGCAGAGCGCCAGCGCCATGCCCCATTGTGGACATGCCGGGGTTCCACAGGCGCGGCCTACGCTGGGCCCGTGCCCCCTCTGCCGAGCGACCTCGACGTCGTGAACGCCAACCGCTACGTGTCGCTGACGACCTTCCGCAAGACTGGGGCACCGGTGTCCGCGCCCGTGTGGATCGCCCGCGACGGGGATGAGCTCGTCGTCGTGACCGTCGAGCCGAGCGGCAAGCTGAAGCGTCTCGCGCACACCTCCCGCGTCGAGCTGCGTCCGTGCGACATCAGGGGCCGGGTGGCCGAGAGCGCGCCGACGTATGCCGGCACGGCCGTGGTCGACCGCACCCCGGAGGGCGTCGCGGCCGTCAAGCAAGCCATGGCGGGCAAGTACCTCATGGCCCGTCTGGGCGACCTGGTCGCGTCGGTCACCGACCGGGTGCGCCCGCGCGCGCCGCGAGCCGCGGTCCGGATCACGCTTGTCTGCGGACGAGACGTGTCCAACCTTGGACACAGGGTTTCGACAGGCTCCTGAGCTGCGTTTACCGTGTGCACATGAGCCCCACGGCAGGAGCCCGGCTGGTCCAGCGCCAGCTCGGGAGGCTGCTGCGCAGCAAGGTCGCCGGCGACGACGCGCCGGCGCGCGCGCAGCGGATCTGGGGCGCCCAGGGCGAGCGCTGGTTCACCGCGGAAGACCCCGTGTGGCGGGTGCACGCCGATGCCGCGATGTTCCCCGCCGGGATCACCTCCCTGCTGCTCCAGATGCTGCACCCGATGGCGATGGCCGGGGTCGCCGGCCACAGCGGCTACAAGAGCGACCCGTGGGGCCGGCTCCAGCGCACCAGCCACTACCTCGCGACGACGACCTTCGGCACCATCGAGCACGCCGAGGAGGCCATCGCGATGGTCCGCTCGATCCACGAGCGGGTGCGCGGCAAGGACGTCCACGGCCGGCCCTACCGCGCCGACGACCCGCACCTGCTGATGTGGGTGCACGCCGCGGAGATCGACTCGTTCCTGCGTGGCTACCAGACCTTCGGCGACGACCCGCTGACGGACGAGGAGGCCGACGTCTACGTCGCGCAGTCGGGGATCCCTGCGGCTCGGCTCGGTGTCGTCGACCCGCCACAGTCGGTGACGGAGCTGCGGGCCGTCCTCGGCTCCTACCGCCCCGAGCTGGAGGCGTCTCCGGCGGCCCGCGAGGCTGCGCGCTTCCTGCTCCTCGACCCACCCCTGCCCCTCTTCGCCCGGCCGGGCTACGGGACGCTCGCCTCCGGCGGCGTGTCCCTGCTGCCCGGGTGGGCGCGCGAGATGCTGGGCATCCCCCTGCCCGGCGTCGTCTCGGCGCTCGTGGCGCGGCCCCTCGGACACCTCGGCACGGCTGCGGTGCGGTGGGGCATGGCCGGACTGGCGGAGCGCCGCCCGTCCGACTCCCCCGGACACCCTGACGAGCCTGACGGCCTCGTCGGGGTCCCGGCCGCCAGCTGAGCGGCCATCTTTGACCGGGCCGGGTTGCACTCAAGAAGCGGGTGCACCCGGCCCGGCGCCCGGGTCGCCAGCATCAGGACCCGGATCCCCCGAGGCTCCGCCGCCACTGACGGCTGAGCAGCAGGCGGGTCCTGCGGTCATCGGTTGGTGGGCTCAGGAGCGCGGGCGCGACAGGGCCCACGCGAGCAGGTAGGCGCGGCTGTTGCCGTCGTCCACCCACTTCTCGTCGAGGTCCTCCGCCGCCCGCACTGCGGACTCTCGCTCCCCGGGGCCGGCCAGGGCGCTGTACATCAGCAGGTAGTCGCCGAACTGCTGCGCGTAGCCCTTACCGGCGGTCGCCTCGCTCACCTGTGCCCGGATCCGCGCCGGGTCCCCGCCGAGGTATGCCGGCGTGCTGGGACTGAGCGGCAGCAGCAGGATCGCGAGCATCGCCGAGGGCGCCGGGGAGAACCACGTTGCGTAGTCGCGCTTGCCGCCCCAGTTGAGCGAGACGACCTGGTGCCCGAACCCCTTGTAGACCGGGTCGGCGTGGTCGAGGCGCAGGCCGTAGCGCAGGGCGGTCGACTCCTCGCCGGCCAGCATCCACCGGCCCTGCCGCTCGAGGGCGGGGTTGCGGGATGCCTGACCCCACAGCGAAACTCCCAGCCAGGCGTTGATCGCCTCGGAGGTGCTCTCCTGGTTGTTGCCGTCGGCGAACGGCGCGGTGCCGCTGGCCCACGACTGTGCCGCGTAGGCGTCGAAGGTGCGACGGTCTGGGAACAGCCCGCCGGAGCCACTGCCGGCGATGTCCGCCGCGACGAGGTCGAGGACCGGCCGCCACCGCTTGACCAGCGACTGGTCCTCGGCTGCCAGCACCCCTGCGGTGTAGAGGAAGTAGCCGTAGTGGAAGTGGTGGTCGTTCCACTCGTCCGACCCGAATGACGCCGTGAGCCCGACGATCCCGTGCCCGGCCGCGTCGTGGACGAAGCAGCTCGCGGGCCGCCTGGCACAACCCTGTGGCTCAGCCCACCGGTCGAGCTCCGTGACGAGGGTCTTCTTGGAGGATGCCGCAACGTCCGTCAGGTCGAGCTGCCGGGCCAGGCGGTGCAGCTGGGTGAGCCGCTGGAGCGACTTGCCCCCGAAGTAGGTGTCCGCGGGGAAGGGTTTCGTCGCGGCGACGTCCTTGCGCACCTGGGTTGCGAGCCGGTCGCGCTCGTCGTCGCTCAAGCCCGAGAGGTCCAGGTCGGTCGTCACGCGGTGCGACGGCGCGTCCCACGAGAGGGCGCTGCCGCGGCATACGCGCGCGGTGCCGTAGACGGTCCGGAAGGTGCCGAGGTCGCAGCGGGTGCCCTCGGCGAGCCCGGCCTGCTGGTGCGGCAGGACGACCACCGCGGCGTCGCCCTTCGTCCCCTTGGGCCGGGTGTAGCTGAGCCGGGTCGTCGCGGTGTCCCTGGAGATCCCGTAGGCGACGGTCCCTCCGGTGACGGGAGCGGCAAGCGACGCCATGGTCCCGGCCGAGCCGCCGTCGGGGACGGCATACCACGTGACCGACTGGCCGCTCGGAAGGTCGACCTCGGCACCGGAGACTGGTCGCCCGTCCGTCACGGCGCCGTAGGCCCGCCCCGCGACCTGCACCGCGGCGGGGTTGCCTGTTGGCGCGACGGACTGCTTGAGCTTCACGCCGCGTGCCGCGGTGAAGGTGAGGAACGGTGAGCCGCGGGTGAGCACCGTGCGTCCGATGGCGCCGCCGTCCGACGCCCGGTGCTCCACGGTGACGGTGAGGTCGTCGTAGGCGACCACCGTCGTGGACGCGGCACCCGGCACGGTGACGGTGATGTCCGACACCGCGGCGCCGCTGATGTTCTTGTCCGACGTGACGACGCGCGGGACGCCGAAGCCGAAGCCGGAAGGGCTCAGCGTGACGCTGAGCGGCAGCGGGAACACCGGCTGTGACGCACCGCCCAGGGCCAGCGCGGAGAACCAACGGTTGGTGGGTGGCACCAGGCCCTTGGCGAGCCGGTCGGTGACGAGGCGCTTGGGGGTGCGCTGCACCAGCGCTGCTGCGTCCTTGCGCAGTGTGGCGGCGTCGAAGACCGGCTTGCGGGCGTCGACGAGGCCGTCCCCGGTGGCGTCGGGGCCGGAGTCGCCGCCGGAGCCACTGCCGGAGTCGCCGCTGGTCGAGCCAGTGGTCGACTCACCGTCCGAGCCACCCCCGGAGCCGCCGATGCATCCCGCGAGACCCAGCACGACGACGAGGAGCACCGCGAAGAGCCGGCGAGCCGGCCACAGGCGGCGGGCCGCGTCCGGGGCCCTCACGTGAGACCGATCTTCAGCAGGAAGTCGGTGATCGCGTCCCTGGTCCCGGCGAGCGGGCCGTCGTCGCGCAGGTGCAGCGTCGCCGCGAGCGGCGTGCCGGAGGCTGAGAGCTCCGGCCTGGTCGGCTGCTGCAGGGCTGGGCTGGCGACCGTCACGGTGGTGAGGGCCCGGCCTCCGTCGGTTCGCACGTTGACGTGGTCGACCTTGCCCTTGACCGTGCTGTTGTCGGGCAGCCGGAGGTCGACCGGCGCACCCTGCTCGATGCGCTCGTAGTCGCGCGGCGAGAGGACGAAGTCCGCGCGGGCGTACTCCGACCCGACGGCGCGGATCTTGGCGAGGTCGCCGCCGTCCTGGACGTAGGCGCCGACCCCGGTCGTGACCGCTGTGAGGCGCCCGGCGGCCAGGGACTTGTAGGTCACGGTGCCGGACCTCTTGCTGATCTTGAAGGCGTCACCCGAGGGGGCCTTGACACCGTTGGAGAGGTCGTACTGCAACGCGGGGCTGGTCACCGTGAACAACTCCTGACCACGGGTCACCATGTCGCCCTCCTTCGCCTTGACCGCAACGACCACCCCGCCGTATGCCGCGCCCACCGAGTACTGCGCGGCGACGACCTGGCCCGTGACGCTGAGGGCGCGGGCCTGGCGCTGGTTGAAGAAGAGGACGAGCACGGCGGTGAGCGCCAGGACGGCGAGGATGCCGCCATACAGTCGGAAACGGGTCTGCCAGGTCATCAGCTGTTCTCCTCTGGATGGGCGTCGGGATGCGCGTCGGCATGGGCGCCGGATCGGGTCAGGACCCGGCCCCTGGATCGGGCCGCCCGCGATGTGGCACGGCGGCTGGCGCGGCTGTCATGGTGGTCGTGTCGCTTGTGGCGGTCGCCGCGCCTGCCGGCCATGGCTTGCGCCCCGTCGCTGCCTCGAGATGGGGCCGGGGCACCGGTGAGCACGCCGTCGAACGCACCGTCCGGCGCGAGGACCGCTCCGGGGTGCTCGAGGGGCCGGGCGACGACCGTGCGCTGCGCGATCGGCGCGGGCGTCTCCAGGTGGCCGGGCAGCTCTGGGACGGCGCGACGCAGCCTCCGGGGCTCCCGCGCCGCCGTCACGACGAAGCTGGCCAGGATCAGGGTGTTGGTGATGTTCCAGAGCGTCGCGACCGTCAGGGTGCTGTGGTTGATGTCGCGCCACACCGCCACCGCCGACGTCGGCAGCAGGAAGGTCAGCATCAGCACCTGCGGGATGATGTAGGTGAAGGGCGATGTGGCCTTCCGACGGCTGCCGGTGACGTGCCACTTCTGCTCGCGGCCCAGCAGCACCCCGAACAGCGCGCGGGTGTAGATCGGGAAGGACACCGTCGCGAGGAGCAGGCACTCCCAGCGGAACGAGCCCACCGTCAAGAACGCCAGCAGGATCTGCATGACGTAGAAGCCGGCGTAGTAGAGCGCCCAGGTCCCGAGGCCGAGCTGCATGGTGACCGGCCGCAGGTCGAAGTAGATCTCGAGGGGCGGCACGAGGAGCAGCAGCAGCGGGGTGATGCCGGCGAGGTAGTGCGTCGCCGTGACGGCGTACATGATTCTCTGGTCGACGGTGAGCTTGCGACGGGGTGAGAGCGGGTTGTGAGTCAGGAGGATCTCGAAGCCGCCTGTGGCCCATCGCTGCTGCTGCTTGGTGAAGCCCTCGACCGTGTCCGGGGCGTCGCCGACCGCGAGCACGTCCGGGATGTAGACGCTGCGCCACCCGGCCTCGTGGAGCATCAGCGAGGTCCAGACGTCCTCCGACTTCGAGTCGGTGTAGATGCCGCCCACCTCGTCGATGGCGGTGCGGCGGAAGACGACGTTCGTGCCGACGCAGAACGCGGCGTTGAAGTGGTTGCGGCCCGGCTGGATGAACCGGTAGAAGACGGTCTGCATGTAGCCCGCCCCGCGGCTGATGACCGTGTGCAGGTTGCCGTAGGTCTGCGGCGTCTGCACGAAGGCGACGTCGTCCGTCGTGAAGAACGGCATCGTCTCCACGAGGAACTCGGTGTCGGGCACGAAGTCAGCGTCGAAGATCGCGAAGAACTCGCCCTTGGCGAGCGAGAGGGCGTGGTTGATGTTGCCCGCCTTGGCACCGTTGTGCGAGAGCCGTCGGACGTAGTGGCAGCCGAGCTCGGCGGCCAGGTCACGGACCTCGTCGCTGTCGCCGTCGTCGAGGATCCACGTCCGGTGGCGTCCGGTCATGGCCCTGGCCGCGGCGGCCGTGCGGCGGATGGTCTCGGGCGGCTCGCCGTAGACGGTGACGAAGACGTCGACGAGGACCTCCCGGCCCCTGATCCGCAGGGGCCACTGGGTGCGCGCAGCGTCGCTTCCGGCGTCCACGGGGTCGAAGAGCGCGTCCCGGGCCGTGAAGTAGGCGTAGTCGCGCGGGCTGGCGGCGCCGGACAGGATGGTCCACACCGCGAGGAGGGCCTGGCCGATGAGGATGGCCTCGGCCGTGATGACCATGCCATAAGGCAGCCAGTCACCCCGGTTGGAAGGGTTGAACAGGAAGCTGGCGTAGAGCAGGATGCCCAGCGCCGCCAGGACGGTGAGCAGGATGAGAACGGGTGTGTATGCCGTCCGCGCGGCGTCGCGCTGCGTGGGCGGTGTGACCGGTGTGAGCGGTGTGAGCGGTGTGAGCGGTGTGGCGAGGCGGTCACCGGGATCGATGGCCAGGGTTCGAGCAGGGTCGTGCGGCACGTGCACCCCCAGGTGCGGTTGCGGGGCGAGACGACATGGCCCAGCGTCCCGGCGACGCTCGTCGCGCAGGGAGGGCAGAGGGAAACCGGAAGAAGGGCCAGCCGTGGTCAGGGGTCTCCGAGGCGGCGGCGACCCGGAGAGAGGTCGGCAACGCTGCCGGCACAATGACACCCGCGGGATGCCGTTCAGCTGAGGGCATCCTCGCGGGCGTTCAGGCCCTCACCTACCCACAAGAGCCGGGCGTATGCCACCCTGGAGCCGACGTTCTTGCGCGCGTGGCGTCAGGCCTCCAGGGCTGGTCACTAGGCTGGGCGCGTGCCCAGACTCGTGCTCACCGTCATCGGCGACGACCGCGCCGGCCTCGTCACTGCTCTCGCGGACGTCGTCACCGCGCACGACGGCAACTGGGAGGACAGCCAGCTGGCCGAGCTTGCGGGCAAGTTCGCCGGCATCGTCGTCGTCGGGGTGCCGCCCGAGCGCGTGGACGAGCTGACGGCGGCCCTGCGTGAGCTCGACGGCCTGCTCGAGGTGACGTCGCACCCGGGCGCCGAGGAGGGCGGCGTGGCCGACGACGCCGCGGCGCAACGGTTGACCGTCGACCTGCTCGGCAACGACCGGCCCGGGATCGTGCGCGAGGTGTCGTCGGTGCTGAGCGGACACGAGCTGTCGATCGAGACGATGACGACGGGCACGCGTGAGGCGCCGATGGCCGGTGGGCTGCTCTTCGAGGCGCACGTCGTGGTGCGAGTGCCCGGTGGCTCGGACACCGCGGGGTTGCGCGCCGACCTGGAGCGGCTCGCGACCGAGCTGCTCGTCGACATCGCGGTCGCCTGAGGGGCCTGCCGGTCCGGACATGACAATGGGGCCCGCCTCGCGATGCGAGCTCGGGCCCCGTGACGGTTCACGTACCACATCGGGCCAACCGCCAAAGTCTGCGTCGTCGGTGGACGACTCCCTCGAGTGTTGGGGCGACAGCGTGGCGGAATGTCCCGATTCGAACGACCTTGCGCAACTCTTGCAGTCCCCTTGCAGTTCCGGGTGCGGTTCCCGTGCATCTGGCCCCTGACGGCGACATCGTCTACGAGTAGGGCCAGGTTGCGGGCGCGAGTCGCGGCCCGAAGCGGACGGCATACGCCATCAGTGGGCGCGGAGCGCGCCTCTTGTGCGCAGCAAGGGCGGCGAGGACTCTGAGGTCATGGACGCAACGGGCTTCACCGCGCATCCGGACGCCGTCGCGCCCGACGCCAGGACCGTTCCGATCGCGAACTACGGCTTCCTCTCCGACGGGGAGGTGACGGCGCTCGTCGCGCCCGGGGGCGACATCGACTGGATGTGCGTGCCGCGGCTGGACTCCCCGAGCATGTTCGGGGCGCTGCTCGGGCGGCACGCGGGAAGCTTCCGGCTGGGGCCGTCCGACGCCAGCGTGCCGACGGCGCGGCGCTACCTGCCGGGCACCATGGTGCTCGAGACGAGCTGGGGGACGTCGACGGGCTGGATCATCGTGCGCGACGTGCTGCTCATCGGTCCGTGGCACCACGACGACGGGGTGTCGACCAAGCACCGGCGCATCCCGATGGACTACGACTCGGAGCACACGCTGCTGCGCACGGTCCGCTGCGTGGCCGGCGAGGTGCAGACGGTGGTGGAGTGCGAGCCGGTCCTCGACTACGGGCAAGCACCGGTCACGTGGGAGCACACGGAGCACGGCTACCACCAGGCCCGGGCGCGGGCGGAGGGCTCCGACGTGACCCTGACGCTGACGACCGACATGCGGCTCGGGTTCGAGGGCGGGCAGGCGGCCGCGCGGACGCTGCTCAAGGAGGGCGACGAGCGGTTCATCGCCCTGTGCTGGGGGCAGGTGCTGCCGCCGCTGACGCGCGAGGAGGCGCACGACCGGCTCGAGTGGACGGCGCACCACTGGCAGCACTGGCTGGCCAGGGGCCGCTTCCCCGACCATCCGTGGCGCAGCTACCTGCAGCGAAGTGCTCTGACCCTCAAGGGTTTGACGTATGCGCCGACCGGCGCGATCGCCGCCGCTGCCACCACCTCGCTGCCGGAAACCCTTGGCGGGCAGCGCAACTACGACTACCGCTACACGTGGATCCGTGACGCGACGTTCGCGCTGTGGGGGATGTACTCGCTCGGGTTCGACTGGGAGGCAGTCGACTTCTTCTCGTTCATCGCCGACGTCGCCGAGCGTGACGAGGACCTGCAGATCATGTACGGGATCGGCGGTGAGCGTGACCTGGCCGAGTCGACGCTCGACCACCTGCCGGGATATTGCGGGTCGCGCCCCGTGCGCATCGGCAACGCCGCGCACTCGCAGGTGCAGCACGACGTGTGGGGCGCGCTGCTCGACTCGGTCTACCTGCACTCGAAGGTGGCCGACCACCTCGACGGGCGGATCTGGCCGATCCTCGGCAAGCAGGTTGAGGCGGCCCTGAAGCACTGGCGCGAGCCGGATGCCGGCATCTGGGAGGTGCGCGGCGAGCTGCAGCACTTCACGTCGTCGAAGATCATGTGCTGGGTCGCGGTCGACCGCGGGGCACGGCTGGCGACGATGATCGGGCAGGATGCGCAGTCTGCCGAGTGGCAGCTGGCGGCCGACGAGATCAAGGCCGACATCCTCGAGCAGGGCGTGGACTCGCGCGGGGTGCTGACGCAGTACTACGGCACCGACGCCCTCGACGCGTCGCTGCTGCTCGCCCCGCTGGTCCGCTTCCTGCCGCGGGACGACCCGCGGATCCGCGCGACGGTTCTCGCGATCGCCGAGGAGCTGACGGTCGACGGGCTCGTGCTGCGCTACCGCGTCGACGAGACGGACGACGGGTTCAGCGGCAAGGAGGGCACTTTCACGATCTGTTCGTTCTGGCTGGTCTCCGCGCTGTCGGAGATCGGCGAATACCGGCGGGCGCACGAGCTGTGCGCGAAGCTGCTGTCCTTCGCCGGGCCGCTCGAGCTGTATGCCGAGGAGATCGACACCCACACCGGCCGGCACCTCGGCAACTTCCCGCAGGCGTTCACCCACCTGGCCCTGATCAACGCGGTCATGCACGTGATCCGATCGGAGACCCGGGCCAACCCGGAGATGTGAGCGGCGCCGGACGCGCGGGCCGGCGGGACGGCATACGCAAGCAAACGGGGAACCGTTCGAGCGCCGCAGGTCGACAGTGGGGGTATGGCAGCGCTCGTCGCCCCCGACGACCAGACCCTCCTCGAGGCCCTGGCCGATGGTGACCTCGGCGCCCTGCGGCAGCTCTACGACCGGCACGCCCCGTGGCTGTCGGTGCGGCTCACCCGACGCTGCAACGACCGCGAGGTCGTCGCCGACGTGCTGCAGGACACGTTCGTCGCGGTGTGGCAGGGCGCTGGCCGCTACCAGGGCACGGGCGAGGTCGGCGCGTGGATGTGGGGCATCGCGATCCGGCGGCTCGTCAGCCGGCTCCGCACCCGCCGCCCCGTCGTGCTGATGCCCGACCCGACGGCCCGGGGCGCCGCGTCGGTCGCGGTCGAGGACGAGCTGCTGCAGGGGGTGGAGTACGGCGACCTCGGCCGCGCCATGGCGTCCCTCTCCCCCGAGATGCGCGCCGTCATCCAGGCCACAGTGCTCGACGGGCTCACCACCCGGGAAGCCGCCCGCCTGCTCCACATCCCGCAGGGCACCGTCAAGACGCGGGCGCACCGCGCCAAGGCGCACCTGAGAGCCAGCCTCGTGGAAGGAACCCGATCATGAGCACTCGTCACGTGCGACCCGACGACCTGCGGGCGTGGGTGCTCGGGGAGGCCGACGGGCTGGTGTCCCTCTCGGTCGAGCAGCACGTCGTCACGTGCCCCCAGTGCCAAGCCGCCGTGGCCGACGCGGTCGGTCACGTCCCGTCACCGATGGCGTATGCCGTCTCGCCGGCCGCCGCTGACCGTGACCCTTCGCGCGAGGCCTCGCTGCCGGACCTCGACGCGGTCTGGGGCTCGGTGCGCGACGAGATCGAGCTGCCGCGGCCGTCGGTCCTCGAGCGGCTCCTCGTCCGGCTCGGCCTGCCGCCGGCTGACGCGATGCTCGTCTCGGCGGCCCCGGCGCTGCGAGGCTCGTGGTTCTGCGCCGTCGCACTCGCCGTCGCCTTCGCCGCGGGCGGTGCGGTGGCGGCCCGGACCGGCGGCGTCACCATGTTCCTCACCGTCGCGCCGATCGTGCCGGTGCTGGCGGTGGCGACGGCGTTCGGGCCCGAGGTGGGGGCGTCGGCGCTGGAGCAGGAGAGCGCGGCGCCCTACCCGCTCGTGCGGCTGGTCCTGCTGCGCACGGCCGCCGTCCTGCTCGCCGCCCTGCCGGTCGTGCTCCTCGGACAGCTCGTCTTCCCCGAGGCCGCGGCGTGGCTCTGGCTGCTGCCGGCCCTGGGCTTCACCGCCGCGGTGCTCGCCCTGTCGCCGTGGTTCGGCCCGTGGTGGCCGGCCACCGTGATCACCGCCCTCTGGCTCGTCGGCACCGCCGCGGCCTCCCGCCTCGACACGATCTGGGTGGTCTTCGCGCCGCGCTACCTGGTGCTCTACCTCCTCATGCTCGTCATCGGCCCGCCGGTTCTCGTCCTGCGGGCAAGGCATCTCGGCACCATCGGAAGGATCCCGTCATGACCTCCACACCCCCGACCAGCTCGGGCAGCTCTGGCCGCTCGAACACGCCTGCCGGCTCAGGGCGCCCGCCCACGGTCTCGCTGCGCGGCGTCACGAAGCGCTACCGCTCCGTCGCCGCCCTCGACGCGGTGGACCTCGACCTCGAGCCCGGCATCACCGGCCTGCTCGGGCCCAACGGCGCCGGCAAGACGACGATGCTGCGGGTCATGGCCACGGTGCTGCGGCCCGACGAGGGCCAGGTGCGCCTGCTCGGCCGGGACCCCGGCCAGCCGGACGCCCGCACCGAGATCCGGCGGCGGCTCGGCTACCAGCCGCAGGAGCTCGGCTTCCCGCGCGGCTTCACCACGATGGCCTTCGTCAACTACATGGCCGTCCTCAAGGAGTGGGCCGACCGCGGCATCCGCACCACCGAGGTGCGGCGGGTGCTCGACCTCGTCGGGCTCGGTGACGTCGCGACGAAGCGCATCAGCCGCCTCTCCGGCGGCCAGCGCCGGCGGGTCGCCCTGGCGCAGGCCCTGCTCGGCACGCCGGAGCTGCTCGTCCTCGACGAGCCCACGACTGGGCTCGACCCGGAGCAGCGGGCGTCGTTGCGCGGAGTGCTCGCCGACATCGCCGCCACGTCGACCATGGTCATCTCGACGCACCAGACCGAGGACGTCGCCGCCCTCTGCAACCGCGTCATCGTGCTCGATGTGGGACACGTCCACTTCGACGGCACGGTGCCCGAACTCGTCTCCCTGGCGACCGGGAAGGTGTGGATGGCCACCCAGCCTGACGCCGCGGCGCTCGCGTCGTGGCGCACGGCATCCGGCCGCTACCGCAACGTCGGTGAGCACGTGCCCACGGGGGCCGCGCTCGTCGAGCCCAGCCTCGAGGACGCGTACCTTCTTCTTCGCGGTGCCGCGGGTCTTGCGCCCGCCTCGTCCACGGAAGCTGCGCCCTCGGCGGAGGTGGCGTGATGGCCACCGCATCGGAGGAGGCCCTCGCCGTCACGGCAGCGTTCGCCCCGCGTCCCGACTACCGCACCCTTCTCGGCACTCTCGGCCTGCTCGAGGCGATCCGCCTCGCCAAGCACCCGGTGCTGCTCGTCAGCATTGCCCTCGGGGTCTTGTTCACCGGGCTCGCGGTGGCCGACACGTCCACCACGGTGTCGACCGACGCCTTGGGGCTGCCCGTGGTGGCCGCGACGATCGGCCTCGGCGCGATGCTGGCCGCCTTCTACCTCACGCGCTCGTTCCACCGGGCCGACGAGCTCCTCGAGGCCTCCCCGACGTCGAGAACCGCCCGGACGGGCGCCCTCTGCCTGACCGCCATCGTGCCGGCCCTGATCGCCTCGCTCTGGCTGGCGTTCTACTACGGGCCGAAGCCGGCGGTGCTGGATGCCCCCGAGTGGATGTACGGCATGTTCTCGCACGCCGACATCGCCGCGGTGCTCGTCAGCCAGTCGGTCATCGCCGCGGTCGGCGGCACCCTGCTCGGCGTCGCCGCCGGGCGGTGGTGGAGCTTCCGGGCCGCCTCTGCGGTGCTCGTGCTGGGCGTCGTGGCGTGGACCATCGGTGTGCTCGGGGTGTTCAGCAGCGGTGATGCGGTCCACCCGGGATGGAACCGCTGGGTCCGCCTCTTCGCCCCGGTCGGCTACTTCAGCTCCACCAATGCCGACAACAGCAAAGTGGTGAGCCTCACCGGATCGACCCGGTGGTATGCCGTCTGGCTGCTCACGCTGTGCGCCCTCGCCGTCGTGGCTGCGCTGCTGTGGCGCTCGGAAGGCGCCACCCGCCGTCGGGTCATCCGGGCCGGGGCCATCACACTCGCCCTGTCGGTGATGACCTATGGCCTGGCCGCGAGTGGTGGCCTCAGCCACGAGGTCCGCACCTTCCCGGACGGCCACAGCGTCGTCCTGGTGGCGAAGTGAACGCGCGAAGAGCGCTCGGGGCCGTCTGGTCCGTTGAAGCTGGACCCTCGTCGGAGGTGGCGTCATGACCAGCACCCCGCAGCACGCCCTGGCGGTGACGACAGCCTTCGCCCCGCGCGGCGGCTACCGGAGCCCTTTCGCCGCGCTCTTCCGCACCGAGGCACGACGCATCGCGAGGCACCCGGCGCTCTTAGTCGGCGTCACACTGGGGATCGGCCTCACAGCCCCGGCTCTAGTCCAGCAGGCAGATCGGGCGACGAGTGACGCCCTCGGGATGCAAGTCTTGGCCCTCACGGTCGGGCTTGGCGCGATGCTGTCGGCCTTCCACCTCACCCGGTCGCTCCACCGAGCCGACGAGCTGCTCGAGGCCTCCCCGACCTCGCGAACGGTGCGAACGGGCGCGCTCTGCCTGACGGCAGTCGTCCCGGCCCTCATCGCCCTGCTGTGGCTGGCCTTCTACTACGGCGTTGCCCCGGGGGCCCTGAACGCTCCGGAGTGGATGTATGGCCCCTTCTCCCACGTGGATGTCGCCGCCGTGATCGTCGGCAACTCGCTAGTTGCCTGCGTCGGCGGCACCCTGCTCGGTGTCGCCGCCGGACGGTGGTTGCGCTTCCGCGCCGCCTCCGTGGTGCTTGTGCTCGGCGTCGCGGTGTGGACCCTCGGTGTGTTGGCAGCCTTCGGCGGCGGCAACGCTGCACCCGCAGAGTGGAACCGGTGGGTCCGTCTCTTCACGCCAGTCGGCTATTTCACCGCGAGCAACGACAACACCTCCGTGCTCGCCCTCACCGGATCGCCGTGGTGGTATCTCTGGTGGCTACTCACCCTCTGTGCCCTCGCCGCGGTCGCCGCCCTGCTGTGGCGGTCGGAGGGAACCACCCGGCGCCGCGTCATCCGGGCGGGTGCCATCGTTCTTGCCCTGTCGGTCGTGACCTACGCCCTCGCCGCGGGTGGCGGTCTCAGCCACGAGGTCCGCACCTACCCGGACGGCCACAGCGTCGTTCTGGTGCCGAAGTGAACGCGCCGCGAGCACTAGGGCCCGCGTCCTCCACGGAGGCCGCATCCTCGGCCGAGGTGGCGTCATGACGAGCACCCCGCAGAACGCCCTGGCGGTGACGACCACGTTCGCCTCGCGCGGCGGCTACCGAAGCTCTCTAGCCGCGCTCACTCGGATCGAGGTATTCCGCCTGGCCAGGCACCCGGTGCTCATTGCCGGCACCTTCCTGGGAGTCGTCGGCACGACCGAGGCCCTGATCCGAGCGGCCGGTCCGGCGACGGACGAGGCCTTCGCCCTGCCGGACGTCGCCAGCACGGTCGGCGTCGCCTCGATGCTGTCGGCGTACTACCTCACACGGTCGTCCTCCCGGGCCGGCGAGCTGCTCGAGACCTCCCCGACCTCGACCACGAACCGGACGGCCGCGCTCTGCGTCATCGCGGTCGTGCCGGCCCTGATCGCCGTGCTGTGGCTGGTGCTCTACTACGGCGTCAGGCCGGCGGCGCTCGCTGCGCCGGAGTGGATGTACGGCATGTTCTCGCACGCCGACATCGCCGCCGTGCTGGTCGGCAACTCGGTCGTCGCCGCGGTGGGGGGCACCCTGCTCGGTGTCGCTGCCGGACGGTGGTGGGGCTTCCGGGCCGCCTCCGCGGTACTCGTGCTCGTGGTGGTCGTGTGGACCATGGCAGTCCTGGGAGCCTTCAGCAGCAGCGACTCCGCTCCGGCAGCCTGGACCCGATGGTTCCGGCTCTTCGCGCCGTTCGGCTACTTCACCTTGGCGGCGCCGGACAACGCCTCCGTCATGAGCCTCACGGGATCGCCACGGTGGTACCTCGCCTGGCTGGTCACGCTGTGCGCCCTCGCCGCAGTGGCCGCCCTGCTGTGGCGGTCGGAAGGCCAGACCCGGCGCCGGCTCATCCGTGCCGGGGCAGCCACTCTCGCCCTGTCGATGCTCACGTACGGCCTCGCGGTGAGTGGCGGCCTCAGCCAGCCGGTCCGCAGCTACCCGGACGGCCACAGCGTCGTGATGGTGCCGAAGTGAACGTGCCGCGAGTCCTTGGCCCCGCCACGGGGATCCCGTGGCGGCCCGTCGCGGTGCTCACGGGAATTGGGGTCGGTCTGCTCCTTGTGGCTGCGGTCTGGACCGGGACGTCTGTGGCGAGCACCGCTGTGACAGTTGGCGTTCCGCTCCTGGCGGGCGCGACGGCATACGTGCTCGACGAGGCGGCCAGCGAGGCGGTGGCGGCGGTCCCGACGTCGCTGCGGAGGCGCAGTTTGGCGCGGTTCGTCGTCGCGGCAGTGGTCGTGGCTCTGGGTGCGCTGGCGCTCGTGGCCCTGGCGCTGCGCAGTGGGAGTGGCGCCAAGGCCGGGATCATCGTGCAGCTGGTGGGCCTCACGCTCGTGGCCGTGGCGGCCGCTGCCGCGATGCGACGCCGTGTGGCCGAGCCTGGCGAGGTGGTGGCCGGCGGACTCTTGGGGGCGGTGCTGGCCATCGTCCTCGCGCACCCGCTGGACCGGTGGGTCGACGTCTTCCCGTCCGAGGCGGGCCAGCGCTGGGCCGGCTCGCTGGTGCTCTGGGGGCTGGTGGCCGCCGTCAGCCTCGCGGCGCTGTGGGCCGCCACCCGGGACCCGCTGGACTGACGGTTCGCGCAAGCACGGTCTCGCCGACCCCTCGGAAGCTGCTCCCTAAAACGGAGCAGCTTCGCCTTCCCCGCCGGGAGCTACGGCGTGCGCCACGATGGGGGCGTGCCTGATGACTTCCTCATCGCCCGCAACCCGGACGAGGCGAGCACACAGCCGTACCTCGTACGGATCCCACTGGGCGAGCACGGGATCCTGCTGAAGAGCAAGAACACGTGGCCCCGAACGAGCAAGGTCTACTGCCACCGGGCCGACTCATGGCCGGAGGACGCCGAGGTGGTGGAGCGTGTCGCGACGCGGGTGTGCGTCCGTCGGGGCGCTGCCATCGAGCTCGTGCTCGACCGCACCAAGGAGAGCCGGTCGCAGTTCGTGCTGACGCACGTGAAGGGCCGCGAGGCCATCTTCTGGCAGAGCGCCCGGACTGCGAAGCAGGCGAGGCGCGCCGTCCGCATCCCGACGGCTCGCGCGGCCGGCGCGCCCGGGGAGGCTGACGCAACAAGCCCGCTCGAGATCGTCGTCGACGCGTATGCGCGCTACGCGTGGCGCTTCAGCCACCAGCAGGTGAGCACGCGCAAGCAGCGCCTCGACGCCGGCGACTACGCCGTCGAGTTCGATGGACGCGTCGTCGCCGCGGTCGAGCGCAAGAGCCTCGAGGACCTCACCTCCTCCCTGCTGAACGGGAAGCTGAGGTATGCGCTCGCCGAGCTGAGCGGCATACCGCGGGCAGCCGTCGTGGTCGAGGAGCGCTACTCGCGGGTCTTCGGCCTGACGCACGTGCGCCCCGCGGTCGTCGCGGACGCGATCGCGGAGTGCCAGGCCCGCTATACAGCGGTGCCGATCGTCTTCGCCGAGACACGGGCGCTCGCGCAGGAGTGGACCTACCGCTTCCTCGCGGCGGCGCTGCGCGAGGTGGCGGCCGAGGACCACGCCGACTCGCGGATGGCTGGCCTCGCGCCAGCGGGGACCGGTGCCCGAGCCGGCGCCGAGCACGGCGGTCGTGCGGGCTTGGGCGCTGGCCGAGGGGGTGGCGGTGAGCGACCGCGGCCGCCTGCGCCCGGAGGTCTGGGAGGCGTACCGCGCCGCGCACTGACTGCATGCACCTACCGGTGGAGGTGTCGGCGTACGGAGGGGTCGGCGAGCAGCTTGCCGTCGCGGCGGTGCAGGCGGGCGAGGAGGACGCCGTGCTCGGGAAGCTCCCCCAGCATGTGGTCGGCGAGCATGAGCAGGGGGCGGTCGACGTAGCTGTCGGGGACCGGCCCGTCGGGCCCGAGGATGGCACCGGCCGGCTCCTCGGCCCAGGCGATGACGACCTGGACGTGGCCGTGGCTCTCGTGCACGACGTCGCTCCCGTCGAGGGACGTCGTGCCGGCCAGGACGATCTCGCGCCCCAAGGAGTCGAGGGCGACCCCCGGTGAGACCTGCAGGCGGTCGCCGGCGACGGTCACGTCGAGGCCGGTGACGACGCCGTAGCCGTGGAGCAACCGGTTGTGCATCCACTGCCGCTCGCGCGCCTGCTGCTGCTCGTGCTCGAGGTCGCCGGCGGAGAGGAGGCGGCCGTGGAAGAAGTTGATCCTGCTGGGCTGTGCGATGTGCTCCGTCATCGGCGCTCCTTGACCGACACTCTGCGAAGCCCCATCGTCACGCGGGCCGGCGCGGCTCGTCAGCGGTTTGCGGCAAGGCTCGCGGCCTTGGGCTCGGCCGGCTTCGCGGCTCGTGGGTCCCCGCGCCGCAGGTGACGGGAACCTCGCTTCTACCTGCTGTCGGGGGACGACGACCTCAGCGAGGCGGTCGGGGAGGCGCAGAGTGACGGCATGCAGGTGGTGCTCATGGCCCTCCCGGATCGGTCACCTTGCCCATTCGAGGATCCAAGGTGGGCGCCAGCACCGGAAGCGTCGTTGCCTGGTCGAGGACGGGACGTTTCTTGGGGAAGCGCTACTCGCAGGCGACGCCGTCGCCGTCACGGTCGAGCTTCCGGGAGTATCCCGGCTCGCCGACGAGGATCGGGGCATCGCCGGCGGCACGGACGGCCGTGCAGTTCTGGTAGTAGACGTCGCCGGCCGGAGCGGGAGGCGGGGCGGGCTTCGTGCTGACGGCAGGCTTGGACGGGGTCTGGGGCTTGCGGGTTGCGGCTGGGGCCGGCGCGGTCGCGCCGGACCTGAGCGTCGTTGCTGCGGTGGACGATCGGGCGTCGGTGGGCAACGGCTGGCCGGGGCAGCTCGACAGGACGCGGGCGATCGCGTCGCGTTCGGCGGGGGTCACCCACAGGTGGTACTTGGCTTTCACGGCCACCTGCCGGGCCGCGTACGTGCAGCGAAAGCTCTTGTTCGGCGGCAGCCACGAGGCGGCGTTCGCGGCGCCCTTCTGCATGTTCAGGTGTCCGTCCGCGGCCAGCAGCACCAGCGGGTCGTTGGCGTAGTCGCGGCGGGTGTCCGCGCTCCACTGCTGCGCGCCCGACTGCCACGCGTCGGCCAGGGCGACCACATGGTCGATCTGCACCAAGGAGGAGGTGCCGGCGCCGCGGGTGAAGAAGACCGTCTGGCCGGAGTAGGGCTCGGTGAACGACCCGGTCAGGACCACGCACCCGTTGGTGCCGGGCTTGAGGGCGGTGTCGTGCAGGTCGCGGCGCAGGATGTCGTTGCGGGTGTCACACCCGTTGTGCCCGAAGGCGACGGTGACGTCATCGCTCCACGCCTGGCCGAACTGCTCGCGGGTGTAGCCGGTCATCGGGGCACGACCCTTGACCGGCAGGGCCGCCAGGACGGCTGCGGCCTTGCCGGTGACGGCCACCGTCGTTGCAGACGGCGTTGACGTGCTCGGCGTATGCGCTGGAGTCGTTGGCGTGGAGACGCGGGGGGCCTCGGCAGCGGGCTTGGCGGAGCCCGGGCCGGGCGTCGGCCCGGGCGCGTCGCTGGGGGTCTCGCTGGCGACCTGCGACGTCGCAGTGGAGTGGCGCTCGTGCCCGGTGGCCGAGCTTGCGCCCCAAGCGATGAGGCCCACGGCGGCGAGGGTGATGACGCGTTTCGGTGTCCACTTCATGACGTGTTCGTTCTGCCGTTTCATGTCGGGCGGTGGGACCTGTCCCCCGCTAGAGCGCCACTTGATGGGCTGACCGTTCTCTCGCGCGCGCGGCGAGCGAGGTCGAAGGCAGCGGGTGCGCGCGGTGCGGGCATGCCGGCGCCTCGGTGCCCAGCGACATCTGTCGATGCGGTGGGGTCACTGAGGCGCCGGGCGCCCTTGCGGCTACTCGCAGGCGATGCCGTCACCGTCGCGGTCGAGCTTGCGGGAGTACCCGGGCTCTCCGGCGTAGATCGGGTCAGCGCCTGCCGCCCGGACGGCGGAGCAGTTGGCGTAGTAGACGTTGCTGGCCGGCTTGGCGGCCGCCGCGGCCTCGTCCCGGGCCTTCTGAGCGGCAGCTGCCTGGGCGGCTGCCTTCGCCTTCGCAGCCGCCTTGGCCCTCGCGGCCGATGCTGCCTTCGCCTTCGCGGCGGCCTTCGCCTTCGCTGCGGCAACGGCCTTCGCCTTCGCGGCCGCTGCTGCCTTCGCCTTTGCGGCGGCTGCGGCCTTGGCCTTCGCGGCGTCCGCGGCGGCCTTGACCTTGGCTGCGGCGGCTACCTGTGCTGCGGCCGCGACCTTGGCGTCTGCGGCCGCCTTGGCCTCGGCTGCGGCTTGGGCGTCTGCGGCCTCTTGAGCCGCCTGCTCGGCTGCCTGCTCGGCTGCCGGGTCGACGGTTGAGGTGGTGATGGGCGGCGCGGACGGTGTGGCTGCCGCGTCCACCAGCTTGATCGGCGTCACGGTCGGCTGCTCGGTGCCGGCGCAGCCGCCGAGTGTTGCGGTGATGGCGAGCGCGGCGATGGCGGCGCGCGTGTAGAGCTTCATTATTCTCCCTGGGGTCCCTGAGTGCCCCCGAAGGATACGGTCGCTCTGTCTCAGATGTTTGCAAATGAGGATGTCCGCTCCCGAGTCGTTTCTGCCGACCGCGGCTGACCGCGTCTTTGCAGTGGACCGCCCGACTTGCGCCGCTTCGGCGCGGCTTTCGTTCCCCTCCGTGAGACTCTGCACAGATGCGGTCCTACTGCGCGCTCTACGTCGACGTCGGCTACCTCTTGGCCGCCGCGGCGACGCGCGTGACCGGCACGTCCCTGCGCAAGGGCATCGTCGTCTCGTATCCCGATCTCGTGTCGCGGCTCATCGCCGATGCGGAGAGCGCGAGCGGCCTGCCGATGCTGCGGCTGCACTGGTACGACTCGGGCAACCGGGCCGGAGGCACGCCGGACTCGACGCAAGAAGCCATCGGCATGCTGCCGCGGGTGAAGCTGCGCCTCGGCCGCACGTCTCCGCAGGGCGAGCAGAAGGGTGTCGACCTTCGGATCGGGCTCGACCTTGCGGCGCACGGCCGGAACCGCTCGGTCGACGTCATCTACCTGGTCTCGGGGGACGACGACCTGAGCGAGGCGGTGGAGGAGGCTCAGAGCCACGGCATGCAGGTGGTGCTGATGGCCGTGCCGGACCAGTCGGGGAAGCCACATGCGGTCTCACGCCACCTGATTCGCGAGTCCGACGACCTCATTGTGCTGGACGGGTCCGTCATCGACGAGACCGTGCACGTGCGGCAGCTGCAGCCGGAGACCGAGGTCGCCCTGTCGGCCGCGGCCGCGGCGGTGGAGGTGGAGGTGCCCCTCCCGGGTCCCCGCCTCGCTTCGAATGGCACGTCCGACGCGACGAAGGCCGACGGTTCCCCGGAGCCAGCGGTGGTCACCGCTGCGCGTCCCACCCCGGCCGTGCTCGCCGGCAGCAAGGTGCTGCAACGGCCGACCGCTGCCGCCTTGGGAGGGCCGGGCCGCGTGGTGTGGTCGAGCGCGAGCGAAGGGGCTGGCACTGCCGACCGTGCCGCGACCCCGGTGATCGGTCAGCGCGAGCTCGACCTCATCGACGAGGTATGCCGTGGGGTGATCGCCACGTGGTCGATCACCGCGAGCGCCACCGACCGTACGCGCCTTGTGAGCCAGAAGCCGTTCATCCCGGGCGACCTCGACCGCGCCCTGCTCCTCGACCTCTCCGCGCGGCTCGACCGATATGACGTCGAGGAGCAGCTGCGTTTCATGCTGCGCGACCACTTCTGGGAGCACGTCAAAGAGCTCGCCCGCTGAAGGGCGGCCACCGACTGCCCAGCGCGCCAAGGCGATTGGGGACGTATGCCGCTGGACGGGCCTGACGGCATACGTCCCCATGAGTTGCGCGGCTGGGTCAGGCCTTCTCGAAGGTGACGAGGATGCCGCTGACGCCGCCTGGGCCGACGCGACCCTTCACATCAACGGACGTGATCGCCTTCAGGGACCAGCCCTTGGAGCCGTACTCGTTCAGGACCTTCTCGAGCTTGTCGCCGGACATCTTCCCGCCGATCATCCCTTCGCGAAGCTCGACGACCTTGTACTGCGGCATGACGTCCTCCCTACCTATGGTCCTTCGACCCTACGGCGAGCACGACTCGGCCGCCGGGAACCCGGGAGGGCACGAAGGGTCCCTGGCGCGAGTAGCACCGCCTCGAAGGCATGGTCGCCGCCGGTGGAGACTGTCCTCTGTCGATGGACGCTTGGAAGGGAATGGCTGACCGTGTCTGACAGCGAGACGTATGTGACGCCCAAGGTGGCGCAGCCCTACTGGGCCAAGCAGGCCTACGAGGTATTGGTTGAGACCGCGGGCCGCTACAACGCCGTCATCACCTACTCCGAGCTCGCGGAGGAGGTGCAGCGACGGTCGTCGCTGCACACCAGGTCTGCGATGCGGAACTGGATGGGCGGCTTGCTGGTCGACCTCGCCAAGGTCAACCACCTCCGCGGGGAGCCACCGCTCACGTCACTCGTCGTGCACAAGCAGGACGGGCACGTGGGCGACGGCTACGACGAGGTGCTGCGTGTCTACGGCCAGACGCCGACCCACGACGAGCTCGAGCGGGAGACTCACGCAGCCGCTTCGCGTCTGGAGTGCTACCGCCACTGGGGAGCCGACGTGCCTGCCGACGCACAGCCGACCCTGACGACACGAACGCGCGAGGTGCGCGAGCGCACTCCCCGGGCGGCAGCGCCGGAGGTTCGCCGTGGGGCGGTCTGCCCGACCTGCTTCATGGAGATGCCGCTCTCCAGGGTCTGTACGAACTGCGAGTGAGTCCCTTGGCGGGGCTTGACGTCCGCCAGCACGACCGCTGGGACCACTCTTGGTCACGCCGGGGGCTCGGGCGCATCGGAGAACCCGCCGACCCCGCCCATGCGCAAGGCCGTCTGCTGGTGGAGCCAAGAAGACCCCAACCCTAACCCCCTGCTTGCAAAGGTCATTCGGGCGGTTTGCTCGGGTGGTGCGCGCCGTGGCTACAGTCCACTGGTGTCTGTGGTTGGCGGCGTTCATGACTGGCCGTCGTCAGGCAGTCTGTCAGGCGGCCAGGACGAGCCACCGAACCGATAGCGGAGCAGGGCAGCGCGCCGGAGTGGCCGGGTCAAGGGTGGCCGGAGGCCATCACGGAGTGACGCGTAGCGCCCTTGATGCGGTCCGGAGGCGCGCGGACAGTGGAGCGTCGGGTCGGCGGCGTAACGAGCGGCTATCCGGTGACTTGGTCGGTCGACTCTCCGGTGTCCGTGAGGTCGACGTACTCCAGGCCGTACTTCTCACGTGCGTACTCGGCGAGGGCCCTACTGGCCGTGCCCAGCGACCAGTTCGCTTCATTGATTCGTCTTTGCTCGCCGGGCATTTTCGTTGTGAACTGGAGCTGGAACGTGCGGCCGACCTTGCGGAGGCCACGGAGAGGCTCGTCGGTGTGGGCGGCGAACACTTCTGCGGCTGCGAGAGCCAGCGCATTCGTCAGTTGAACCGTCTTCGGATCGCCGGTCAGCCAGACCTTGCCCGAGGCTCGCGCCAGCGCCTGATCGGCATCTATAAGTCGATCGAAGGCCGCGTCGACGTCAAGGGGGACCATGTGTCCCCAGCGGCGTTGATGTTTGGCGGCCTCAGACTGGATGAGTTTTACGGTCATGCGAAACCCGTTGGCTCGGTGCGCGAGCAGGCGTGCTGCGGCCAGGAGTTCCAGGATGGCCTCCTGTTCGTTCTTGCGCTCTGCGGCCGCAGCCTCGCTCGCCGACCTGGCGTTTCGGTCGGCCGACGTGTTCCAGCGAGTTATGAGGCCGCCCACCGTGACGCCGACGATGGCCGTGGCGGCGGCAATGACTTCGGTCCAGGGCATGGGCGGAGCGTAGGGCTCAGTACCGACAGCGTGCTTTAGCGCGGGGTGCGGTGGGGTGCGCGTAGGCGCGCCAGCGCCGGAGCGCGGGGTCCCCATCGCGGGGTCCCGCGCTTCTTCGCGCCGGAGGCGCGCTTGAGCCAGTACAGAAACTCTTCACGTCTGACTGTGCGCCACGGAGCTAGGAGTGTTCCCTGTCGCTGCGCTGAGTTCCAGAACTGGGAAGGCCAACCGCGTCCTCGGCGCATTCGATGGCAAATTGGAGGGCCTTCGAACTCTGACTTAGTGCCGTACAAGCACGATCAACCAGAGCATCCACTTGAGTCTCAAGGGAGCGAGTGAACTCCGGAACGGGCAGATGCCGCAGATCCGTCGGGTAGAGGTGGGCAGACTGTCCGCGGACGATGCGCTGGGTAGCGATCCTAATCTCCGGCAGGTTTAGGAACATGGTCAAAGCTGCCGACGCCTCCATGCGGGCTGGCCGCACCACTATCAGTTCAGCTACCGCGCGCGCGTCGGGCTCAGGCGGCTCCGTCCGAACCATCGCTGCCTTGCCGATGTATCTCGCGTCATGCGCGGTCGCCAAGACAAGGACGTCCCCTCGGCGTACGGAGCCTCGATCTCCACGAAGCTGCGAGTCCGAATAGCTGCCTCGCTCTCCGCGCCACTCGGCGAGGCCGATGCGGGTGAGGTCGCCGACCTTGTATACGGGCACGGATGACGCGCCCCGATTAGCGGCCGTCGGAGACACCCCAGCGGTGAGTCTGCTGGTGACGGCGGGCGAACCCAATGGCCGAAGGGTCACCCCCTTGTCAAAGAGGACCGGGGAACGACAGATGAACTCAGCGTCTAGACGGCGAAGTTTCCGGACCGAAGAAATCGAGCTGACTGAGGTGCGGTGTCCACTGGGGCCGAGGATGCCGGACGCTTCGCGGACCAGGTCCGAGGCCTCAGCCATCGCGCTCCGGGCCTCAGCAAGCAGAGCGACCCTGAGGCGTGCGTGTTCGACTATCGCGTCTTGAGTTCGTGAATCGAGGCGAGGGAGTTGTATCCGTCGCAACGACGTGAGGCTCAGGTAAGGATTCATCTGCTCGGTCTGAATAAGGCGCGCCTGGTCTTGTCCGATCCGGCTGTTTAGGCAGACCGCCATAACTTCGGGCTTCAGGATCCCGTTAGATCGAATTATGGCAACGTCCTGATTCACCACAGAATCTGCAACGTCCAAGCCAGCCACGGCAGCGATGCCGATCCGGCGCTTGATCGTGACAAGAACATCTTCGTCGCGCACTCGAGCTCTTCTTAGGGGTCCTCTCCGGTGCTCGCGTGTGACGCGCTTTCCCCGTGTTGTATCTATCAGTAGTGGTTCAATGCATTCGATCGTTAGGAACGGAACCTCCCCCGTCCGGAGGTCATGTCTCAGAGGCGTTCCGCCACTGGCGAGGGAGGTGAACAATCTTGGCAGAGATAGCCATTCCTGTCCGTTGGCTAGCATGCCCTGCACCTCCTTCTGCAAAGGAGAGGTGAAGTACTCTGCATCGAGGCGGCGGCGCCGATCGACGGCTCGCGTGTGGACCGTGAGGCTGTTAGGCATTGGTGCCGCCAACAAAGGACAAGTTCTGGGACTTTGCGAAGATCGCGAAATCTAGCGCAATCTCGTCCAGGTCATGATCCACCACGAGGTGGTCATGGGCATCTAGTACAGGGCGACCAAACTCGTCGGTCAGGTAGACGTAGTCTCCCCGGGAATCCTTACCAGATTTGTCGCTCACCGCGAAGAAGACGTCGTAGTCGTCCACTTTCGGATTGAGGGGGCCAGCCTTCGGGTCGTCATTCCAGGTTTGCAGAAAGATGACGCTCGTCTTTGTGGTGGTGTGCGGCTTGAACGTATTTCCGTGTAGCCCTACCACGGCTAGGATCCGGGCACGTTCATCCACATACTCACGTATTTGGTCGTCTGTCAGATTGTTGAAGCGCCCTTGCGGCAGCACGATGGCGGCGCGGCCACCCGGCCTCAAGAAGTTCAGGTTCCGCTCGATGAATAGGATGTCACGCCCAACCGCTGGCTTCCAGGTCCCATCAGTTTTACGGGCGAGGTCGTATTGATGGAGAAGGCGACCATCCTTGAGGTCGCCGGCGAAGGGGGGATTTGTCAGAACGAGATCGAAATTGAAGTACCTGAACTGTTCTCTATTCCGTCGGTCCTCCGCCGCTTTCCCAGAGATCCGAAGGCGAGGAGTCAGTGCTGCGCGAACATCATCACCCCAATCGCGGGAGTCCAAGGAGTTTGCACGGAACACGTTGGTCTTTCCGTCTCCCGCGATCAGGTTGAGGGCCTTCGCGATCTTGACTGAACGGCTGTCGAAATCCAGCCCATAAACCCGTTCGCGAGCGTACTCCGACTGCCATGCGTTGGGGCCATTGGCCGTGAATTCTGAACCCCAAACGTGGAAGATGGAATGGACAGTGAAGCCACACGAACCGGCGGCAGTGTCGATCACATTCTCGTCCGCATTGGGGTTCAACATCCGCACGCACATATCGATCACGTGGCGAGGAGTGAAGTATTGTCCCTTTTTCGCCTTGCCGACTTCAGTAGACAGGTACTCGAACGCCTCGTCGATGATCTGGAGGTTAGAGTTGAAGAGCTTTATGTCTTCAAGAAATGAGCCGCAAGTCACCAAGTGGTTGGGCGTCAAGTCGATCTTCTCGTCCGCAAAGAATACGCCTGGCCACTGACGCTTGGCTGACTGAAATAGAGCGTCAATACGCTCATAAAATTCGGAAGGGGTGGCGCCACCCACTCGAAACCTGAGGTACTTGTTGCGACCTCCGCGTGCAGCCGACCACTCATCGTAGAGCTTGGCGTAGATGAGTTTGAACACCTCTTCGAATGCATCAACACCAGCGTTGGACAAGACAAGGTTCTCCATGTCGAGGATGACGCCTTTTAGGGTCATCCTCTCCGTGACGAGGCGGTTATTCGCCGCCAAATCCGCAAGTGTCCAGCGAGACTCCATCAACTCGGAGAGGGATTGATCCGCTCGAGGCAACGCGTTCAAGCTACGGAATAGATTGCGCTCTTCACGGTGTAGATAGATGGCTTGGCCGCCGTTTGTCCAGACACCAATGGGAGAGCCTTCGGCATTGCAGTAGCTTTTCAGCTGTTCCAAGCCATCGCTGCGCTTGGCTTGCTTGACTTCGACGATGATGTAAGCACTGGTTGGGTCATCCTTGTCCGAGATGACGATGTCAGCAGCCTTCTCATGAACGGAGCTGCCGAAGTACACCGGTTTTTCAACCGCAATTCGATCCTTCGGGTAGCCATAATCTTCCATCAGTCGGTGGATATACAGCTGACGGACGATCTCTTCTGGCTTTGCGGGGCGCTCCTTGTCGCTCGCCAGACACGTGAGGTACGGCTTATCCCGTTTCCAGAAGAGTTTGATCGCCGCAATCTCGCTAGATCTGAATAGGACCAGCGAGTGCGAGGAGTCCTTGAGAATGTCCTGGATGGAGGGGGGCGTCGACGGCGTCTGGCTCACCTGCCGCACCCTAGCCCGGACGGAGCCCTCTGGCATGCATGGGCGTGACGCGTCCGCCACGCGAGGACCGCGGTAGGTTCTGCGCGAGCTGCTGCCAGCAGTTCAGCTCCGGTTGGCTGGCCGCCCCCCGGCCAACGTGGGGCACCGCGGCCTGTCGGGACTGCGGAGCGCATCCGCCGGGGGCGTTTGCCCGCGGGGAACGTTGGTGACATGGTGGGCGTTACCAGATAGGTAAAGGACAAGTCGTGGATGTCGAGTACGCTAGCGCTGACCTCGAACGCGCCTGCCTGGACGACCGGCGTGCACGGCGTGAGCTCGGAGAAGTTGCGGGAAAGGCGCTCGGCAAGCGGTTCAAGCAGATTGAGGCCTCGGCGAGCGTGCAGGATCTGCTCGACGGCGTCGGAAAGTGGCACTGGCTCAACGGAGATCGGTCAGGCCAGCTCGCCGGGCACCTGACAGCCAACCAACGGATCGTGTTGGAACCGTTGAGCGAGATGGCGAAGGACGCCGCGGCGACAAGCGTCCGAATTGTAGAAATAGTCGATTACCACTGAGAGAGATAGTGCCGGGGAGGTGTGATGGTGTCGATCGCTAGCCACAAGACGAACTATGCGGTGCCGACCGGAGACTTCATTCGCGAGTGGTTGGATGAGAGCGCGATGAGTCAGGCTGAGTTTGCGCGCCGACTCAACGTGTCCCCGAAGCACGTCAGCCTTCTCCTTAACGGAGTCGCACCTCTGTCCCAGGACGTTGCGCTCAAGGTCGAGTCAGTGACTGGGATCCCTGCCCGCATCTGGAATAGCTATGAAGCTCTCTACCGTGGCGACCTCGCGCGGTTGGCGAGCGAGCGGGAGTGGGCAGCGGAGTTCGAAAAGTTCAGTTCGCTTCCTCTGGTGGAGTTGCGGAAGCGAGGCTGGCTCACCGCGGACGCGACCGACAAGTCCGGCGTGGTGGGGGAGATCCTGCGGTTCTTCAAGGTCGCAGACTTCTCTTCGTGGTCGAAGGTGTGGCTGGCGCCCCAAGCTGCGTATAGGCAGTCGCAAGCGCATGATGCCTCGGCTGAGGCCATTGCCACCTGGTTGCGCCTCGGCGAGATCAAGGCGGACGAGCTCTCCCTGGCTCCTTACGACCGTGAGGCGCTCACTCAGGTCATTCCGGACCTGCGCGCGCTGACACGCAAGAGCGTGGGCGAGTGGGAGTCTCAGTTGAAGTCGCTGGCCAGTTCGGTGGGTGTGGCCGTGGTCTTTGTCCCGGACATCGCTGGCACTCGTTGCTATGGAGCCACGAGGTGGGTGCACGGCAATCCCATCGTTCAGCTGTCTCTGCGGGGAAAGAAGGACGATCAGTTCTGGTTCACCCTGTTTCATGAACTGGGCCACGTACTGCTCCATCCACGAACTGCTGTCTTCATCGACCATGAGAATGGCCAGTCGGCTAGTAATGAGGAGGAAGAGGCCGACAATTTTGCTGTCGACACCCTCATCCCTCCCGACGTCGCGATCGACTTGCCTAGAGGGCGAAACATCGCCGCCGTGAGGCGTTTTGCCTCGGATGTAGGTGTTTCGCCAGGGATTGTGCTGGGTCGAATTCACAGGGAGAGCGGCGACTACGGGTGGGGCCACCAGCTGAAGGTCACCCTCAAGTTCGCTGAGGACCTTCACTGAAAGTCAGGCAACAACTGCTTCCCGTCGTGTGCGCGTGCTTGGGCCGGCTTTTGCTCGAACGCATCCCTGATACGGATCGCGTACGCCTCGTCCAGGAGGCTGAGAGCCGACTCAAGCGGGTGCCATTGGACGGCGGCCGCCTCGCTCGTAGACGCTTCAGGGTCACCGATCGACCGACATCGAAACACGAGGGCAACGATGCCTCTGCGCATGTTTTTGTAGACGCCCGTTAGGGCTTCGACCGTAATTGCGAGGCCGGTCTCCTCGGCCACCTCACGCCGCAGGCCTATCTCGAGGGTTTCGGCGAGCTCGAGGACGCCCCCTGGGGGTTCCCAGTGGCCATTGTCGCGGCGCTGGATGAGCAGGACGTTCTCTCCGCTCTCGTCGAAGATCGCGGCGGCAACGCTTACCGAGTGCCGCGGAGTCTCGGTGACGTCGGGGGTGCTCATCTGCCAAAGTGTAGGTACTACAGACGTCTGGAGGAGTGACCATGCTGGAGTTGGGCCAGGTCGACAAGACCTCGGACACTCCTGCCTTCAAGCAGATCGCAACGGCGCTGCGTGAGGCAATCGGGTCGGGCCGAATCGCGCCCGGTGACAGGGTGCCCTCCGAGACTCAACTGAGGGAGCAATTCGGCGTTGCACGCATGACTGTTCGACAGGCGTTGGGGGAGTTGAGCGCCGAGGGGCTGCTGGTTGCTGAGCATGGGCGCGGTGTGTTTGTCCGGGAGCGTCCCCTGGTGCGCCGAGTTGCCTCTGACCGTTTCGCTCGGCGGCATCGAGAGGCTGGGCAGGCTGCCTTCATCGCTGAGGCCGAGGGAGTCGGCGTCCCGTCGGTCGACGAGATCGAGGTTGGGCGTGAGGCGGCGTCTGGCGATGTGCGCGAGGCCCTGACCCTTCCGGCTCGGTCGAGGGTGATCGCACGTCGACGTCGACACCTGATGGATGGCCAGCCGGTCGAGTTGGCGTCTTCGTATGTGCCGCTGTCGATTGCGAAGGGAATCGCGATCGAGGAGGCGGACACCGGTCCGGGCGGCATCTATGCACGAATCGAGGAGGCTGGCCATGAGCTGGCTGAGTTCTCCGAGGAGGTCGCTGCACGCATGCCATCGCCTGAGGAGCGTCGCCGGCTCCGTCTGCCAGCCGGTACGCCAGTACTCACCGTGCGACGAATCGCCTTTGACACCAATGGTTCCCCGGTCGAACTGACCGACACGGTGAAGGCGGCCCCGAGCTACGTTCTCGAGTACCGGTTCCCGGCCAACTAGCGTCGTCTCTTGCCACTTGTCTAGATGAGTGCTCTACTGTTGTCATGGAGCAACTGCTCTAGACGACTGGACAAGAAGCAGTCATGGCGATGCAGAAGCGGTTCAAGGTCGGTTTCGGCGACGTGTTCCCGAACGGTGCGTTCCTCAAGGGCTCGGTCGAGCCGGTCCTGGACTTCAACGCCGAGAAGCGCGCGGATGGGTCGCGGCCGCAGCAGGTGGACCAGGAGACGGGCCTGCTCGTGTGGTCGGTGACCGTACTGGACGCCGACGAGGAGGCGAGCAAGCGCGAGACCGCGGTGACGGTGAAGTTCTTCGCGAAGGTGCAGCCGGTTCCTCCGGAGAACAAGACGCCGTTCCCGTGGACGCCGGTCGAGTTCACCGGTCTGACGGCGCTGCCGTGGATCGAGGAGACCTCGATGGGCCGAGGCCGGATCTCGTGGTCCTTCCGGGCGGAGTCGATGGTCGCACCCGGCCAGTCGAGCCAGTTCGGCCAGTCCGGTGCCTCCTCTGGCCAGGCCAAGGGGGCGGCGTAATGCGTGCCTCAACCCTGGGTGGTCTGACACGTTCGCGTGGTTTCCCGAGCCTAGGAACCGTCGCGGGGCAGGCTCGCTCGACACTGCGAGTAAGTGCGGTCCTCGTCTGGGCGGTCGTGCGCTGGACGTACCGGCACCTGCGCTGGGCCGTTTCCGTCGCGGGGCTAGCGTTGGCCGTCCGGCTGCTCCCGAACGGCCAACCGGCGGCGATCCGGCTGCTCATCCTTGGCTGGGTCGTCCCTGCCGAGGTCGCGGTGGTGTGGGCTCGCTGGTCACCGGCCTCGTATGAGCGGTGGGCTGCCGGACCGCTGCAGCGCGCCTCGTGGCGGCACTGGGCTTGTCGCCGTTGGCCGGTTCTCGCCCGGGAGTGTGGCCTGTCGGTGCAGCGTGACGAGCGCGCCAGCTGGTCGGCTTCTGCCCTGCGTGCGGTCACATCGCGCCGCCCTGCGAGCAGCTCGAGGGTGTGGGTGCATCCGCGCGAGCAGGTGCGGGAACCCATGAGGGTCCCCGCACCACTCAGTCAGCGGCTGGCCAGGTAGATCGACAGCCAGCCGACCCAACTCGCCGGCTCGAACACCAGCGCCATGGCGGCAGCGCCCCAAACGGTCATCCGTCTGCCCGTGGGGAAACTCGGCGGCGGGTATCACGGCCAAGCGACGTTCGTCTCGCGACGAAAATTGGGCGCGATTGCACCTTGCCATGCGAGCCTGCGCAGTTGCCTCAACGAACCATTATTTGACCGCACCTGCGAGGCGCCGTGCTGGCTCAGCCATGCGGGTCTGAACTGGCGGCCATCATCTGACTTGGGTAGTGGTGGGGTTCAGGACTTCGCCACGCGCCTGACCGCTCCATTTCGTCCTCAGCGGTTGAGACTCTGCCTCGCGGCTGAGGGGGTTCGGGACGGGACGACTCAGCCAGTGGCCCGGGCGCGTTGCTGACCGTTGGTGAACGACTAGACGTTGGCTTCGGCCGTTAGGCAGACGCCCGCGTGAGGAAGGCGTCCAAAGTCCCTGCCGGCTACCAGTGCATCACTCTCGCCGCAGCATTTCGCGCAGTTCGGCCAATGTCTTTCCGGAAGGAATGTGAGTCCAAGTGATCCACCCATTCACCGAGCTGCCAAGCATCTTGGTCAACGCGGTGGACGGTGCGCGGAAGGGGCCAAGGACGGTGTCCAGGCCTCCCGAAGGAGTGATGGTCGCGGTGTACGTCCGGCCGCTTCGTACTTTGGTGTGCCGCAAGATATCTCCGGGGGCCACGAGCCCGCGCTGTATCAGGGGCAGAAGATCGCCCTGAACGTCATGCGTCATGCTTTGTCGCTGGGCTGGAACCAGCAGCGGGGCGGAATCACCCACTGCGATCTCCCCGCGCTCCACTTCCTTAACAGATGCCAAATTAGGTGGAACAATGCCTGATCGCGGCCAAGTGCGCATAGCCTCTCGAACCAGCGCCTTCTCCCGGAGCGAAATTCGTTGCTCGTCCCACTCGGCGGTCCATTGTTCTTGCGAGAACCCGTGCACTCCTTCTGGGCTCGTCAGGATAGAAGCCGTGGTGAGACGCGCAAGGCTGTGTGTCTGTAGCGTTTGCCGCTTCTTGGCCCACGGTTCGTTGCTTAGACTCGAATTCAAGCTCTGCGTCGCCAGTGTCAGGTTGCCAAGCCGGTGCACGGCCTCTTGCCGCCGGACTTGCTCGTCCTCAGTCGCGCCTGTTGGCAATCCCCAATGAGCCTCCCACTTGACGGGCATGACGTGCTCGATGGTCAAGTGCTTGGCTGCCGCGCGGTGAGGCAGCGCAGGCTCACTTCGACTGGTGTGCAAAGCATTTTCGAGGCCGACAAGGAAGGAGCGCAGTCGAGGGCGAGTTACGTCGTTGTACAAGTTGTGGTTGCCCAGGGCCCTGGCGAATTGCGCATCATCGGGCCACATGCGACTGGGGGCAGTCTGAGCGGCCAGGCCCTCTACGAGAGCGTCTCCAGCGTGCCGCGGATCCACCGCTTTAATGGATCCGAGCAGGCTGCCGAACAGTCGGTTGTAGTCACTCGTTGTGAGTCGACAAATGGCTCGCCGCATGAGGAAGGAGTCGATTGCCATCGTCCCAATCTCAGCCTGCTCTTGCGGAATTTCACGAGTCGCATGAAGGAACAAGACCAATGGCCATGGGGTGGTCGTTCCTGTGGCGTCGAGCCGGTCCAAGGCCTGGGCCACCGAGGATGTCATTGGCAGCTGCTGCAGGCGCTCCATGGTGTCTGCGTAGACGCGTATGTCTCGGATCACGTCGGCGGCACGGATGTGCGAGGTACGCATCCAGCGCTTGATGTCTTCGAAGAGATGTTCGACCGAAGATTCCTCGCCACGCTGCGCCGCGAGCCAGTACGCGAGCAAGCTATCCACACGCACCCGCTTGATGCGCCCGGTCGTCACTTCTGAGCGCCAACGGTCACTATCGAGGACGGACCAGTGCGATGTTAGGAGCTCGCCCTCTAGATGGTGATCGCCTTGCCGGTCCAGGAGTTGGAATAGGAAATTCTTCACCAGGTCGGCCGCATCGAGACGAACTCCTCGATGGTTCAGCGCCTCGAAAATGACTTGCGGGTCATCCGTCGGATCCAAGTAGATGCTTACGACTTTGATCCGGTTCTCCACTGCAAAATGCAGAAAGTCGAGCCGTTCGCTCGCCGACGGTGCTTCCGCCACCCAGTCTCGCAAGGCGCTCTCGAACCAGTGCGACGCGCGAGCCAGACGATGATGTCTGTCCGGCACCGTGGCAGCATGACCAGGGTCACGAACCGCCCATTCGAATGCGGGTGCATCGTGGGCCAAGGGCACCACCTTATAGCGGTCTTCGGGGTGGTCAGTGTCCTGGCTTACACGATTGCGTACCAAGGCGGCGAAACTGTCGGCTGCGTGCACGGCGTCGAGCTCGACGGCAACCCGACGGGCTGCCGCGAGAAAGACCTGGAAAGTAGTGAGTCGCTGTTGTCCGTCGATCACCATTGACATCTGCGTGCGCCTGGGAACGGGGCTGCGGGACTGCGTGACAAATGCCCCAAGGAAGTACTCTGAGGGGGTTTCATCTTCGGGGTGCCCGGACCCCTTTTCTGCTCCTTCCGCCGCCTTACGAAGGTCCTCCCACAGCGGTAGCCAATTCTTCGCCTCATCCCATACGTAGGGCCTCTGAAAGTTGGGGATGACGTAGCGGTGATCCTTGTTGAAGACAGCGCCAAGAAGTTCGTCTGCGGCTTTCATAGGAGGGACTCCGACATCATGAGCGTTACCCTAACCAAGCGGTGGTCTTGAGATCGGGTTCCCGGCCTGAGTTCCGTGAGTGTCGGGCGCCGCTTGGTCGCCCGGGTCGTCATCGGAGGGAGCGGGCTGGGGGCTCATCGGCGCAGCCGGGCTGTTCTCGCAGCTCAGATGTTCGGCACTGGCCACCTCGCCCGCACACCGAGGCAGAACGCGGTCGTTCGACGGGCTCATGATCGGCCAGAGCAGGAGTGCTTCGGCTAGTGCCCACGGCTCATCGCCTCAAGCGATCACATGCCGGCTGTCGATGGCCAAGGTGAGTTGCAGATGATCGCCATCCCAGGTGACGGCATACGGGTCGGTGATCTCGCCGACGCACCCCCGTCCCGCCCCAGCTCTGGATGGGACCGGAGGTCAGGCGCCCCAGCGGCGGATGAGCTCCGCTGCCACGGCGTCGGGCTCGGGCAGCCGGCCCAGCTGCGCCTGCAGGCGCTGCGCGGCCGCCCTCTCGGGTGCGACCGGGTCGAGAAGCGCGGTGACCGCAGCGCGGACGCTGCCGGGCGCTGCGCCGGGCAGCACGACCCGGGCAGCGCCCTGCTCGACGAGACGGTTGCCGTTCCAGAACTGGTCTGCGCCCTGCGGCACGACGACCTGCGGCAGCCCGTGCTGGACGGCGCCGAGCACGGTCCCCGAGCCGCCGTGGTGCACCACGAGGTCGACGTGGCCCAGCACCGACACCTGGTCGACGAACGACTCGACGTGCACCGACACATGCTCGTGGCTGACCTCGTCGGCCGAGCCGGCCCGACCGGTAACAGCGAGGACCTCGCAGCCTGCAGCCGCCACCTCGTCGGCGACCGCGAGCAGGGTCGCGCTGTTGCCGAAGATCGTCCCGAGCGTGAGCAGCACCCTCGGTGGATCGCCGGGAACGCGGTCCCTCGTCAGCCAGTCCGGGACCGGCGGACCGGACTCGGACCACGCGTGCGGTGCCAGGTCGAGGGTCGGGAACGGCGGCTGGGACCCGAAGGCGGCGTCGTCCGACCCCACTCGCGCCTCACGCAGGAAGGCCGGGTGCGCCTCGAGGTAGACGTCCACGAGGTCGGTCACGGCCGACACCGCTGAGCCGTCGCTGCCGCGCAGCTCGCCGCCCCACCGCTCGATCGCCGCCCGGTAGACGCCGTCCCACCGCGGCCCCCAGCCGACGACGCTGAAGAGGGCCGTCGGCGCACCGATCCGCTTGGCCGCGACGAGTCCCGCGACGTTGGTCTGCTCGACGACGACGAGGTCCGGACGCCACTGCTCGACCACCGTGCTGGTCGGTTCGAGCAGGTGCGGGCTGGTGATGTCGACGAAGAGCAGCCGGGCGAAGTCGTCGTCGGGCGGCCGGCCGCCAGGCCGGTCCCGGAACGCCTCGGCGTGCCCGTCGACCAGACGCCAGCCCGGCTCGGCGCCGAGGGCAGTCGGCACGGGCAACCGGTCCTGGAACTGCGACCCGGTGGCGAAGAGCACGTCCGCGCCCAGGCTCTGGAACGCGACGGCCAGCGGCACGAGCGGATAGGTGTGTCCATGGGCGGGCACTGCGGCGAAGAGCACCCTCATCCGCACACGATCCCACCGCCGCTGCCCCCGCGACAGGAGAACGGCTGCGCCGAGATCAGTCCGGCCCAGTACCACCCCGCGACAACGAGCCCGGGGCTCAGCGCCGCTGAGCCATCACCGGCTCAGCGGCGAGAAGGCCAGGCGGTCGCCGTCCCAGGAGACGGCATACGGGTCGGTGATCTCGCCGACGAAGGCGCCGTCGCGGTCGTGCACGAACGCGAGGAACTTCGTCTCGCCCGTCTCGCGGTCGGTGATGAACTTGCCGACGTAGAGCGACGGGTCGTCGATGACCTGCGCTCCGGCGATGTCGTACGGACCGAGCGGCGACTTCGCGTCAGCGATCCACACCCCGCCCGTCGCGCCCCCGGCGCGTGCCGCCTCCGGCATGTCGCCGACGAGGCAGTTGAAGAGCAGCACCTGCCGGCCGTCGACGACGAAGGGCTGCAGCACCTCGAGCTGCCCGAAGCCCTGACCCGGCGACGTCAGCGGCTCGCGCAGCTCCCAGTTCTCGAGGTCCGGCGACCACGCGTGCCCGACGACGCCACGGTCGTAGCCCTCACCGTGGTTGGCGCGCGCCGTGATCAGCATGTGCCACCCGTCGCCGTCCGGGTCGGGCAGCACCCACGGGTCGCGGAAGGCCTCGTCGTGCCACTGCCCGTCGGCGTACTTCTCGTACCACCGCGGGTCCGCCGAGAGCACCGGCCCAGGGGCCTTGTCCCACACGTAGAGGTCGGAGGACACGGCATACCCGATGGACTGGATGTTCGCCCCGTACGCCGGGTCGAGCCTCGCCCCGGTGTAGAACATGAACCACCGCCCGTCCGGATGCCGCACGACCGACCCGGTCCACGTCGCGAGGTCGTCGAACGCCGGCGCATCCGAGCGCACGAGCGCGTCCACCACCCGCTCCCAGTTGACCAAGTCGGCCGACACAGCGTGCCCGACCGACGCCCGGAAGTGCCGGGCGTGCGGGTCGCGCAGCGCGCGGGACGCGTAGAGGAAGAACAGGTGGTACTGCTCGCCGTCGTCGACGAGCCAGAAGTCCCACACCCAGGCCTCAGGTAGACGAAACACGCCCTCAGCCTTTCACGCCGGCGCAGGCGTGGAGCTACCCGTTCAGACGCGGACCCGCCCGCCCGCGCAC
>NZ_JBYTCI010000019.1:37949-75418 GCF_058790095.1 Terrabacter sp. FW104-15G4B | reverse complement strand
GGTGGAGTGTGGACCCTGCTCGACCAGTGGGACAACCTGCGCGAGAAGGGCCCGCGCCGCGTCTACCCGCGCGCCGTTGATGTACGTGACGGCGTCGCGGACGGTCTTGAGGTTCTTGACCTCACTGTCGGGAATGCGCACGCCGAACTTCTCTTCGGCGTTGACGACGATGGTCATCATCGACAGGGAGTCGATGTCGAGGTCCTCGGTGAAGGACTTGTCCATCTCGACGGACGCGGTGTCGAGGCCGGTCTCCTCGTTGACGATCTCGGCAAGACCCTCGAGGATCTCCTGCTCGGACTGAGCCATCTGTCTGCTCCTTGTGTTGTGGTGTGCGTGGCGGATGTCGTTCCGTGGCCCGAATGACCCGTCGGGACCGGCGGGAGTGTGGTGGTGGCTCCCCGTGCGTGAGGGCTCAGGGCAGCACGACGACCTGCGCGGCATACACGAGGCCGGCGCCGAAGCCGATCTGCAGCGCGAGCCCGCCGCTCGGGATCTCCTTCTCCGCCAGCATCCGCGTCGTCGCGATCGGGATCGAGGCGGCCGAGGTGTTGGCGGTGGTGACGATGTCGCGGGCGACCGGAATGTCGGCCGGCAGCTTGAGCTGCTTGACCATCGCGTCGATGATGCGGATGTTCGCCTGGTGCGGGATGAAGGCGTCGAGGTCGTCGGCCTTGATACCGGCCTTGTCGATGGCCTGCTGCGCGACGGGGGCCATGCCCCAGACGGCCCAGCGGAACACGGTCTGCCCGGCCATGCCGATGGCGGGCCAGACGTTCTTGTCGGCTTGCGCGGACTGCCAGGACTCGCGCACGTCGGTCCAGGCCTGCTTCTGCGTGATGGCGTCGCGCTGGGTGCCGTCGGAGCCCCACACGGTCGGGCCGATGCCGGGAGTGTCACTCGGCCCGACGATGCAGGCCCCGGCGCCGTCGCCGAAGATGAAGGCGCTGCCGCGGTCATAGGGGTCGGTGAAGTCGCTGAGCTTCTCGACGCCGACGACGAGGACGTAGTCGGCCGACCCGCCCTTGACCATGTCGCTGGCCATCGCGACGCCGTAGCAGTAGCCCGCGCACGCGGCCGAGATGTCGATGGCCGGGGCCGTCGAGCCGAGACGGGACGCGAGCTCGGGTGCAGCTGCGGGCGTCTGGTACGGGTGGGTGACCGTGGCGACGAGGACGAAGCCGATCTGCTCCGGCGAGATGCCGGCGTGCTCCATCGCCTGCCGCGACGCCGCCTCCGCCATGTCGATGACGCTCTCGTCGTCCGCTGCGAAGTGGCGGCTGATGATGCCCGACCGCTCGCGGATCCACTCGTCGCTGGAGTCGATCTTGTCGACGATCTCGGAGTTCATGACGACGCGGGCGGGGCGGTAGGCCCCGACGCCGATGATGCGCGAGTGGCGCGAGCCGCCGTGGTCGACGAGGGTGCCGGTGCCCTTGGGCGTCGGCACGGTGCTGGAGGATGTCACGTGAGGCCTTCTCGGGGGTGAGGGGTCAGGTGGGTCGTGCGGCGCTGGTGCGGTCCACGGACGACGGGTTCCCCGTCCGGTGCGGTCCGCACCACGAGCGTGCCCCCTGTCGGGGTCGCGGCGCCAGTCATGAGGTCACGAGGTGCGCGAGTGCGTCTGGATGAGGGCGCGGGCCGCCTCGAGGTCGTCGGGCGTCTTCACCGCAAGGGTCTCGACGCCGGGCATGGCGCGCTTCGCGAGGCCCACGAGGGTGCCGGCGGGTGCGAGCTCCAGCAGGCCGGTGACACCGAGCGAGAGCATCGTCTCCATGCAGCGGTCCCAGCGCACCGGGTTGCTCACCTGGCGCACGAGCCGGTCGAGGGCGTCCGGCCCGTCGGACACGCTGGCCCCGTCGGCGTTGGAGAGCAGGCGGGTGGCGGGCGAGGACGGGGCCACGTTGCCGGCAGCCGCAGCGAGGGCCTCGACGGCCGGAGCCATGTGGTGGGTGTGGAACGCGCCGGCCACCTGGAGCGGGATGACCCGGGCCTTGGCCGGGGCCTCGCCACGGAGCGCCTCGACCTGCTCGAGGGTGCCGGCTGCGACGACCTGACCGGCGCCGTTGACGTTGGCGGCGGTGAGCCCGTGCGCCTCCAGCGCTGCCAGCACCTCACCAGGGTCGCCGCCCAGGACGGCGGCCATGCCGGTCGGCGTGACGGCGCTGGCCTGAGCCATGGCTCGACCGCGGGTCGCGACGAGGGAGATCGCCTCCTCGTCGGTGAGCACGCCCGCAAGGGCCGTGGCCGTGAGCTCGCCGACGGAGTGCCCGGCGAGCACCGCGTGGGTCGCCGAGAGCAGCGAACGCTCGGGAAAGAGGGCCGAGGCGGTCACCAGGCCGGCCGCGACGATGAGCGGCTGCGCGACTGCAGTGTCCTTGATCGTCTCGGCATCGGACTCGGTGCCGTGCGCGACGAGATCATGGCCGGCCGCCTTCCCGAGGGCGGTCAGCTGCTCGCGCACCCCGTCCAGCTCGAGCCACGGAGTGAGGAAGCCGGGGGTCTGGGAGCCCTGTCCGGGGCACACGATCGCTAGCACGCACTCCACCCTTCCCGGTTACCGTCCCGGACCTCGCCACCGAATGTCACGAAGTCGGCCGGGATAGCTTGGAGGTTTCCTCCAAAGCCAGCGACACGGGCGCGCGCGATCTCGGCGCCGCGGCCGGTGGTGCGGCGAGCCGGCCGAGTGCCAGGGCGATCCGCACCGTCCACGCCTCGCGAGGGGTCGTGAGGTCGTAGCCCGTCACGTCGGCGATGCGTCCGAGGCGGTAACGCACGGTGTTGGGGTGCACGAAGAGCGCCCGCGCGGTGGCCTCGAGCGAGCCACCGCTCTCGAGGTAGGACGTGGCGGTTGCGAGCAGCGGCGCATGGCTGGCTGCGCCCAAGGGGCGGTGCACCCGGTCCACCAGGATGCGCCTCGCGGGCAGGTCGCCCGCCACCGCTCGCTCGGGCAGCAGCGCGTCCGACTCGATCACCCGTGGCGCGCCGGGCCACGCCGCCGCGGCCGACAGGCCGCTCAGGGCGGCTCGCGCCGAACGACCCGCTGCGAACAGGTGCGGCACGGTGGGACCCAACACGATCGGTCCGGGCCCGAAACAGTCGGCGACCGCCTCGACGACGCCGGCTGCGTCACGCGTGCCCCCGAGGATCGCGATCAGCCGCGAGCGCTGCACGATGGCGAGCGCCTCGACCCCGTGCTGCCGCACCGACCGGCGCAGGTCGTCGACGGCTGGGACTGCGCCGCCCGCCACTGCAAGCGTGGTGCCGACGACGAAGGTGACGTCGGCGACCTCGCCCCACCCCAGGGCGCTGGCCCGCGACTGCATCGACTCGTCGGCCTCACCACGCAGCACGGCGTCGACGACGAGCGCCTCGAGCCGGGCGTCCCACGCGCCGCGAGCCTCTGCAGCCCCGGCGTAGACCTCGGCCGCAGCGAAGGCGATCTCGCGGGAGAAGCGAAGCACCGACTCCCGCAGCAGCTGCTCGTCCCCGGCGGCGGCCAGGCTCTCGACCCGCGACTCGACGACGTCGACGACGGTGCGCACGAGGTCGAGGGTGTGGCGCAGGCTCACTGAACGGGTCAGCTCCTGCGGCGCGTTCGCGAAGATCGACATTGGGGATGGCGGGTGGCTCTCCTCCTGGTGGAACCACGCGATGAACTGAGAGATGCCGGCCTGAGCCACGAGCCCTACCTGTGAGCGCTCCTCGGCGGAGAGGTCGCGGTACCACCGCAGGTGCTCCTCCATCCGCTGCGACGCAAGGGTGGCCAGCTCGCCCGCGCTGCGCTCGACGGCGCGTGAGGTCGCCTCGCTCGGGTGCTGCCGCCGTCCGCTCACGCTGCCACCCTAGGCGGAGGCGGCGCCTGACTTTGTATGCGGTTCACAAATCGTTTCGACGACGCACGAGCTGGCGAGCCGGGCGGGGGGTGTCAGTGGGCCGAGAGGACAGCGGTGTGGCCGGCATACGTGCGCGGGCCCTCGAAGTAGGGGAGGGACTGCGCGAGGGCGGCTGAGAAGGTGGCGAGGTAGGCGCACGCGGCGTCGTGGTCGGCAAACGTCGCACGCGTCTCGATGTCGCGCTGGGTGACATGGCGGAAGTGCCGGCCGAGGATCTCGGCGGCGTTCTCGGACATTAACTGGGTGGCCAGCGGGTCGCCGCCCGCCTCGCGCAGCAGCCCGCCGAGGTGCTCTCGGCCGTTCGTGGTGACGTGCAGGGTGCCACCGTCACGAAGGACCCGCCGCAGCTCTCGAAGCGCCTCGTCGAGGTCGGGCACGTGGTAGAGCATCCAGGCTGCGACTGCTCCGTCGAAGGAGCCGTCGGCGAAGGGCAGGGCGTCGGCCGACGCGACCTCGGCCGCCACCCCGAGGTGACGGGTGGCATGGACCATGGCAGGGGAGAGGTCGGTCGCGACGTAGTGCAGTCCGGGCGCCCGGTCGAGCACAGAACGGGCGAAGGGTCCTGTGCCGCAACCGGTCTCGATCACGCGTCGGGCAGCCGACGACACGACCTGGTGGCGCAGCACGTCGACGGGTGAGACGCCCTCCGGGCCAGGGCCCCACACGTCGCGGCGCGTACGCAGGTTGGTCGTGTCGGCATACTGGGTGGCGACGAGGTCGCGCCCGGTGAGACCGCTGGTGGAGTCCATGGCCGGCCACCCTAGCGAGGACACTCCGCGACGGGCCCTCAGTCGGTGCCGAACTCCATGGCTGCCCGGTCGAGCGCGTCGTCCTGCTCGTCGACGTCCACGGCCGCCGGGTTGGCTGAGATCGCGGCCGCGCCGCCGGGCGTGAGCTCGCCGACCAGCTCGTGCGCGTCGGGACCGAGGAGGCCCTGGGCGGCATACAGCTCGAGCTTGGCGCGGGAGTCGGCGATGTCGAGGTTGCGCATCGTCAGCTGTCCGATGCGGTCGACCGGGCCGAAGGCGGCGTCCTCGGTGCGCTCCATGGACAGCTTCTCGGGGTGGTAGCTGAAGGCGGGGCCGGTCGTGTCGACGATCGACCAGTCGTCGCCGCGACGCAGGCGGATGGTGACCTCGCCGGAGACGGCCGAGGCGACCCAGCGCTGCAGCGACTCGCGCACCATGAGCGACTGCGGGTCGAGCCAGCGGCCTTCGTAGAGAAGGCGGCCCAGCTTGCGGCCCTCGGCGTGGTAGTTGGCGATCGTGTCCTCGTTGTGGATCGCGTTCAGGAGCCGCTCGTAGGTGAGGTGGAGGAGCGCCATGGCCGGCGCCTCGTAGATGCCGCGAGACTTGGCCTCGATGATGCGGTTCTCGATCTGGTCGCTCATGCCGAGGCCGTGGCGGCCACCGATCCGGTTGGCCTCGTCGACGAGGGCGACAGCGTCGGCATATTCCTTGCCGTTGATCGCGACGGGGCGGCCACGCTCCCAGCGCACCGTGACGTCCTCCGTCTCGATCCCGACGGACGGGTCCCAGAACTTGACGCCCATGATCGGCTCGACGACCTCCATGGACTCACTGAGGAACTCGAGGGTCTTGGCCTCGTGCGTCGCGCCCCAGATGTTCGCGTCCGTCGAGTACGCCTTCTCCGCGGACGCGCGGTAGGGCAGGTCGCGGGCGGTCAGCCACTGCGACATCTCGTGCCGACCGCCGAGCTCGGTGACGAAGTCGGCGTCGAGCCACGGTTTGTAGATCCGCAGGCTCGGGTTGGCCATCAGGCCGTAGCGGTAGAAGCGCTCGATGTCGTTGCCCTTGAAGGTTGATCCGTCGCCCCAGATCGAGACGCCGTCGTCCTGCATGGCGCGCACGAGCAGCGTGCCGGTGACGACGCGACCGAGCGGCGTCGTGTTGAAGTACGTCTTGCCGCCGCTGCGGATGTGGAAGGCGCCGCACGCGATGGCCGACAGGCCCTCCTCGACGAGCGCCGTCCGGCAGTCGACGAGGCGGCTGATCTCGGCGCCGTACTGGCCGGCGCGGCCCGGAACGGAGTCGATGTCGGGCTCGTCGTACTGCCCGAGGTCGGCCGTGTAGGTGCACGGCACGGCGCCCTTCTCGCGCATCCAGGCGACTGCGACCGAGGTGTCGAGGCCGCCGGAGAAGGCGATGCCGACACGTTCACCGACGGGGAGCGAGGTCAGGACCTTGGACATGGATGTAAGTATATGCATAGCAGCGCATACCTATCCAATCGGTTCCGAGGGGGTATGCCGTGCGCTTCGCGTCTTTCCATGCTGACCCAGCCGCGTGGCGTCGTCGCAAGTGCACGGCACACGCCCGTCCACACCCCCCGCGGTCGGGGGCGGCGTCCTCCACAGTCTGCGACGGGGTGCCGCGCAGCAGGACGCGGGTTGCCACGGTGGTCGCCATGGACCTGCGCCAGATCGCCCGGGACGGCGTCTTCTCGACCGCCGACGCCGCACAGGTGGGCCTCGACTCCAACGCCCTCCGTCGCCTCGTCCGGCAGGGGCGCTGCCTGCGGCTCACCCGCGGCTGGTTCGCCGTCAACGACGGAGGCGCCATCCCGGCGGAACGGCTCCACGTGCTCACGGCACGCGCGCTCGGTCGCCAGTACGCCGCACGCGCTGCCGTCAGCCACCACTCCCGCCTCCTGCTCGCCGGCTTGCCGACGTATGCCGCCGACCTCCTCACCGTGCACCTGACCTCCTTCGTGGACCCGCTGCGTGCCGACGTCCAGTGCGGCGCCGTGAGTCGGTGCAATGCGACAGTCCGCCGCCCGGGCGTGGTGGTGCATGAGCCGCTCGCCGGTCTGCGCCTCACGCCATCGGCTGCGACGTTCGCCCCCGCCCGCATGCAGGTGCTGCCGCTCGCCGTGGCCCTGGTCCAGGCCGGCCTGCTCGGTGGCGCGGAGGCGTTCCTTGTGCCGGCCCACGCTGCGGTGCGCTCGAGCGCGACGACGCCCGAGGAGCTCGCCGAGGTGTCAGGGCTGTTCAGGGGCCACACCGGCATCGGGCCGGTCCGGTCAGCGATGCCGTGGGTCGAAGGCAGGCACGAGTCTCCGGGCGAGACCCGCACCGCTCACCTGCTGCGCTCTCTCGGGTTCGAGCTCGAGCCGCAGGTGCAGCTGGTCGTGGAGGGGCGCCTCTACCGACCCGACTTCCGCCTTCGGGGCACGCGGGTCCTCGTCGAGTTCGACGGCGCCGTGAAGTACACCGGCGCGGGCGGGACCTTGTTCGCGGAGAAGCAGCGGGAGGACGCGTTGCGCCGGGCCGGCTGGCTCGTGGTGCGCATCGTCTGGGCCGACCTGAGCCGGCCCCAGGTCGTCCTGGCACGGATCCGCTCGGCCCTGGCGACCGTCGCTTGACCGCACCCCGTGCGCTTGGCGTCACGCACCGTCGACGCATCAGGCCGGGGTGACGTCAAGCGCACGGCGTCTGCGCCGCGTGACGAGTACGCGTGTGGCCCCGCCCCCCACCTGGGGACCGGGCCACACGGCATACGTCAGCTCTCGCCGCCCGCGTTGCCGGACGTGCCGGCGGTGACGTCGTCGAGCTGATACTTCTCGGCCGCGCGTCGCGGGAGGTCGGCGTCGACCTTGCCCTCCTTGGCGAGCAGCTGGAGCGTCCGCACCGCGACCGAGGGGCCGTCGATGTGGAAGAAGCGCCGCGCCGCCGGACGGGTGTCGGAGAAGCCGAAGCCGTCGGCGCCCAGCGTGGCGTAGGTGCCCGGTACCCACTCGCGGATCTGGTCCTGGACCGCCCGCATGTAGTCCGACACGGCCACGACCGGCCCCTGCGTGCCCTGGAGGCACTGGGTGACCCACGGCACGCGCTTCTCGGCTTCGGGGGAGAGGAACTCCTGCTCGTCGGCGGCGAGACCGTCGCGTCGCAGCTCGTTCCACGAGGTCACCGACCACACGTCGGCGGCCACGCCCCAGTCGTCGGCGAGCAGCTGCTGCGCCTCGAGCGCCCACGGCACGCCGACGCCGGAGCCGAGGATCTGCGCCCGCGCCGGCTCGTGCGTCCAGCCCTCGGTGTCGGCCACCGAGATGCGGTGCATGCCCCGCAGGATGCCCTCGACGTCGACGTTCTCGGGCTCCTTCGGCTGCTGGATCGGCTCGTTGTAGACGGTGAGGTAGTAGATGAGGTTGGACTCCTCGGGGGTCCGGCCCTCGCCGTACATCCGGTTGAGGCCGTCCTGCATGATGTGCGCGATCTCGTACGCGTACGCCGGGTCGTAGTGCACGACCGCCGGGTTGGTGGACGCGAGGAGCGGGCTGTGCCCGTCGGCGTGCTGCAGGCCCTCGCCGGTCAGCGTCGTGCGACCGGCCGTCGCGCCGATCAGGAAGCCGCGGGTCATCTGGTCGGCTGCCGCCCAGATCGAGTCGCCCGTGCGCTGGAAGCCGAACATCGAGTAGAAGACGTAGACCGGCACCATCGGCTTGCCATGGGTGGCGTAGGAGGTGCCGGCCGCGGTGAACGCCGCGACCGAGCCGGCCTCGTTGATGCCGAGGTGCAGGATCTGGCCGCTGACGTTCTCGCGGTAGGCAAGCATCAGCTCGGCGTCGACCGGCGTGTAGTTCTGCCCGTTCGGGTTGTAGATCTTGATCGTCGGGAAGAACGCGTCCATGCCGAAGGTGCGCGCCTCGTCGGGGATGATCGGCACGATGCGCGGGCCGAACTCCTTGTCGCGCAGCAGGTCCTTGAGCAGGCGCACGAAGGCCATCGTCGTGGCGACCTCCTGCTTGCCCGAGCCCTTCTTGACCTGGGCGTACGCCTCGTCACCGGGCAGCTTGACCGGCTCGAAGTCGACCTTGCGGCTCGGCAGCGTGCCACCGAGCTTCTGGCGACGGTCGATGGAGTACCTGATGACCTCGCTGTCGGCGCCCGGGTGGTAGTAGGGCGGCTGGTACGGGTTGGCCTCGAGCTGCTCGTCGGTGATCGGGATGCGCAGGCTGTCGCGGAAGGCCTTGAGGTCGTCCAGCGTCATCTTCTTCATCTGGTGCGTGGCGTTGCGGCCGGCGAAGTGCGAGCCGAGGCCGTAGCCCTTGATCGTCTTGGCGAGGATGACGGTCGGCTGACCGGTGTGCTGGCGGGCGGCCTGGTATGCCGCGTACACCTTGCGGTAGTCGTGGCCACCACGCTTGAGGTCCCACCAGACCTGCTCGTCGGTCCAGTCCTCGACCATCTTGGCGGTGCGCGGGTCGCGGCCGAAGAAGTGGTCGCGGACGTACTTGCCGTCGTTGGCGCGGAAGGTCTGGTAGTCACCGTCACTCGTGGAGTTCATGAGGTGCACGAGCGCGCCGTCGCGATCGGCCGCGAGCAGCGGGTCCCACCCGCGCCCCCACACGACCTTGATGACGTTCCAGCCGGCGCCGCGGAAGAAGGCCTCGAGCTCCTGGATGATCTTGCCGTTGCCGCGCACCGGGCCGTCGAGCCGCTGCAGGTTGCAGTTGATGACGAAGTTGAGGTTGTCGAGCTCCTCGTTGGCCGCGAGCTGCAGCAGGCCGCGCGACTCGGGCTCGTCCATCTCGCCGTCGCCGAGGAAGGCCCACACGTCCTGCTGGCTGGTGTCCTTGATGCCGCGGTTGTGGAGGTACTTGTTGAACTGCGCCTGGTAGATCGCGTTCATCGGGCCGATCCCCATCGACACCGTCGGGAACTCCCAGTAGTTGGGAAGCAGCCGCGGGTGCGGGTAGGACGGGAGGGCCTCGAGCGTGCCGTCGACCAGGTGGCTCTTCTCCTGGCGGAACCCGTCGAGCTGCGCCTCCGTGAGGTGGCCCTCGAGGAAGCTGCGGGCGTACATGCCGGGGGAGGCGTGGCCCTGGAAGTAGACCTGGTCGCCGCCGCCGGGGTGGTCCTTGCCGCGGAAGAAGTGGTTCATGCCCACCTCGTAGAGCGTCGCGGCCGAGGCGTACGTCGAGATGTGGCCGCCGACGCCGATGCCGGGGCGCTGAGCCCGGTGCACCATGATCGCGGCGTTCCAGCGGATGTAGCGGCGCATCTCGCGCTCGACGTCCTCGTCGCCGGGGAACCACGGCTCGCGCTCCGGCGGGATCGTGTTGATGTAGTCGGTCGCCGTCAGGGACGGGACACCGACCTGCTGCTGACGCGCGCGCTCGATGAGCTTGAGCATGATGTAGCGCGCACGCGTCCGGCCCTTCTCGTCGAGGACGGCGTCGAGGGAGTCGATCCACTCCTGCGTCTCGTCCGGGTCGATGTCCGGGAGCTGACTGGGGATGCCGTTGAGGATCGGTCCGGCCTCGGATGCCACGTCGTGGGTCCTTTCTCGTCGCGAGGCGGCGCCCGCGGCCGGTCGGCCACGGCGCTGCACCAACCCATCCTCTACCAAAGGGTGGGGGTGGTCACACTCGGGTCCGGGCGGGATGGGCCGTTTCCGTCGCTGCCGTCCCACCGGGTGGTATGCCGTGTGCTCCCTCGGGCGCGGCGTGGCCGGTGTCCGCCCCCGGACCGGGCTTGCGCGATAGCGTCGGAGCCAGTGCACTGATGTCGTGGCACCCGGGCCACGACACGAAGCGCCAAGAACCGAGGGGACCGGTGACAGTGAGCGAGACCGCGGGCGCGGCGTCTTTCAGCAAGCTCGGATTTACCAAGGGGCAGGTCGTCCAGGAGTTCGGCTACGACGACGACGTCGACGACGACCTGCGGTTCGGGCTCGAGGACGTCCTCGGGACCGAGCTCGAGGACGAGGACTTCAACGACGGCGCGGACGGGGTGCTGATCTGGTACCGGGACGGCGATGACGACCTCGTGGACCTGCTGGTCGACGGGTTGACCAAGCTGTTCGACCAGGGCTTCATCGTGCTGCTGACGCCCAAGTCCGGACGTCCCGGACACGTGGACGCTAGCGAGGTCGAGGAGGCGGCGTCGACGGCGGGCCTGACCACCGGCGGGCAGGTCAACATCGCGGCCGACTGGGCTGCGACCCGCCTGATGCCGCCGAAGGGCCCTCGCCGCTGACGGCTTCCGACCCGGGGCGCTGTCCAGGGTCAGCGAGCACTCGGGCGGTGGTGCCACACTTGCGGCCATGACGAACGCGCACCTGGGCGAGACCTCGGCTCCGGCTGGTCCCGCCGCTTCGACGGCTCCCGCGTGTGCGCCCCTGCGCGTTGGCGACCCGGCTCCGGACTTCACGCTGGTCGACCAGTACGGCGTCGACATCAGCCTGTCGGCTGTGCGCGGCCTCAAGAACGCCGTCGTCGTCTTCTACCCGGCCGCCTTCTCGGGCATCTGCCGCGGCGAGCTGCGCGAGATCCGTGACGGACTCGAGGACTTCCAGGACGGCGACATCCAGGTCTTTGCGATCTCGTGCGACTCGATGTACACGCTGCGCGCGTGGGCCGACGCCGAGGGCCACTTCTTCCCGCTCCTCTCGGATTTCTGGCCACACGGCCAGGTCGCCCGGCGCTACGGGGTGCTCGACGGCGAGGACGGCTTCGCGCTCCGGGGCACCTTCCTCATCGACCGGTCCGGTCGCATCGTGTGGATTGAGGTCCGCGACATCGGTCACGGTCGTGACTTCGCGGCATACCGGGAGGCGCTGGCGAGCCTCCGCGCGGGCTCGCGCGATGCCGTAGGCTGACCGCCGCCTGCCGGTGACTGCCGGGCGGCACGTCAGGGCCTGTAGCTCAGTTGGTAGAGCACCGCGTTTACACCGCGGGTGTCGTCGGTTCGAGCCCGGCCGGGCCCACCCATGCAAGGCGCCCACCCATGCAAGGCACCCACCCATGCAAGGCGCAGGTCAGGGGCTGGCGTGGTGAGGCACGCCGGGCCGGGCGCGGACCGACGGCCGACCGTTCGGCTCAGACGAGCTCGGGCACGTCGAGGTGGGCCAGGACGAGCTCGAACTCGGCAACGTCGACGATGCGCATACCGGTCTCCTGCACCATGTCGGCCCGCAGGCCCATGGCTGTGTCGGCCCCCTGGGCCATCGACTCGGTCGAGTCGTAGGTCGCGGTCACGCAGCTCCGTCCTCTCGACCGGTCGATGAGCAGGCTGGCGCTGCAGAAGCCGTCCAGCTTCTCGATACGAGGCATGAGGCTCGTCTTGAAGATCTCGACGATGCGGTCGATCGCCGCCGGGTCGGCCTCGGCCCACGTGACGCGGGCGCAGGCGCCGTCGGTGGCGCGGTGGTCGCGGTGCAGGTAGGCGACCGCCCACTCATCGACCGTCACGTCGCCGCCGAGCTGCTCGGCGGCGCGGGCGCGGATCGGCGTGACGGTGTCGGCCGATTCGCGAAGGGCCTCCTCCGACTCCCACGCCGTGGTCACGATGCAGCGACCGCTGGAGCGGTCGGCGAGCAGGGAGATGCCGACGCAACCGGCCATATCTCTGACCTGCGGCATCACCACGTCACGCACGTGCTGGATGCCGGCGTCGATCATCGTGGGCTTGCCGAGAACAGTCGTGGATCGTGCGTACACGGCCCATCTCCTCCGGGTCGGGGCGGCGCCCTCGCGGCACCGCCGCGTCTCTCAGAGTCCTCCCGGCTCCCGATGGAGGCAACAGGCAAACCGGTCAGCTGCCCAGCCGGCTTCGCCGGCCGGCGCAGGGACGGAGGCAGTCGAACAGACGTTCGATGATGCGCCACACTGGTGTCATGGCTGGCGGATCAGGACGGGGGCACCAACACCCTGTCCCGCCGGTGCCGCCGAGTCGTCGGCACTGCTGGGTCCGTGGTGGGCCGGACGCCCCGGGCCCACACCCCGGCATCGTCCTCGAGTGGCAGCAGCGTGATGGGTCATGGTTCGCGCTCGTGGCCTACGTCATCGAAGCCGATCGCGTCCTCGTCCAGCAGTGGCTCTCGGCCCGGCTGCTCACGAAGGTCGGCTGAGGAGCGGCCGCCGACCCGGCAGCCCACCATGGGCAGCTCCAAGGCGCCGTGGCCCTTCTCAGTGGACAGCCTGAGGGCCACACTGGGCAGGTGTTCATCACACCCGTGAGCGAGGACGAGGCCCAAGGCGACCTCGCCGAGTACTACCGGGGTCAACGCGCCGCGTGGGGATTCCTGCCCAACTACGCCGGAGCCTTCTCCAGCCGCCCCGACGTCGCACGGGCCTGGAACGCGCTCAACACGACCATCCGAGACGGCATGGACCGGCGTCGCTTCGAGATCGCCACCATCGCCGCCGCCAGGGCCTTGAGATCCACGTACTGCACCGCGGCACACTCGAAGTTCTTGCGCGATGTCTGCGGCGACGAAGCCACGATGCAGTCCATCACCGCGCAGCCCGACGGAGCCGCGCTCGACCCCCAGGACCAGGCGGTGTACGAGTTCGCCGCCAAGGTGGCGGCCGACGCCGCGTCGGTAGACGTGCAGGACGTGGACCGACTGCGAACGGCCGGACTCACCGACGACGAGATCGCCGACGTCGTCTTCGCTGCATCCGCTCGATGCTTCTTCACCGCGGTTCTGGACGGGCTCGGTGCCCAGCTCGACGTGCAGACCGCGGAGACCTTCCCTCGAGAGCTCCTGGACTCCATGGTCGTCGGCCGGCCGGTGGCCGGGCGGTGAGCTGCTCCACCTCGGCCGACGCGCCACGCTGACCGGTCGGGCGCTGCGCCGCGGGCGCGCAGCGGTGGTGTCGGTACGGTGGGTTCATGGTCAGGCTTCCCCAGGTAGTGCTGGTTCCGCAGTCTCAGCGCAGGTCAGGAAGGTGACCGACTCGCACCTCGAGCTGCGTGACGTCGTCGCGGCCCTCGAGTCCCTCTACCCCCTGCAGACCGCGGCCGAGTGGGACCGTGTCGGCCTCGTCTCGGGTGACCTCGACCAGCCCGTGCGCCGGGTCCTCTTCGCGCTCGACCCGACGCTGGCCGTGATCGAAGAGGCCCGCAGGTGGGGCGCGGACCTGCTCGTCACCCACCACCCCCTGCTGCTGCGGGGAGTCCACTCCGTCGCGACGACGTCCGCCAAGGGTGCGTCGGTCACGGCTCTGGTGCGTGCGGGGGTCGCGCTGTGGGTCGGTCACACCAACGCCGACGTCGCCGACCCCGGCGTCTCGACGGTCCTCGCCGATGCCCTGGGCCTGGCGGACCAGCATCCGCTGTCGAACGAGGGACCCCAGCCGATCGGGCGCGTCGGTGTGCTCGGCTCCCCGATGACCCTCGCGGAGTTCGCCGAGGTCGTGGCCGTCGCCCTGCCCGACACGGCCGGCGGGATCCGCGTCAGCGGTGACCCGGAGGCGATCGTGTCGAGCGTCGCCGTCATGGGCGGCTCGGGTGACGACCGGCTCGGTGACGTGCGCGCGAGCGGGGCCGACGTCTACGTCACCGCCGACCTGCGCCACCACCCCGTCCTGGAGGCTCGCGAGGAGGCGCGGGGCGGTCCGCCCTACCTCGTCGATGCGGGGCACTGGGCCACGGAGTCGCTGTGGCTCCAGAGCGCCCGGGGGCGACTGCTGTCGGCGCTGGAGCGCCTGCCGGGAGCGACTAGGGTCGACACCAGAGTCTCAGCCATCCGCACCGAGCCGTGGACGTTCGTCGTCGGTGCGAACGCCGCGCGGGCCGACCGCGTGGCTCCCGAAACCGGAGGTGTGTCCTGAAAGCCGACCCGTCCCGCCAGTGGCGCCTGCTCGACCTGCAGGCGATCGACACCCGCCTCGACCAGATCAGGCACGCCAAGGCGACGCTCCCGCAGACGCCTGCCGTGGAGGCGGCCCGGACCGAGCTGGGTGCCCTCGAGACGCAGATCGTCAACGCCCGCACTGCTGCCGGCGACGTCCAGCGCGAGCTGACCAAGGCGGACCAGGACGTCCAGCTGGTGCGTGACCGCGCGGCCCGCAACCAGTCGCGTCTCGACGCCGGGCAGGGCAGCGCCAAGGACCTGCAGGCGCTGCAGCACGAGCTGGCCTCGCTCGCCCGGCGCCAGTCCGAGCTCGAGGAGCTCGAGCTGGAGGTCATGGAGCGCGCCGAGACACTGACTGCCCGGGTCACCGAGCTGGAGGCACGCCGGGTGGAGCTCGTGGCACGACTCGAGGCGCTCGAGGCGGAGCGCGAGTCCGCGCTGTCGACCCTGGACGCCGAGGCCGTGAAGGTCGGCTCGGGCCGGGCTGACATCGTGGCCGGCGTCGGCGAGGACCTCGTCGCGCTCTACGAGAAGATCCGTGCGAGCAGCGGCGGACTGGCCGCCGCCGAGATGCGTCACCGCCGTTGCGGCGGGTGCCGGCTCGAGCTCGGGAACGTCGACCTCGACAGGATCCGCACGGCGCCGGAGGACGAGGTGGTGCGCTGTGAGGAGTGCCGTCGCATCATGATCCGCACGGGCGAGTCCGGTCTGTGAGCCGTCGGTGACGCCCGCGTCCCGAGCCTCGGGCCGCCGGCTCGTCGTCGAGGCCGATGGGGGATCACGGGGCAATCCCGGAGTCGCTGGCTACGGCGCCCTGGTGCGTGACCCCGCGACCGGGCGCGTCCTCGTCGAGCTCGCGGAGCCGCTCGGCAGGGCCAGCAACAACGTCGCGGAGTACTCTGGCCTGCTCGCCGGGCTGCGCGCCGTCCTCGACCTCGACCCCGGCGCCACCGTCCGGGTCAAGATGGACTCCAAGCTCGTCGTCGAGCAGATGTCGGGCCGCTGGAAGATCAAGCACGAGGACATGCGCCGTCTGGCCCTCGAGGCACGCGACCTGTGCGCGGAGATCTCGGACGCCGGCGGCAGCGTCGACTTCGAGTGGATCCCACGTGAGAAGAACAAGGACGCCGACGCGCTCAGCAACGACGCCATGGACGGCAAGAGCGTCCACCGGATGCTCACCGGGGGCACCGCGGGCGACGACGGCGCCGACTCCATGCTCCATTCCCTTGCGGCGCAAGGATCCCCGGAAGAGGAGCCGCTGCAGGTTCCCGGACGGCCGCTGCGGCTGCTCCTCGTCCAGGCCCCGCTCGATGCTGCCGCCACCCCGCGCATCGTCGCTGCAGTGCGGCGGCTCGTCGGACCCGGCACCAGCATCGTCGGCTCCGACGACGACCTGGCGGCTCGGGTTGCCACCGAGCTCGCCGCTGCCCTCGAGGTCGAGCCGGCCACGTCGGGCGACTGGGCCGGCCAGGCAGCCGGCGAGGGGGGCGACGCGAGGGTGCTGACGGCATACCACTCGCTCCTCGGGGAGGGCGGCACCGTCGTCGCCGTCACGAGTCGTCGGGGCGTGCTGTCCGTGCTCGGGGACCTGCTCGGCACCCCGGTCGAGAGGTTCTGGGCGCTCGCCACCGCACCCGGGAGCCTGAGCGCCGTCGAGGTGTGGGAGGACGGCTCGGCGTCGGTGGCTTTCACCAATCGGACGGACCATCTCGCCTGACGGACGCTGTGCGATATTCGGGCCATGAGCTATGCCGGTGACGTGACCCCCGAGCAGGCCTGGACGGCCCTGCGTGACGAGCCGTCAGCGGTGCTCGTCGACGTGCGCACGAGGGCGGAGTGGTCCTACGTGGGACTGCCCGACCTCGACCAGATCGGCAAGGACGTCGTCCTCGTCGAGTGGCAGACCTTCCCCGACGGGCGCGTCAACGAGCGCTTCACGCACGAGCTGCACGCGGCCGGCGTGGACAAGGACGCGTCGGTCTACTTCCTCTGCCGCTCCGGCGTGCGGTCCGTGTCGGCGGCAGAGGCCGCCACCCGCGCCGGCTGGGCCCGTGCGCACAACATCGTCCACGGATTCGAGGGGCCGCACGACGTGCAGCGCCACCGCACCGTCGCCGGGTGGAAGGTCGCGGGCCTGCCGTGGGTGCAGGGATGAGCGACGCGAACAAGCGGTGGCGGCCCGACACCGTGGCGGTGCGAGGAGGCTTGTCCCGCAGCGGTTTCGACGAGACGTCGGAGGCGCTCTACCTGACCTCGGGCTTCGTCTACGAGACCGCGGAGGACGCCGAGGCGGCCTTCAAGGGTGAGGTCGACCGATTCGTCTACTCCCGCTACGGCAACCCGACGGTCGCGATGTTCGAGGAGCGCCTGCGCCAGATCGAGGGCGCGGAGGGCTGCTACGCCACGGGGACCGGCATGTCCGCCGTGTTCGTGGCGCTGGCCGCGTTGCTGGGGCAAGGCGACCGCGTCGTCTCGTCGCGCGCGCTCTTCGGCTCGTGCTTTGTCATCCTCGACGAGATCCTCCCGCGCTGGGGCGTCGAGACCGTCTTCGTCGACGGCGCCGACCTCGACCAGTGGCGTGAGGCGCTCTCCGAGCCGACGACCGCCGTCTTCTTCGAGACCCCGAGCAACCCGATGCAGGAGCTCGTCGACATCGCCGCGGTCACCGAGCTTGCGCACGCCGCCGGCGCGAAGGTCGTCGTCGACAACGTCTTCGGCACCCCGGTGTTCTCCAAGCCCCTCGACTTCGGCGCCGACATCGTCGTCTACTCCGCGACGAAGCACATCGACGGCCAGGGCCGCACGCTGGGCGGCGCCGTGCTCGGCCCGAGGGAGTTCATCGACGGGCCGGTGCAGAACCTCATGCGCCACACGGGACCGTCTATGTCGCCCTTCAACGCGTGGGTGCTCGTCAAGGGACTCGAGACGATGTCACTGCGTGTCGAGCGGATGGCCGACAGTGCCCTAGAGGTGGCGCGCTTCCTCGAGAGCCACCCTCGGGTCACGCGCGTCGTGCACCCCTTCCTGGAGTCGCACCCGCAGCACGAGCTCGCCAAGCGGCAGATGGTCGCGGGCGGGACGGTTGTGACGTTCGAGCTCGACGGCGGCAAGGAGGAGGCGTTCGCGCTGATGAACGCCCTGCAGGTCATCGACATCTCCAACAACCTCGGTGACTCCAAGTCGCTCGTCACGCATCCCGCGACGACGACGCACCGCCGCCTGGCGCCCGAGGCGCGGGCGGCGGTCGGCATCACCGACGGCGTCCTGCGCGTGTCGGTCGGGCTCGAGGACGTCCGCGACGTCATGGACGACCTGCGCCGCGGCCTGGGCTGAACCAGGCGGCCGCGCCTGTCGCGGTCAGCTGCACACCGTGTGCGGCGTGTGGCTGGCCCGATGGTGTGCGACTGGCGCCGGGACGGGCGTATGCCGTCACCGGACGGGCGTGTGCCGTCGCCCCACGTCAGGCGGTCACCGCGAGGGTCAGGGTCGCTGCCGCCACGACGGCGACTGCGCACAGCGCGCCGGTGCCGGCGATGCGTGCGGGGGCGATGGTGAGGCCGGCGGTGCGGCAGCGCGAGGCCCAGAGCAGCGTCGCCACCGAGCCCCACATCGTGACGATGGGGCCGGCGTTGACCCCGATGAGGAGGGCGGCGAGCCGGGCACGGGAGTCGGTCACGGTCGGCTCGAGAGCCAGGTAGGCGGGTAGGTTGTTGATGCCGTTCGAGGCGATGGCGCCGAGGCCGCTGACGCGCAGGAGGTCGGCCGTCGTGGTGCCGTGCCCGACGACCGTGCGCAGCCACCCCTCGAGCCCCAGGCGCAGGGCCGCGTTGATGACGAGGAACAGCACACAGATCGCGAGGACGGTGAGCCACGGCATCCGGATCCGGCGCAGCAGCTCGGGGGCCCGCCAGTAGGTCGCCGCGACGAGGATGCCCGCGGCCGGCACGGAGGCCAGCGCCGGCTGGATGCCGAGAACGAAGGCCGGCGCCAGCAGCGCGCACACCGCACCGGTGATCCGCATGAGCACCTCGTCGTGCGGCTCCGCCGGCGGGGGCGTCTCGTACGTGCTACCGAGGTCTCGGCGGTGCAGCAGCCAGAGCACCGCGACCGTCGCGAGGATCGCCACCGCGGCCGGCGCCGCCATCAGCCTGATGTAGCCGAGGGTCCCTACCCCGAGCTCGGCGAACGGGTGCAGCGCCAGCAGGTTGGTCAGGTTGGAGACCGGCAGCAGGAGAGAGGCCGTGTTGGCCAGCCACAGCGTCGTCATCGCGAAGGGGAGTGTGGGCGCACCGACCTGGCCTGCCACGGCGATGGCGACGGGGGTCAGCAGGACCGCGGTCGTGTCGAGGCTGAGCACGATGGTGCACACGACCGCGAGGGCGACGATCAGCAGCCAGAGCGCGAGGACCCGACCCCTAGCGGCGCGGGCCGCGCGGTGCGCCAGGACGTCGAAGAGTCCCGCCAGGTCGCAGATCTCGGCGACGAGGGTGATGGCGACGAGGAAGACGAGGATCGGCGCGACGCGCTCCACGAGCTGGCTGAGGTCGAGGAGCACGTCACCGCCTCGGCGTCGTGGCCAGCTGCCACGGGCGCCCGGGCCGTGGCGGGGGAGTGAGACCCACCTCGAACCGCTGCGAAAGCTGCTCTGCCAGCGCCTCCGGCGTACGCGGCGCCGCGCCCTGCACGAGCTCACGGGTCACGAGCCCGCGCGTGTGCTTGGCCATGTGCGAGGCGCCGGGGACTGTCACGTGGACCCAACGCTCGGCGCGCTCGCCCGTGGGACGCCACACGGCGGCATACGTGCTCGAGCGGCAGTCGACGAGGAGCTCGCCCGGCTTGACGGCCTCGTCCAGGGCCGCCGGCAGCTGCGTGCGCCACTCGTGCGAGAGGTAGCCGACGCCGGGCAGCGTGCTGCAGATGTTGACGCGGTAGGCCGGGACGCGGTCGCCGAGGTGCAGGGCACCGAAGAGGGCCGACACGACGACGACCCACCGGTTGGCGCGCCGCTTGGAGGCGGCGTCGAGCGAGTCGAGGTCGAGGGCCTGGTAGAGCACGCCGGTGTAGACCTGCGAGGCCGTCGCGGTGGGCGCGGTGCGCAGGCGCGTGTTGCGCTCGATGTCGGCCACCAGGTTGGGGCTCACGTCCAGTACTCGTGCGGCGTCCGGCTCGCCGCTGACCCGGGCCACCGTCTCCAGCACGGCCTCGCGCAGCGGCGTCAGCTCCGGGAAGGAGAGCGACCCGAGGTCGACCGAGCGGCCCCGCCGAGGCTGGTTCTTGCCCTCGGACGGCGGGAGCAGGATGAGCACGGGGGCCAGCCTAGGCACAGGGGCCGCGCCTGTCGCATCCCGCCGCGTGTCGCAGCGCGGGTGGCCGGGCGGATACGGCGCGTGCGCCCACCCTTCGGACGCATGCCCGTGCGTAGGGTGGCGCCATGCCTTCGCGACACATCGTCTTCCGCCCTGCCACGCAGCCCGGCGACGTGGCACGACAGCTCACGGCCCGCTTCGAGGCGGTGCGTCGCGAGTTCGAGGTTCCGGACCACTTCCCGGACGAGGCCATCGCCGAGGCGGCCGCAGCAGCGGGCGCCGCGACCCTGCCCGAACGCGATGAGACAGCAGTCCCGTTCATCACCATCGACCCCCCGACGTCGATGGACCTCGACCAGGCCATGTCGATCGAGCGACGGGGGGAGGGCTACCGCGTGCGCTACGCCATCGCCGACGTGCCCGCCTTCGTCCGCGCCGGTGGCGCGGTCGACGGGGAGGCTCGTCGCCGCGGCCAGACGGTCTACTGCCCCGACGAACGGGTGCAGCTGCACCCGCCCGAGCTCAGCGAGTCCGCGGCCAGCCTGCTGCCCGAGCAGGTCCGCCCCGCCTTCGTGTGGGACATCACGCTGGCTGGGGACGGTGAGGGGACGGCGGTCGAGGTCTACCGCGCCATGGTGCGCAGCGCGCGGCGCTACGACTACGAGCAGGTGCAGAAGGAGGTCGACGCCGGCACCGCCGAGGAGTGCCTCATGCTCCTCAAGGAGGTCGGGGAGAAGCGGGTGCTGCTCGAGCGCCGGCGCGGGGGCGCGACCCTCCCGATGCCGGAGCAGGAGGTCGAGGAGGACGAGCACGGAGACTTCCGCATCGTCTTCCGCCCGCTCGTCGCCGCGGAGGACTGGAACGCCCAGATCTCGCTGCTCACCGGGATGGGCGCCGCGAAGCTCATGCTCGATGGCAAGGTGGGAATCCTGCGCACCATGCCGCCACCGGAGCCACGTGACCTGGCGCGCTTCCGGCGGCAGGCTGCCGCGGCAGGCGTCCACTGGGCCGAGGACGTCGCATACGGCGAGTTCCTGCGCACGCTCGAGCGCACCAACCCGCGGCACCTCGCCCTCATCCACGAGGCGACGTCGCTCTTCCGCGGCGCCGGCTACACCCCTTTCGACGGCACGGTGCCGCCACAGCCGCTGCACGCGGCGGTGGCCAACCCCTACGCCCACGTCACCGCGCCGCTGCGGCGGCTCGTCGACCGCTTCGGGCTCGTCGTCTGCGAGGCGCTCTCCTCCGGCCAGCAGCTGCCGGACTGGGTCCGCGAGGCGCTGCCCACGCTTCCCGAGATCATGGCCACCTCCGACCGGCGGACCAACGGGGTCGAGCGCGCGTGCACCGACGCGGTGGAGGCCGCCGAGCTGCACCGACATCTCGGCAGCACCCTCCAGGGCGTGGTGGTCGACGAGAACGACAAGGGCATCGTCGTGCAGCTCATCGACCTGGCCGTCGTGGCAAGGGCGACCGGCAAGGCACGGGCCGGTGACACCGTCACCGTTCGCGTCGACGCGGCCGACGTGGCGACCGGCACCGTCACCCTCACCGTCGTCTGAGCTTCGCGCGCCGCTCCAGGCTGTCGTATGCCGTCGGGTGTCGCATGCGGTCGCCGGTCGTATGCGTTCGCCGGTCGTGTGCGGTCCGCCTGACGCGGGCGTGTGCGCGGCGTGGCAGGTCCTCAGGGAGCGGGCGCGCTGGCACCGGGCGCCGTCGTGCCCTCCGCAGGAGCGGACGGAGCTGACGGCGTGGGCGACGTGACCAGCCGCCCGTCCTGCGTCGTCCCGGGCTGCGTACTGCCGGGCTGCGTCGCGCTGCCAGAGACCGAGGCGGTGCCGGGCGTCGGCGGAGTGGTGGTGGTGGTGGTCGGGCTGGGCGACTCAGCCGGGCCGCTGTGCTTGGGGACGGGCCCGCTGAACGAGCCGCCGGGCGACGGGACACTACGAACCGTCGTGCGCGGCCCGATGTCGGTGCCCGTCACCGGAGCGCCGGTCGCGAGCTGCAGTCCCGTGACGACGGCCGCGGCGATGGCAAAGACGGCAGCGGCCATCAGCAGCAGCCGCCGGGTGGTCGACCGGTCCGGCCGCTGCCACCAGCCCGGACGGCGCGCAGGGTCCCTCGGCGGGGCGACTCTCTCGGTCGCGACCTGGATGCTGCCGTCGGCGAGACGGCGTGAGCGCACCACGACCACCGCTTCCCGAGCACGAGCCATCGAGTTCGTGTAGACGTTGGCAGCGATCGCGGAGATGATGCTCAGGACCGCGGCGCCGGTGATGGTTCCCACCACCCCGAGGCGGGAGCCCAGCGCTGCCGCCGTGGCAGCGGCCATCGAGCCGCCGAGCAGCTGGGTCAGGGAGAGGTCGAGCAGCTTCGCTCTGGGCCGTTCGTCTGGCTGCGCATCTGGTGCGGAGCCGGGTCGTGGGTCGGACAGGTCTTCAGCTGGCAGGTGCGTCATGTTCCCGGGTCGGTTGCGATCGTCTTCTCGGAAGACAACGAGCGGAGGCAGTCGATCGTCGTCGCGAGCCCGTCTCTGTCGCTCGCGTCGTACCCCCTCGATGGTAGCCGGGAAGGCCGATGCGGACGTTTCGGGCCACCGGTGAGAGACTCGGGGGCGATTACTGGAGGACCATGGACGCCACTGCCCTGCACGACCGCGAGCTCGCGGACCGCCGTCACCCCGACGCCACCGACCACCACGGTGGGACGGTCTCCGAGGAGGCCGCCCGACGCCGCACGTTCGCCGTGATCTCGCACCCCGACGCCGGGAAGTCCACCCTCACCGAGGCTCTCGCCCTGCACGCCCGCGCCATCGGCGAGGCCGGGGCCGTCCACGGCAAGGGCAACCGTCGCGGCGTCGTCTCCGACTGGATGGAGATGGAGAAGGACCGCGGCATCTCGATCACGTCGGCGGTGCTGCAGTTCGCGTACGACGGCACGGTGGTCAACCTGCTGGACACCCCCGGTCACGCCGACTTCTCCGAGGACACCTACCGGGTGCTCGCCGCCGTCGATGCCGCCGTCATGCTCGTCGACGCGGCCAAGGGCATCGAGCCGCAGACGTTCAAGCTCTTCGAGGTGTGCCGCGCCCGGGGCGTGCCCGTCATCACCGTGGTCAACAAGTGGGACCGGCCGGGTCTCGACGCCCTCGCCATCATGGACGAGCTGACGACCCGGATCGACCTGCACCCCATGCCGTTGACGTGGCCGGTGGGCGTCGCGGGTGATTTCCGCGGCGTGCTCGACTGTGCCAGCGGCGACTTCGTCGAGTTCACCCGCACGCCCGGTGGCGCGACCGAGGCGATCACCCGGCGGATGAGCGCCGCCGCGGCCGAGCAGACCCTCGGCTCGACGTGGACCGACGCGGTCGAGGAGTACGACCTGCTGCGGTCGTCGGGGCACGACTACGACCACGAGCTCTTCCTCTCCGGGGCCGCCTCGCCCGTGCTCTTCGGCTCGGCGGTGCTCAACTTCGGGGTGCGACAGCTGCTCGACACGCTCGTGTCGCTGGCCCCGGCTCCCGGCGCCCGCCCCGACCAGTCCGGCGCGCCGCGCGCGGTGTCCTCCCCGTTCTCGGGCTTCGTCTTCAAGATCCAGGCAGGCATGGACCGTGCCCACCGTGACCGGCTCGCGTTCGTGCGCGTCTGCTCCGGGCGCTTCACCCGCGGCATGGTCGTCACGCACGCCGAGACCGGCCGCCCCTTCGCGACGAAGTATGCGCAGAGTGTTTTCGGCCGCGAACGCTCGACGCTCGACGAGGCCTTCCCGGGCGACGTCATCGGCCTGGTCAACGCCAATGCCCTGCGCGTCGGTGACACGCTCTTCGCCGACGAGAAGGTCGTCTTCCCGCGTATCCCGCTCTTCGCCCCCGAGCACTTCGCCGTCGCACGGGCGGCCGTCGCGGGCAAGCAGAAGCAGTTCCGCCGGGGCATCGAGCAGCTCGGCGAGGAGGGGGTCGTGCAGGTCCTGAGCTCCGACCGCCGCGGCGCCCAGGCCCCGGTCCTCGCTGCCGTCGGCCCCATGCAGTTCGACGTCGCCCGGCACCGGATGGAGCACGAGTTCGGCGCTCCTATCCGGCTCGAGCAGCTGGGCTACTCCGTGGCACGGGCCGTCGCCCCGGCCGCGATGCCGACCGTTGACAGCCGCAGCGGGGCCGAGGCCCTGACCCGGGCCGACGGCCTGCACATCGCGGTCTTCACCGACAAGTGGCGCCTGGCGTCCGTCGAACGCGACCTGCCGGGCGGCTCCCTCACCCCGATCTTCGGATGAGCCGCAGCGGCCGGACGACCCGGTGAGCATACGGTTCGAGGAGATCGACTGGCAGCAGACGCCGATGGGGGAGATCAGCCTGCGCCGCCGACTGGAGCCGTCGCTGCTCATCGACGTCTACGAGGTGAAGCTCGGCGAGGAGTTCCTCATGTCGAGCCTCTTCACCGTCGCCGAGATCGAGCTGGCGCGACTGGGGCTCGCCGCCGTGGAGGGCGACCGGCTCGACGTCGTCGTCGGCGGGCTCGGACTGGGCTACACCGCCGTTGCCGCGCTCGAGGACCAGCGGGTGCGGAGCCTGACGGTCGTCGAGGCCCTCGATCCGGTCATCTCCTGGCACGAGCGGCAGCTGCTTCCGGATACCGCCCACCTTTCGAGCGACCCGCGTACCACCCTGCTCCTCGGCGACTTCTTCGCCCTGGCTCGGGAAGGGGGTGGATTCGGCGACGCGCCGGCGCTGCTGCACGCCGTGCTGCTCGACGTCGACCACACGCCGCACCACCTGCTGCACGTCAGCCACGCCGACCTCTACGGCGCCGAGGGCCTCGGACGGCTCGCGCGACGGCTGCACCCCGGAGGGGTCTTCGCGCTCTGGTCGGACGACCCGCCGGAGCCGGCGTTCACCACCCGGCTCACGAAGGTGTTCGGCACGGGAGTCGCCCACGAGGTGACGTTCGACAACCCGGTGACGCGCGGCACGTCCTCCAACACCGTCTACGTTGCGAGGAAGCACCCGGGCCCGCCAGCAGGGTGAGTCGAGCCGGCCGAGCCGGAGCCGAACGCGCGCGGTCCTTCCGCCGGGGGAGTGCAGCCCCTACGGTGAGGAGGACATTCCCAGCGTGGACGTGACAGGAGGAGCTGCCGTGGACGTCGCTGTCTCTCACAGTGGAGGCGTGACGACCGCCCGTCTGACGGGTGAGATCGACACCTACTCCGTCCCCGGCGTGCGCCACGCGTTCGAGGGGATCGGCGTGGTCCCCGACGAACGGGTCGTGGTCGACCTCCGCGACGTCTCCTTCCTGGACTCCTCGGGCTTGGGGGCCATCATCGCGCTCCACCACCGCGTCCGGGCCCAGGGCGGGCGCCTGCAGCTCGTGTGCGGGAACGTGACGATGCCCCTCGTGAGGTTGACCAGGATCGACCAGGTGATCGAGGTCGTCACGGAGCCCGACGGTCACGCCGACGTGGCCCCGGTTTGACCAGGTCGCGTCGCAGGGGTCTGACGCGTCAGGACACGAGCTTGAGGTGCACGCCCACGCGGGTCCGCTGGGGGCGCGCCTCGATGGTCAGCTGGTCGCTGAGCTGGCGGGCGATCATCAGACCCCTACCGCTGGTGGCTTGCTCGTCGACGGGGCGGACCTGCGGCATCCCCCCCGTCCCGTCCTCGTCCTCGACCGTGAAGACCAGCGAGTCGGCAGTCTCGTCGATGTGGAGCACGCCGTGTCCGCCGCCGTGGAGGATGCTGTTGACGGCCACCTCGTGCACGGCGAGCACCGCATTGTCGGCGCGATCGGGGATGCGTGCGGTCGCGATGCTGCGCACCAGCTCACGCACGAGTCGCAGGTCGCTCGGGCCGAACTCGACTCGGCCGAGCTCTCTGCCTGCGGCGACCACCGGACCTGTCACCCCTGCATGCTCCCACTTCCGGGCCATCCATGGGCGATTGGCACCCTCGGCTGTCAAGATGTCCCCATGAATGCGCCGTGGCAGACTCCGGAGGCCGACCGTTCGGTCGTCTCTCCCCGGCTGGCGGCCCTGGCCGGCATCGCTGCGCAGGTCGCCTCGGCAACGACCATGGACCAGCTCACCGAGACCATCACCGAGCGCGCCTCGGAGGTCATGGGCGCCTCGCGATCAGTGCTCGCCATTCGCGACGGGCAGACGCGTCTGCGCACCGTCGCGACGCACGGGCTGAGCCCCACGGAGGCGCAGGCGTGGGCGGAACTGGACCTGGCCGTGCCGTCGCCGCTGACGGATGCCGTCCGGCTCAACCAGGTCATCACCCTGGCCAGCCGGTGGGACTTCGTCGCGCGCTACCCGGAGCTGGACGACGGGACGGAGCGCGCGTCCGTGACCCTTCCGCTCATCTCGCGAGCGGACGAGCGGACCGTCGGAGCCTTGGGCTTCCGCTTCGACGGAAGGGTCGGGCCGGAGGACCCGGATGAGCTCTGGGTGCTCGGCGTGCTGAGCGACATCTGCGCACAGACCCTGCTGCGACTTCGGGCCGAGGCCCAGAGCGAAGCCCGGGCGGCGCGGCTGGAGTTCCTCGCCGACGCCTCGCAGGCCCTGGCGACCTCGCTCGACTACCGCCAGACGCTGCGCAAGGTGGCTTCACTCGCCGTGCCCGCCCAAGCGGACTGGTGCTCGGTGCAGATGGTCGACGACGGCGTCCTGCGCACCCTCGCCGTCGCCCACGTGGACCCGGACAAGGTGCAGCTTGCCAAGGAGCTCGAAACGCGTTGGCCGCCCGATCCCGATCGGCCTGGAGGAGCCGCCGACGTCGTGCGCACGGGCCAGAGCCTGCTCATCGAAGAAGTCACCGACGAGATGCTCGTTGCCGCTGCGCAGGACGAGGAGCACCTGCGGGTGGCGCGTGAGCTACGGCTGCACAGCGCCATGTCGGTCCCACTCACCGCCAAGGACCGGGTGCTCGGGGTCCTCAGCTTCGTGTCGGCAGAGTCCGGTCGGCGGTACACGCCCGAGGACGTCGCCTTCGCCGAGGACCTCGCGCGCCGCGCCGCCCTGGCCATCGACAACGCCGATCTGTACTCCCAGACCCGCCGCGTCGCGTCGGTGCTCCAGGCGACGCTACTGCCGCAGGACCTGCCAGAGCTCTCCGGCTGGGAGATCGGCACCGTCTACCGCCAGGCGGGGCGCACGGACGTGGGAGGCGACTACTACGACGTCAGCGGCCTGCCCGACGGGAGAGTCAGCGTCGTGCTCGGGGACGTCATGGGCCGCGGGGTGGACGCCGCCGTCGCCGGCTCGCAGATGCGCTCCGCCGCCCGGGTCCTGTCGACGCAGGACCCCGCGCCCGACGCCGTCGCCCGGGCGATGGACCGCCTGATGGCCGCGGAGCCGCCCACCCAGATGGCCTCCAGCGTCTACGCGCTTCTCGACCCGCACCACGACGACCTCGCCCTCGTGCGGGCCGGCCACCCGCCACCCCTGCTGGTGCATGCGGGTCACACCCGATACGTCACCGAGGAGGGCTCGCCCGTCCACGGCCTCGGTCTCGTCCCACGCACGGCCACCCACACGCCCTTCCTCGTCGGTGACGTGCTGCTGCTCTACACCGACGGTCTCGTCGAGCGACGCGGCGAGAGCATCGAGATCGGGCTCAAGCGTCTGGAAGCCGCCGCCGCGGAGCGGCTCACCGACATCGATGAGAGCACGCACCTCGACGACGTCCTCGCAGATGTCGCCGAGGCCGTCGCCGACCCCGACCGGCACGACGACGTCGCAGTCCTCGCCTTCCGCCGCCTCCGCTGACGGTGGTGGGGGCCGCGGCCCCCGGCGGGCGCTGGCGCGGCACACGGCATACGACCCCTATGCTGGTCACGGATGAGTCGGCCAGACGGTCGCGTCAGGACCCCGGTCCTGCCGAGGAACGTCCGGGCTCCACAGGGCAGGGTGGTGGCCAACAGCCACCCGGGGTGACCCGCGGGACAGTGCCACAGAGAACAGACCGCCGGCTGCTTCGGCAGCCGGTAAGGGTGAAACGGTGGTGTAAGAGACCACCAGCGCTCCAGGTGACTGGAGCGGCTCGGTAAACCCCACCCGGAGCAAGTCCAGACAGCGCACGCTCGAGACCGGCCCGGTCGAGTGCGCGGGTAGGACGCTCGAGCCGGCCAGCAATGGTCGGCCTAGATGGATGGCCGTCGCCGCGTCCCCGGTAACGGAGGCGCGGAACAGAACCCGGCGTATCGGCCGACTCATCCACTTTAGGCCTCTGACCTGCGGTTTTGTGTTCGGGCCCGTTAGTCCGCAAATAGTCCGCAAATTTCGGAGGACTCCGTCGACGGCAGCCCTCGTGCGCTCGTCGTTGTCGGGCCCCTGGTGGCCGTAGGTGTCACGGTTCTCGCTGGCGCTGGCGTGCCCCAGACGGGCCTGGACGGTCTTGACGGAATCGCTGTGGCGGATGAGCAGTAAGGCGTAGTAGTGCCGCAGTTCATGGAACCGGATGGCAGGGACGCCGGCCTGATTCAGAGCGCGGTTCCACTCGGTCCAGAACGCCGATCGTCGTAGCGGAGCGCCGACATTGTTGGTGAAGAGGAGCGAGCTGGACGGGTAGGTCTTCAGGTGAGCGCGTACACCGTCCGCCACAACGGTTGGCAGCGGGATGACGCGGACGCTGGCCTGGGACTTCGGCGGCCCGAAGAACGGCTCGCGGCCGTTGACGTTGATCAGCTGACGGTTGACGGTTGACGGTTGACGGTTGACGGTTGACGGTTGACGGTTGACCGTGCGCCGATCGAGATCGACGCGGTCGACGGTCAGGTCAAGGATCTCGCCTAGTCGCAGCCCGGTTCCGGCCGCGAGGATCACGAGAGCTTGGTGCGACGGGGCATCTGCTTGATGATGGCGCTCAGCTGGTCCTCGGATCGGCTGGATCTTTGGCTGGGTCACCTTGGGCAGTTTCGTGCCAGTGCAGGGGTTGGACACGATCCGGCGATCTGCGACAGCGGACTTGAGGATGCCAGACAGGATCCGGTGGGCCACGCCGAGGGGGAAGGGGCAAGGTGAGGCTGAGCTGCTTGACCCAACGCTGAACATCCGACGCCTGGATGGCACCGATCCGCATGCTGCCCAGGCCGGCCGAGATCAAGGAGCTGGGGGCGCATCAGCAACTGGGGCGGGCGACTGCGGCGGAAAGCCGCGCGCGATTGAGACGCATAGCTGCCGACGGTCGGCCATCTGCCCCGGACTCGCCACTGTGGGTGGTCGACTGATCGGGACGGGCGAGGAATCGGAAAGCGATCTTTCGATGGTGACTGTCACGCCACTGCTTGTCGCCGAGCTGCTCGCCTGCACTTCGACCACTGCGGCGGCAACCACCTCTTCACCGACAAACCGGTCTACGTCCAACGCGCGGAGCGAGACGACGCGCGGAGCGACGACGACTACACGATCCGCGAATGGGTCGAGGCTCCCGGAGTGCAGTACGTCCCCGTCGACGGCACACTAGAGCTGCTGCCGGGCATCCGGCTCGTTCCGACGCCAGGTCACACCCGAGGCTCGCAGGTCGTGGTGGTTGAGACGGGCGGCCACTCAGTCGTCATCGCCGGTGACACGGCCGTCTTCTTCGACGAGCTCGACGATCCACGCACCGAGGGTCAGCGGCTGATCCGGGCACTCGCTCCCCGCGAGGTCTGGCTCTCGCACCAGCACGAGCCGTGGCGCGCGCCGAGCGACCACGATGCCTGACGCAGGGCCTGACCGACCGCCCCATTCCGCCGGAGGCATCCGCATACCGGACCAAAACGGCCGGAACGTGGCGTGATGACGCAGCCTCAAAGGGGGTCGGCCGCCGTTGTCCGTGTGCCCGCCGAACGGGCGCGTTCAGTTGTCCTTCTTCAGGCTCGGGTACTCCTTCTCCACGGCCGCGCGGACCTTCTTCTGCTCGGCCGGACTGCCGTGCTGTGCCACCCGCGCCAGGGCATTGCGCGCATGCTCGAGATCGGGGATCGGGTACTTCTCCTGCTCGGGCAAGGCGAAGGATGACTTCTTCAGGTTCTTGCGGTTCCTGCCGCCACTCAGGTCTTTCGTCATGTAGATGACCCCTTCGCTCAGGGCAAACAACGCCTGGTGCTGTCGCCTCACTACCTACCCAGCCGGTTGGTCCGCAGGCCGGTCGTTGCCCGAGGCGTTGCTCGCGCACGCGGGGACGTGCCAGCCCGTCTAACCCCTGGGGATGTTCAGAGGGCTCTGTCGGCTCGCGGCCGGGGTGCATCCAGGACCAAGATGACCGTGTCGAGTCCCCCAAACCGAGGGCGCGAGGCGGCGCGGAGCAGCCGCCGAACGGCTCTCCAGTCGAGCCCACGAGACAAGCGCCTAGGCGGCGACGAGGCCGTCGATCTGGTTGATCGCCAAGGAGGCGCCCTCCTCGACGCCCATGTCGAGGACCTTCTGCAGCGCCTCGGCCGTGGCGTAAGTGCTCACGAAGGTGGCACGGGTGCCCCAGTCGTGCTCTGCGAAGGAGTAGACGTTCTTGCCAACGGGCAGGTCGGGGTCCTTGGTGAACTCCGCGTCGAGCGCGAAGCCGTCGTCGAAGGTGAAGCCACTCGGCTCGTCGACGGTCTCGACCTCCCAGTAGCCGTAGTGCTTGTCGCCCTCTGGGCCTGTCATGTAGTAGTTCATCCGGCCGCCGGGGACCAGGTCGTGATCGACGAAGGTGGCGGGGTATGTCGGAGGTCCCCAGACCCGCTCGAGCTGACGCGGGTTTGCGTAGACCTCCCAGATCCGCCTCGGTGGGCAGGCGAAGCCCGCGACGATGGTGAGGGTCCGGGTGTCGAGGTCGTGCGATACGTCGGTGACGGGCATGGTGCTCAGTCCTTGTGTGTGTGAGGTGGGAATGGTGTCTGCTGGTGGTGGGGCTCTGGCGTGGCGATGAGCTCATCGATCCGGGAGATGCGGCCGCGCCACAGGGACTCCAGTTCGGTGAGCATTGCTCCCACCGACCGCACCGTTGCCACGTCGCCGCTGGCCAGGGCCTCGCGCCCCTGCCGGCGCTTCGTCAGCAGGCCAGCCTTCTCCAGCACGGCGACGTGCTTCTGTACGGCGGCGAAGCTCATGTCGTAGTACGCAGCGAGCGTCGAGACGGAGTGCTCTCCCGCCAGCACCCGACGGAGGATGTCGCGCCGCGTGGGGTTGGACAGTGCGTGGAACCAGGCATCCGCTCGGTCCTCGTCAGCAATGTCCATGAGCACAACGTACAATCAAGTGGTTGTTCGTTGTCAAGAGGTGCGACGTCCTAACGCCAGCAGCGAGCGCCCTCCCGCCGAAAGGCAGCGCGACGCCCAACAAGACTCTCGGCAGTTGAGTCCATAGGTCTGAATGTCGACGCCGTCAGTTCGACGGCGCTCCGAGACGAGCAACGGCGATTCGACCGTTTGCGAGTGACCTGGCGCTGCCAGACGGGGTGTCGAGCCGAATCGTGCTCTCGAGCAGACTGACATCGCTGGTGACGACCCAGCCTCGATCCGCCAGGAGCCGGGCGATCTGTCCCTCGGACCAAAGGGACTTCCAGGGTTCACCGGCTAATGGTGAGGGTGCGCCACCGAGCCGGGAGGCCAGTCCGGCCACTCGCCGCCCAACCCGTGCCGTCAGCGAGCGCGACTGGTACTGGGCGACGAGGACGCTCCCAGCGGCAGAGATGCTGGTGACCTCGTGGAGCGTGGCTGTGACCTGCGGGCGCGAGAGGTAGGGAATGACTCCTTCCCAGACCCACGCAGTGGGCAGGAGGGGCTCGTGCCCAGCGGCGGCTAACAGCGAGCTCAACGGCTCTTGGGCCAGATCCACGGCCACGAAACGTAGGTGGCACACCGGGGAAGGGAGGTTCTCGGCACGACGGCGCAAGTCGGCTTGCGACGCAGGGTGGTCCACCGAGAACACCCGAATCCCTCGCAACGCGGGCAGTCGCCACGGCCGACCGTCGAGCCCGGCGCCGAGAAGGACGACCTGCCAGTCACCCCCCTGCTCGAGCGTCCTACTCACTGCGGTGTCGATGAGCACGGTGCGCGGTGCCATCACGTCGGCACAGGCCATGACCGATTGCACCGCCATCCGTGCGTGACCGTCTTCGGGTAGTTCATCGCTTCGCGCCAGCCGTACCGGCGCGAGCTCCGCTTCGGACAACAGCCGCTCCGCGACGGGGTCACTGAACTGCCCCACCCCAACTCGTCCCTCGGCCACGGCGCGGCCCTGACAGACGAAGACCGCCGTCCGACTCGCTTGTCCCGGTTCCACGCCCTGACCATACGGCGGGTCCTTCGTCGGCCCTCGGGAACGAGGCGACGACACCAGTTGGCCCCGCTCGCGCCGACGGTGACCTGGCCACGAGTCACGTCGCCATGCCCGCGAAGTGAACGCAGCCGTGGCTAAGCGCCGGACGGCGGCAGCACGGCAATGTGGGCTGCAAGGATTCGCCACCCTGCCTCGCCGTCGTGCGTCCATGTCCGCGTGTAGCGGAGCCGGGCCGACAGGGGTTCCCCGCCGAACGCGCCGGCGACGGTCGCCGTGACGAACGTGACGCCGGTAGTGCCGGCCAAGAGGACCTCCACGTCCTCTTCGACGAGCTCAGTGATGACCGAAAAGCCCGAGCGGTAGCCGGCCAGGTCGTCGCTCTTGGTGTGCCGCGCCCCATCGGGTCCGATGGCAACGAGGCGGTCGTCGAGCAACACGTCCAACGCTGCGACGTCGCCGGCACGCTGAGCGGCTTGGAGCGCCCGTTCTGCAAAGAGCAGACCTGCCTGCGGTCGGGTGGAGTCCCGGGAAGATCTTCCTTGATCTAGCCCCTCATCAGCTCTCGCGCCCGGCCTGCGACGGAATGCCCCGGAGGAATGGGACGCGGAGGCGGAAATCCTCGTGAAGTCGTCGCGTGGCTGATTCGACGCTGACGACTCCACGCGCGACAGTTCGAAGGAGCCTGATTCCGCGCAGCCCGAGCTCAGGCGGCAGCCCCGTCGCCGAGGCAGGGCGCGTAGTCCCAAGGACCAGGCCCTGAAGCTGGTGCAGCAGGCAAGTCCCGCCGCGAGGCGACGCGCTGCCTGAAACGGCGCATCTCCGACGCCCGGTAACGCCAGCTCCGCGCCGACGCACCAAGGGCGTAGACGCGGGTCGGGAGGGCACCGCGTGGCGGCACTTCAGTCCAGCGCGGCCGCTTGTACCCGCACACCGGCACTTCGGATCGGCCACTTCCCGGACCCGTACCGACGACGCTACCGAGGGGACGACGACGGAAGACCGCCATCTCCAGACCCCTCGAACGCGCCTCTTGACATCAGAGGGGTGCCGCCGAGGCGCAGTCTCGTCAGCCGACTCCGGGCCACCCGCCTGCCAGACGTACCGCCCTGCGGCTGAGGGAGTTGTGTCGCTTCCGGCTCAGTAGCCGGCGCCGAAATCGGCGCGGGGCACCGTGGCCAGTACCTGCTGCTGGTAGTAGATCGGGCCTTGCTCGTCTGCGGTTACCGTCGAGGGGTAGTGGGTTGATACGGATAGCGCGTAGATGTTGTGCGCGGAAACGGCGAGGCCGAAGTAGTCGCCGATGAACCCGTCGCCTGTCTGGCATGGGTCTGTGGCTCCGGCGCAGGGGTACTGGGGAAGGCCGCCCAGGTGCTGGCCGGGTTGTTCTGGATCCCAGGTGTACTTGGAGATCCGTACGTTCCTGCCGACGGGTGCGGCGCCGTTGCCGCTGTCCTTGTATGCCTGCAGCGAGGTGTCGATGCAGAAGTTCGTCCGACCGACGTCTGCCGGAAGGATGCTGGGGTCAGTCGGGCAGGCGTTGCGTCGGTCGTAGAACCCGACGGCGACGGCGCCATCGGGGCCGGCTGCGACCGACGGCTGGAGCTGGTCAGTGGGCACGCCAGCAGCGTCAGTGTTGTCGTTGACCAGGACCGGGGTGCTCCACGTGACGCCGCCGTTGGTGGACTGAGTGAGCTTCACATCGGCCTGGCCCGCTGCCGAGTCCCAGTCCTCGTAGGTGAGGTAGAGGTGGTTGGCGTAGGTAGGGCTGGCAGCCAAGTTCGCGGGTATGCCGCTGCGGAAGCGTGTGTGGGCGTAGACCTCGCCGGGTGGGAGAGTCACCGTCTCGATCGGGACGAACGTGCTGAAGGTCCGGCCATCATCGCTGGACCGGGCGACGTACATGGTCGACGGGCCGCCGTTCGGTGGGAACGAGACCACTGAGACGTAGAGGGTGCCGGCCGCGTCGATCTCGGGGTACACGTAGGTCACGCCGGGCCCGACCTGGCTGGGCGCGCTGATGGTGACCGCCCTGTCGAAGAGCTGACCGCGGTCACGCGAAACGGCGATCTTCACCTTGATCGATGAGCCGTTGAACACGGCCCAGGCCGCGTAGACGTGGTCCTGGAACGCGTTGCCGAGGATGTGGTTGACCGCAACCCACTGCTTGTCCTCGACGTGGCCCGCTTGTCGTGCTGAGGCGTTGTTTGGCGGCTCGAGGGGTACACCGCCGTTGCCCTTGGTCCAGTGCCGGCCCAGATCGTCGCTGTAGGACATGTCGATCTCGCCGTCGGGGTGGAGCTTGGTGGCGTCGAAGTAGGAGTTGAACGGGAGCATGGTCTGGTAGACGCGACCTTGGGTGTCGAAATCCGCGTTGGGGTCGGTCGAGTCGGTCCAGCTCGGTGGCATGGCCTGCGTGCCTGTTGAGACACAGTCGTAGCCTTGGACCTGGTTGTTGCCTGACGGCGTCCCGGCCGGCAGCTGGTAGGCGCCGACATAGAACATGTAGAAGGTCGAGTACTTGTCGAAGAAGAACTTCGAGGCACCGACCAGGTCCTCGGTCCTAGGTTTCACAGCGAGCCAGGACTCGGAGTGGTTCGCGTTGAACGGACCCTCCCGGCAGCTGCCCGCTACAGGAACCCGGGATCCCGGGGGCACGGGGTAGCCCCCGCCCGTCGTCGGAGAGCTGGCGACGACATTGGTGAACGGCACACTCGAACCCCAACCGCTGCTCGGCGGGGCAGCCGATGCGCCCCCGGTCGTCAAGAGCAGTGGAGCCGCCAACAAGGCTGCGACGGTCCATACCTGAATCCGCTTCATGTCTCCTCCGGCCCCAGAGGCAGCGCACAGCGCCGATGTTCACCCTCTACCAAGCCGATCGTCCTCCCCAAGCGGGCAAAGCTCAATGGAATCGAAGACCCGCAACCCGGGAACGCTCCGCGCCGAAGGAACACGCATTCGCGCCGAAGTCACAAATATCCGGCGGCGGTGTGACGCTGCGTCCGCGGGTCCCAGGACGCTTCATGTGTCTGCGGAAGCTAAGTGGTCCTCGATCATGCCCGCTCGCGAGTCATGCAGGCCATTTCTTCCGATTCCCACCGAGAGCCCCCAAGTAGATGCCATGCCCAGCCCCGAGGCCGAGGACTCGCTGACGAGTCGGTCAGTGGCGCCCGCCCTCGTCAAGCGCTCCGTCATGTCGCTCGGCTGTCCCGAGGACCGCTATAGCCCGGGACGGCGACACGCCGTCGGAAATGTTCTGTTCCAGAGGCTCTGTGCCGACATCCGTGCCATAGGCTCCCCGACACCGCCCCCGGGCGGTCGACGCGCCGGACGCCGCCGGCGCGTACGCATGAGACAGGTCCCGCAACGACGCGGGACGGAGGAGAGATATGCGCAACATCAGATCTCGAGTCGTGGTGGTCTCGGCTCTTGCCGCCGCCACGGCGCTGTGCCCGGCCATCACGGCCAGTGCGACGCCCGACACTACTCCCAGTGCGGCAGCCGACGCCGACGGCGCCGCCATCGAGCGGGTGGACGACCGACCCGACTCCCAGGACGCCGAGCGCCGAGCGGGCATCGAGGAGGCTGTCGCCAAGGTCGTCCGCGGCGAGGCCACGCCCGTCACCAAGGGCGGTGGCAAGGCCGTTCAGGTCTCGCCGGGTCAGTGGGCCCAGTACGGCCTGCAGTCGACGGACAGCATCCTGACCTTCCTCGTCGACTTCGGCGAGCAGAAGGATGCCCGCTACCCGACTGCACCAACGGGACCGGTGCACAACAACATCCCGGAGCCCGACCGGATGAAGGACAACTCGACCTACTGGGTCGACAACTTCGACCGCAACCACTTCCAGGACATGTTCTTCGGTGGCGGCGAGTCGATGTCGAGCGTCTACAGCGAGATGTCGAGCGGCCGCTACACCGTCACGGGCGACACCTCCGACTGGGTCAAGGTGCCCTACAACGAGGCCAGCTACGGCCAGACGGAAAACGCCACCGACATGCGGCGGTTCATCCAGGACAGCGCCAACGCCTGGTACGCGCAACAGAAGGCCAAGGGCAAGTCCGACGCCGAGATCACCGCCTACCTGCAGTCCTTCGACAAGTGGGACCGCTACGACTACGACAAGGACGGCAACTTCAACGAGCCCGACGGCTACATCGACCACTTCCAGGCGGTGCACGCAGGTGAGGGCGAAGAGGCCGGCGCACCGGAGTGGACCATCTGGTCCCACCGCTGGTCCGTCAACCAGACGCGCAACGGCGGCCCGGACTGGAACCGCAACGGCGGCATCCAGGTCGGTAACACCGCGTTCTGGATCCGCGACTACACGACCGAGCCGGAGAACGGTGGGCTGGGCGTCTTCGCGCACGAGTTCGGCCACGACCTCGGCCTGCCCGACCTCTACGACACCGGCGGCGGCGAGAACGGCACCGGCTTCTGGACGCTGATGAGCTCCGGCTCGTGGCTGGGCCACGGCACCGGTGACATCGGCACGACGCCCAACCACATGGGCGCCTGGGAGAAGCTGCAGCTCGGCTGGCTCGACTACACCACGGTCGCCCACGACCAGAAGGCCGCGCTGATGCTCGGCCCGTCGATGCACGCGACGAAGAAGGAGCAGGCCCTCATCGTCACCCTGCCCAAGGACGCCGCGGGCAAGGACCGCTTCTACATCGCCGAGAACCGGCAGTACGCCGGCTACGACGCGACGCTGAAGACGGGGCCGTACAACTTCGGCTGGTCGCTGACGTCGCCCGACCGGGTGGAGCACTTCCCATACCAGGACGGCCTGCTCGTCAGCTACTGGAACACCGCCGTGTCCAACAACAACACGAAGGCCCACCCGGGCACCGGTCGGGTCCTGCCTGTCGATGCCCGACCGGACTCGCTGCGTTGGAGTGACGACACCGTGGCCCGCAACCGGATCCAGTCGTTCGACTCGACGTTCGGTGTCGACGCGACGGACCCGATCTCGCTGAACCGCGAGACGGCGGGTGGCCTGACGACGCTGCAGGTCCCGGCGCAGGCGCCGGCACCGGTCTTCGACGACAGCGACCCCAACCGCTACTACGACACGGCGAACCCCGGCGGCAGCGTCAAGGTGGCGGGCGTCGGCGTCACGATCAAGGTCGTGCAGAGCAACGGCACCGGCAAGATGACGGTAAGGGTCAACAGCTAACCGTCCTGACTACCCGGCGTCGGCCAGACCGCCTAGACCGCCAAGATCCGCCCGCGCGCACCTCACCAGCCGACAGCAGGAGCCCATGCGAGTCGACTGGACAACATCATCGTCCGGCTTGCCCGCACGGTCTTCCACACGACCGACTACTACGACGGCGACAAGCTGTTCACCGTGCACGACGGCATGAGGGCGATGACCCCGATGCTCCTGGTCATGGCCCTCATGCCGTCGTGCACGGTGAACAGCTTG
>NZ_JBYTCI010000019.1:18246-37939 GCF_058790095.1 Terrabacter sp. FW104-15G4B | reverse complement strand
ATCGGCGCCCACCGACGTCCTCTTCGCGCTCGATTCGATACCGGCGATCTTCGGGCTGACCCAGAACACGTACATCGTCTTCCACGGCGTTCTCGCTGCTCGGGCTGCGCCAGCTGTTCTTCCTCATCGACCTCTCCTTCGGGCTGGCCGCGATCCTCGCCTTCATCGGGGTCAAGCACGCCCTGCACGCCCTGCACGAGAACAACGTCCCGTTCATCAACGGCGGACGGCCCGTCAGCGTCGTCGAGATCACGACCGCCTTGTCCCTGACCGTCATCGTGGGCGTTCTCGTCCTCACGGTGCTCGCCTCGTTGCTCAGCCGCCCTGACTGTCGGCTACCCCGAACGCTCGCCCTACGCGACGACGAAACGAAGGCATCGTCGCGCTCACCGAGACCTTGGCCCTCGAACTCGGGCGGTGACGGCATTCGGGTCAACGCCATCGCGCCGGGCGCCGTGTCGGGTCAGCGGATCCAGCGTGTCCTGGCTTGGCGGGCCGAAAGCACCGGTCGCACTCTCGAGGAGGTGATCGCGGACGCCTTGGGGGTACAAGCGGTTCGTGGACGCCGAGGACATCGCCGCGCTCGCTCTTCCTCGCCTCAACGACGAAGTCCATCAGCGGGCAGACGATGGCCATCGACGGCTTCTCCAAGGCGGCGCAGTAGCCAGGCAATGCTGGTTTCGGGCGTTCGTCGCCACGTGGCCCGGCCGCTGGCCAGGTTGAGGCCGCGAGATGTCGTCAGGAATCTGGGACCAACCTGTGAATCCGCACCTTCCGGTACACGTTTCCGAGCGGCGTGCCACTGTGACTTCAGCAGCCGGGGTGCGAAATGGCCGACTCCGAAGTCAGACGCGCCAGCGCCGATCTCGGGCGACCGGGTCGGGCGCCGCCGTCGGGGTGGGGTTCGACGACAGCGCCCAGCGCCCCGCTGCCTGTGATGGGGCCGTGACGGCGGGGAGCAACGGCGAGACAGAGCCCGACTGCAGGGGTGTAGGGACGCCGCGCGCCGTTACAGGGATTCTTTCGGTTTCGAAGTTCTTTGTCTTCGAAATGACCGAATGCCGAGGCCTGCCCGGGTTTGTGGCCGTTGACCCGCGTTCCTGGAGACCCGGACGGTTGAGGTGTGCTTTGGGTGGCGCACGCTGTCCTCGTGATGGGCCACGACCGCATCGCGCCTGATGTGCGCTGTCCGTCTCAGTTCTTGCGATCGTGATGGGCCGCCGGGTGCACGGCTCGGAACCAGGTGTCGTGGAGGTGTCGGACCTGTCCGGGCCCGTGTCGCCTGTCGCCGACGTCAGTCGCCGTGGCGTGGGCCCGGTGCTCGGTGTCGTCGCGGGGGTGCCGACGCTGTCCCAGCGCCCGCAAAACCGCGCGGGTAGGGACGGTCCGGATGCGGGAGGACATCGTGGACGATCCTCGGCAGCTGGGCGAGCGGTCGCCGCTGCTGCTCCTCCTTCCACTGCTGGTGAACCCGGGCGCGGTCCTCGAGGTTGAGCCGCGAAAGGACGTGGTCGACGGCAGCGAGGATCGAGCCTCGCAGCAGCCACGACGAGGTGTCCTCGCGGGCCCGGACGAGGATCAGCTCCGTGAGGATGGCCTCGGTCTCTCGGAGGATGTCCAGGCTCTCGGCAAGGGCCTGTTCGGTGTCCTGCTCACGGCCCTCCGACTCGGCGAGGACGAGGCTGCCGAAGGCGCGCAGGCAGTCGGCCGTGTCGTGCAGCACGACCCCGAAGGCCGAGCGCAGCTCCTGGCCGTACGGGTCCTCGGGAGCGCCCTCCGGCGGCAGCTCGGCCAGGAGGACCGTGAACAGGGCCCGGATGGCCATCAGGCAGTGCTCGAAGGTCTCGAGCGCCGATGAGAGCACCGGCTCGACGTCGACGGTGCCGAGCGCCCGCGGGTTGAACCGCCGGCTGTCCCTGAGCAGGCTGATCGTCGCGGTGGCCCGGGCGACCTCACGGTTCGCCGAGCGGACGCGGTCGATCCACTGTCCGACCTGCTCCCGGGTCACCGGGCCCGCCTCGAGGGCGTCCGCCGCCGCGTCGAGGGCCGATGCCGCGGCCTCGACGACGCGCAACAGCGCCTGCCGCGCGGACGCGATCGGCATGGCCGGCGGGTAGACGACGCTGAAGGTGACCCCGACCGCTGCGCCGATGAGGGTGTTGACGATGCGCGTCTCGGCGGCGATGTCGTGGTTGCTCACGCCGAGGATCAGCATGGCGCTGATGGGGGTCTCGAGCGCCTGCTCACCCAGGCGCAGCACCTTCGCCAGCAGCAGGGACGCCGCGATGGCGGCGGCCAGGCTCCACCACGTCAGGCCGCTCCAGGTCGAGAGCAGGGTCGCCACCAGGATGCCCGCAAGCACCGCACCCACACGGACGGCGCCCATCTTGATCGTCGAGAAGGCGGACGCCTGCACGACCAGCAGCGCCGTCAGGGGCCCGGTCAGGTCGAGGGTGCCGTGGGTGACGAGCTGGGAGAGCACGTATGCCACCACCGCAGCGGCCGTGAGCCGGAACACCGTGACCAGCGTGGGTTGCACGCGGCTCGGCACGTCGCGCCACCGCGCGGGGCGAGTCGGCCAGACCCACGTCAGCAGACGGTGCCACAGGGACGGCCAGAAACTGCTCTCCGGTGCCATGCGCTGCCCTTGCGATGTGGTTACGGGTTGTCCGTAACGGAATCTCGTGGCCTTCTTTACCCACGTATGCCGCGCGTTGCTGCCTAACGTTGTGTTCGTTTCGCGTTGTGGGCCACCATGCACGCGCTGTCTGCGGCCAGGGGATCTCGGCGGCTGTTCGAATGGGAAGCGCGCATGGCGTCTCGCAGCCCTGGCCGCCGAGTGGGCCCACCGACAGGTCTTGACCGGCAACGACGAGCGAGCCGCAACCCTTGGCCTCTGGCTGCACGAGTACAACACTCGACGACGACGCCACACCGCCCTGAAAGGTCTCCCGCCGGTCAGCCGCCTTTCACCAACCTCGAGACCGGGTACAGCTAGTTGCCCGGTCTCGGAGGCGGTCGGTAGCCGGGCCGGCCGCTGGTGCCGGCCGAGCGCAGGGCGGCTCGGCCGACGGCACGGGCAGAGCGGGACAGCGCGGACTCGGGGGCGCCCGAGACCGACGGGGGCATCACCACAACCGGGCAGGTGGCGGCGTACACAATCCCATGGGCGAGCAGCGGGTTCATGGACGCCGTTCGCGGCGCACCCAACACAAGCAGATCCGCCTGCTCGGCCTCCTGTAGCAGGCAGCGGCGCTTACTGCCGTGCAGCACGCGGAGTTCGGCCCCGTGGTTGTCACCCAGCACGTAGGCGACGTCGCGCTGGAGCTGGCTGTGCTGATCCGCTCGCGAGATTTCAGGGTCCTGCATGATCCGGGAGGACGCGCCGGACGGCCCGGGCTGGACGTTGGGCATCTGGTAGACGCGCACCGCGATCAGGCGCCCCCGGTTGGCTTGGGCCTGAGCGCGGCCCCACACCAAGGCCGCGGGGGAGTTCGACGTCGCGCTGACGCCCACAATGACGGTGTAGGGCTTGTCTTGATCGGTCATGGTGTCCCTTGGCTTGTCGTGCGTTACGCCACTCAGACCGGGAGGTGGATCTTCTGGTTGCCAGCCTTGTCGAATTCGGTGAGTGGCGGGGCGATCTCCTCCAACGACCTGCCTTCAGCGTCGACGCCCCAAACCATTGCTACGAGGGAGCCGAGCAGCATGACGGCGGTGGCCAGAAGGTAGCCGAAGAACAGCGGGTTGCGGTCCGTGCCGTCGCCAATGAGGGCGCCGTACAGCACGGGGCCGAGAGCACCGACGACCTGGGCGATCGAGAAGAAGTACGAGATCGCTTGCCCCCGGACCTCCTGGGGGAAGATCTCGGAAACAGTGAGGTAGCCCGCGGAGGCCCCGGCGGAGGCGAAGAAGAACGCGACGCACCAGAAGGCCGTGTGGGTGCCGGCGCTGAGGGCATCGCTCTTGAACAGCAAGGCCGAGATGCCCAGAACGATCCCGCTCAGCCCGTAGCAGCCCCCGATCATCTTGCGACGACCGACGGTGTCGAACAGCGGACCCAGCACTATCGGGCCGAGGAGGTTGCCGACCGCGAAGGGAAAGAAGAACAGCGCCGCGCTCGCGGTGCTCACCCCGTAGAAGTTCTTCAACACCAGGGCGTAGGTGAAGAAGATGGCGTTGTAGAGGAAGCTCTGGGTGATCATCAGCGTGAGGCCCAGCACCGTGCGTGTCGGGTAGAGCTTGAAGAAGACATACGCCAGCTGCTTGCCGCTGAACCCCGTGCCGGCCTTGATCCAGTGGGCGTCAGAGTCGTCGTGGTGAGGGAGTTGCTTGCCGGCGCCACGGACCTGCTCCTCGATCCGGGAGACGATCTCCTCCGCTTCCTCGGCCCGGCCGTGCATGAGCATCCATCGCGGGCTCTCGGGGATGTGCCGGCGCAGGAGAATGATGCCGAGGCCGAGCACGGGGCCGATGAAGAAGGCGATCCGCCAGCCGACGTCGACGCTGAACCGGTCGGTGTCCAGCAGGAGGGAGCTCGCGAAGGCGCCGATAGCGGCACCGGCCCAGTACGTGCCGTTGATCGCCAGGTCGACGCGACCGCGCTGCTTACCGGGGATCAGTTCATCTATGGCTGAATTGACGGCGGAGTACTCGCCGCCGATGCCCATGCCGGAGATGAACCGGCATACCAGGAAGAACGCCATGTTGGGCGCCAGACCAGCCAGTGCCGCGCCCACCAGGTACACGGCCAAGGTCAGCGTGAACATCTTCTTACGGCCCAGGGTGTCGGTGAGTCGGCCGAAGATCAGGGCGCCCGCCACTTCGCCAAGGAGATAGATGGTGCCCGCCAAGCCCACTTGGGTCGCGCTCATACTGAGGGTCTCCTCGAACCCCCCGGCGGCGACGATCTGCACCTCCAGACCGTCCAGGATCCAGGCGGTGCCGAGCCCGAAGATCACCATCCAGTGGAAGCGCGACCACGGCATGTCATGCATACGAGCGGGGATCATGCTCTTGATGGGCCGGTCCTGCGCCGTCGTGGAAGTGGACATCGCAACCCTCCTTGGCAAATGGCGGCTGCCCCTTACCCCCTTGCCACAGCTCAAAATCTCGCCGCCTTTCGAAATCTCAGGGGTGCCGCGATGATGGACCGCTCGTCCGCCGCGCGCTGTGCGGGGAGCAGTACGTGGCCGGCCACTCCATCCCATGAGCCCGCCCGGCTGACTGGCCGCCGGGGGTCGGCGGGTTGCTGGCGCGCCGCCCGACCCGGGCGGCTTCGCGACTGGATCTTGGGCACAGCCGCCTCTAGCAACGTGACTCCCAGCAAATTCCCAGCATGATACAAACGCTTCACGCGAACTACGTTCCGTGACGGGGTAACGGCTTGAACCTGTTCGACGACGAGAAGGTTGAGAGATGAGGGATCAGCGGGCCTCCATGGCGTGTGCGCTCGACAAGAACGGGCGCCGTCAGCTGACGTTGGCACAGGTCGCCGAAAGCCTCGACCATCGGCTTCACCTTCCCGAAGTTGACGAGGACGCCTTGAAAGCGGGTTGCCGGTTCGCCGTGAAGCGCGGTCTGGCTGCTGTGACGTGTCGACCGGAGCACGTCCCCGTGGCGGCCGAACATCTGGCCGGCAGCGGGGTGGATGTCGTGACGGGTCTTGGGTGGTCAGACCTCTGCAATGCGCCGGTGAGCGAGAGGGCCTGGGTGGAGGAAGCGTCTCGACTGTCCGCGGCCGGCGCCACCGAACTGGCCGTCGTCGGCACCGGTCCTAGGCTCGCTGGCCGCGTCGACTCCCCGTTCGTCCGATCAGTCGAGCGGCTGGCCGATCTGCAACATTCGCAAGGCTTCCGGCTGCGAGTGCATCTCGACACCGGAGCGCTGACTGACGAGGAGCTCGCCGCATCATGCCGCTGGCTCGAGGAAGTTGGCGTGTGGATGGTCCAAGGTGGCTCATGGCGTGGAGATCGCACCCGGTTCAGCCGGCTCCGCCTCATGCGCGAGGCGCTGGGTCCGGAGGTGCTGTTGAAGTGGACGACTCCGGCATCCTCGTTCTACGTGATGCTCCTGGGCGTGGCCGACGGCATCGACCGCTTCAACGCCGACGTCGACGTCGTCCTGGGACAAGCCGAGCACGAGGCCCTCCTCCGGCCCATCACCTTCCGCTGGAGGGCGTGGACTACTGACCCAGATCTCAGAGTTACCGCCCGAGGGCGGACTGCACGCCCCGTCTGCGTGCCGGCGCCCGCCGGCAACAGGGGACCAGCGGGCACGCGGTTGCGACGACCCACAAACCCAGGACGTTGGCGGGCGCCGAGCCGAGAGCGGAAATCAGGTTCGACCGCCGGGGGAGATGCGAACACCGGCCAGCTACCGCTCGAGGACTCCGTCACTGGCCCGATGCACCTTTCATAGCGGGATGGCCGCCCACCGTTATGAGACATGCCGGCAGGCACCGAGACGTTCGTTGCCGACGCCGTCCTTGTGCACGAGACGGTTGGTCTGTCGTCAGGGGAGGGGCGCTACTGCCGGACTGAGGTCATTTCGCGACGGACGTTCCTCGCAAGCGCGAGAGCGCCCCGGTCCCTATCCGCCGCTTGGACAACCACTGATGACGCCGTCGCCAAGGGAGGACAGCTTCGCGCGCAGGAGGACGTTGTCAGAAGGTGAAGTCCGGCGGCGCACCTTCACCCACGCGACCGTCCACCGCCTCGCGCAGTATGTCGGCGTGCCCCGTGTGGCGGGCATACTCCTCGATCATGTCCAGGAGCATGGCGCGTACCGTCGGGGTCCGACCGTCCGGCCAGGTGAACGACGCGGGCCCGTCGAGCCCGCGGTCCTTGATGACTTCGGCCACCACGGCGCGCGACCGGTCGACGGCGTCCCGCCACAACGCATACAAGCCGTCTGGAAAGTCGAGTGCGCCGGTGCGCCACTCCCAGTCTGGGTCGGCGTCGAAGTCGACGGCGTCCCATGGCGCTCCGTACTCCTGACCGGCGAGCTTCACGGCGAGCCAGTCCGCTTCGACGAGCGCCACATGCTTGATGAGACCGCCGAGCGTCATGGCACTGGCCGCCGTGGTCGCGCGCAGCCCCGTCTCGCCCAAGCCTGATGTCTTCCAGGCGAAGGTCCGCCGGTTGCGTTCCAGCACCGACAGCAGGGAGTCGACCTCGCTGGCTGGTGCCGTCCCCGCTTGTGGATCGAAGTCGCTCATGATCGGAGGATAGCCAGCGCGTCCGCCCCAACCGCTTCTCGCGGCAACCGGGAGTGAAAGGAGGCAGCGCGCTGGGCGGCGCTGGGTCTGCAAGCCAGACGCACATCCCAGCTCATCGTGGCTTGCCTGCGATGAAGAGCGCGACGGCCTTGTCGATACGTCGCTGCCGGGTCTCCGGGGCTTTGGCGGCGTTGATGGTGTCGGCGTGATACCGCTGCATGCTGTTGGGCAGTCCGTCGAAGAACTGCCGGGCCGGAGCGTGCTGCTCCATCGCGGCCGCGAAGTCGGCCGGCAGGTGGACCTCACGGGGTGTCTCCACGACCTGCAACGTCACGGTGATCGGGTCGCCGCCGTTGAGCCCGGTCGCTTTGCGGATTGCAGCACTGACTCCGACCAGGTGCTGACCGCCCATGACGGCAACCGTGCTGCGGTATTCGTATCCGTTGACGATGACCAGCACCGAGGGGCGCTTTCCATGCCCGAGCTGCGCGATGACGTGCTCGGGCACATCGATGCCGGTGTTGTTCCCGTGGGAGGTCAAGATGGTCTCGAAGGTCACCCCTTCGTGCTGTGCCGGCGTCATGGCTCTCCAACCGCTTCGACTGCAGCCGACCTTAGCCTCCAAGGGGCATGAGGGAACGGCTGGGACGGTGGACGAGGACAACACGACAGGCCGGCCAACACGGGCATGCCCGCGCGTAAGCAAGAGGATCTGGCACCCGTTCGTGGACGCTCAACGGCTTCAGTTCGGGTACATGCATTTCGCAGGGTTCGGGCGGGTGTGGCCACTCTCTTTCGCGGGCAACTCGCAACCCGCTGGCGGGCCGTCCTCAGTCTGCGCGCCGGCTCACATTGCGACTCGGTCGGCGCCTCCCTGTTTGGCGTCGAACGGCGGAGCTTGACGAGACCCCACAGCCGGCCGGGCGGGTCATGAAGGGCAAGGTGCACAGCGATGGCGACTTCTGAGGAACTTGCTTCGTTCCTGGTGAAGACGGCGGCGGCGATCGCGAGACTCGACAGCACGCTCGGTCCCGACGATGAGTCGTTCCGTCAGCTGGCGATGGGCGAGCTCGTGGACGAGATGCCCATCCCGGACTACTTCGCGGACCTGCACGAGCAGCTGGTCTGCGGCGTCGATCCGGTCGCGGCACTGTCCCAGATGTTCGCCCGACAAGCTGCGTCATACACGGAGGCCGGGGCTCGGGCCTGCTCGACGGTCGTCGACGTAGCTGTCTTTCACCTGGCCGGCGCCGGCGACGACGCGGCCGCCGAGCGCTTTCTCGACGACCTGGAGGCGCACGCGCAAGCAGTGAAGGAGCAGTGACGGTTCTCCCGCCTGCGTTAGCCGTGCTCCCAACCTCGTGAAGCCGCCATAGCCGCTCCAGAGAGACCTGGCTCTGTCGCGGCGGCGGCGCCCCGTCGGCTGGCCCACTGCGCTTGTACGCACGACAACCATGACCCGCTCTGCAGCGATGTCAATGTGACCTGAGAACGGGGGTTTGGGTAGCCGCATGGCGGGTACCTCGCGAGCATGACCGACCCCGTGATCGCCGTCGTCGACATCGACGGGACGCTCATCGACTCCAACTACCAGCACGCGCTCGCCTGGTACAGAGCACTGCGGTCGGTAGGCGAAACTCACCCGGTGTGGCGGCTGCATCGACTGATCGGCATGGGCGGCGACCACGTCCTCACCGCTGTCGGCGGCGAGGAGCTCGAGCAGCGTGTGGGCGAGCAGGCCCGGGAGCGGCAAGGCAAGGAGGTCGACGCGCTCCTCGAGGAGATGGCGCCATTGCCCGGCGCGCGCGACCTGCTCCTAGCCATCAAGGACCGCGGCCACCGGTTGGTCCTGGCCAGCTCCGGTCAACAAGACCACGTCGAGGTCTTCCTGGACAAGCTCGACGCCCGCGAGATCGTCGACGACTGGACCACCAGTGCCGACGTCGAGGCGTCGAAGCCGGCGCCGGACCTTCTCCAGGTGGCGCTGAAGAAGCTGGGCGCGTCCCCCGATGCGGTGAGCGTGATGGTCGGCGACTCGGTGTGGGACGTCCAGGCGGCCAAGAAAGCCGGGATGCCGGCGATCGCTGTCCGCTCCGGAGGCTTCGGGGACGACGAGCTGAAGGAGGCAGGCGCCATCGCCATCTACGACACTCCCGGTGACCTCTGCAATGCCCTGGACGACACTCCGCTCGCCTGAAGTTGAGTTCTGGCGTCGGCAGTGACATCGCTGCCCGAACGCACCGAGGTGACAAGCGCAGCATGTCAGCGATTCCCTGGTAGGTGCGCCCCTCGGTGGCTCCGAGATGCCAGCGCCGTGCGTCTCGGTGCAGTCGGGGACCCGGGAGCCCCTGCACACCGGTCCGGAGGACCTGAGCGACGGGCTCGGATCACCCGCGAGCACTCGCTCAGCCGCTCGAGCGCAGGGATCGTTCGAGTCCTTCGCTGTTCGCTTGTCGGCCCAGGAGGAAGCATGCGGCGCGCGCCGTCGGCCCGATGTCCCGGGGCATGGAATCGGGACAGCCGGTGGCGGGCGTGGCATCGCCAACGTCGCAAGACGTGCGCGCGGGACGGTATGAGAGACGGCACAACCTAGCCATTGGCGCACGGGGCTCAGACGGGACTCGTAGTGTCGAGAAGGTGGGAGCTGCCCTGAGTCACCCGGAATTCGATCGGCATGAGCAGCTCGCCCGCGACGTGATCGACCACATCGGCCGGGGCGGCGACATTGTCGAGTTGGCCGCCATGGTGGACGGCGCAGAGGTCCCTGCGCTGCTCTTGCACTTCGTCGCAGTCCTGGCGTACCGGCAGGGCTATGTTGACGGCGGCGGCAACCCCGGAGACTGGTTGCGCTGACAGAGACTTGGACGTCGCACCGGAGGCCAGGTGCCTCGACCGCGGCGACGTGACCCCAGGCGGGCGACGAAGGGCGGCCCTGCGTCCAGAGTGTCGAACCCTCTTCCCGGGTCGCGCCTGCCTGAACTCCAGGAACCTGACGATCATGGTCAGGTACACCTCCACTATGAATGTCGGCGGGTTACTCCCCGAGCAGTGCGGACCGCTCGTGGCCGAGCCGGTGTGGCAACTGTCCCTCGCGATGGACCCGCGCGTGTCGACGCAGATCGAGACGGCGTGCCACAGGTTGGACATCCCGTCGTGACGCTGGTCGCCACCCGGCGCGTGGGTCGTCGAGGGCGCCGAGATCACCTTGACCGACCTCGCCATGGCCGAAGTGCATATGGCGCCTAAGAACTTCGCCGGCCTGACGGTCATCAAGCTCGGATTGCCGGGGCGGCAACGCGGTCGCGGTCACCAGCGTCCTCGCCGGATGCGGTGGTCCATGAGGATGCCCCAGGTGTACGAGGGGCCTTGCCGAGCCTTGAGTTGGGTCGGCTGAGTCGCGGGCATCAACTCGAGTGCCCGGGCAAAGTTCGTCCGTGACAGGGACCGGTTGATCTCGCGCCCGTTCCTGGCAACCCGCAGGTAGTTGCCTAGCACCCGGTAGGTGAACCTGAGGCCCGTCGTGGTCTGAAAGCTCTCGCCGGCGTGTCTCTGGATCCGCTGCCACACCGCCTCGATGTCTGCGGTCACCTCTCGACGCTGCTGCTCGTCGACATCCGAGACTGTGGTACGGGCAGGTCTGCTCATTGTTCAGCCCATTCCGCCGTGGAGCCGCTGCCGCCCGTTCGTCGGGTGCATGTCGCTCATCCCGGGCCTTGCGTTGTTGCGGCCGCCGGTGTTGCGCCCGAGTCGACGAGTTCATCAGGTACCAGTACTGGGGGCCGCCACGGCGCGGAACTTTCCTTTGAACGAAGCAGGACCCAGAGAGGCACGACACCCACCGCGGCGAGTGCCAGGAAGGGACCGACCAAGCCGAGCGACACGACGTCCGAGCTGGGGTCCGCTTGAACCCCGAACCACTGGTCGACAGCGACGCTCACACCCTCGATGACCCACAGACCCAGCACTGACGTAGCCACCACAGCACCCCGAGCCTGTCTCCGCCACAACCACAACGCTGAAACGGTAGCCAGCGGAAGCCAGACCGCCAGGTCTTGGATGTAGATGACGTTGGTCTGCACGCCGGCGCCCTCCAACAGTGGGGTCGGGAACGGACGCAGGGACGGGATGACCTTTGCGAGCCACGCTGCGGTGTTCAGGCCAGCAATGACCCACACGTAGGTCGCCACACCGCGCACCGGGGCATGCAAGGCGATGACCTCTGCAACCTGCCACACCTGGCGGCTCGCGGCCAGGTACCCCAGAGACCATAGTGCACAGCCCAAGAGCGCCACGTAGAGGAGAAAGGCGGCGTTGAAGGGCGTCAGAAAGAGAAAGAGCAGCGCGTTGTAGAGGACGTACAGCAAGGCACCTGCCGCTAGCAGAAGGGCCGCACTAGAGCCCCGCGAGGCACTCCACAGGGCTATCAGCAGCACCGGCACAGCGACGGCCATCAGAACCAGGGCCGTTCCTCGCGCCGACCCCTGCATGGCCGCCGGACCGTGCAACAGACCGGGGTCGGCAAAGGTCCAGGCCCCGGCTGCCATGGCCAGGGCTGCGGTGATCAGAGACAGAAGCCTGACGGTCCTGAACGTCCTGTCGCTCGCCATGATTTCAGCCTCTCGCTACGTTCCAGCTAACTTCTCCGGTTGCCACGACCCCGGCGGGGAAGAGTCGGCGCGGAACATTCGGACCGACGGAACGCCCGTCTACTACGCATCGTAGTGAGATCGATTCGATCGCACGCTCAGCGCTTACAGACTGTGATCCATCAGACGGGTCTTGACGGCGGCTCAGGCGACGCGGCGCAGCCACCGGTCGGTGGTGACGACGAACGCCGGCCATTCGGCCATTCGGGACATTCCGGTCACCGGCGAGCCATCACCATGCCGGCAGCCGCAGCCCTGGACGCCCAGGAGCAGAAGGACGCGCTGCTGCAGTACCAGGCCAGAAGATCGAGAACGGCGACCAGACCAAAGCCCTCGCGGACCACTTCATCCTGGTGCACATGGGCGCCGTCGCGCAGAACCGTACCTACGAGCATGTCTCGGCGAGTTCACGAAGCTCTCGAAGGAGCCGAAGGTCGATCAAGCCAAGCCCGCCGAGCTGGGCCATTTGCCTACTGCGACCCGGCCACGCCCCTGTGCAGGGTCGTCGAAGAAGCTCGTGGCGGCGTGGCCGAAGTGTGCCGCGGCTGGGATGCGGGAGGCCTTGACACGGGTCGCCCCCTTGCAAGCTCCGGTTCCTTGGCGCCGTGGCCATGAACAGTCGCGGGCGCGCAGCGCACGGTGAACGACATGTGGACAACCTCAAACCCCGAACCCGACTCCGGCGGTCAGGACCTGCCGGAGTGAGCGTTGGGCCAAGCGATGAACGACCCGGATGACAAACGACACCGCAGGCCAGGATGAGTGGAATCGCAACGGCCGGGCTCCTCGGTGAGACGGGCGGACGTCACCCCGAGGCGCAACGCGGTCAGGACGGCGAGGACACCGACGAACTCGCGACTGTCGTGCAGCCGTGCGATCAACCTGGTGCTCGTCCCTTCGCTGTCGAGCCAGCATCGCAGCATGTCGTGACCTCGGCGTCTCAGCGTGACCCGCCGAGGTGGTGATGCGCAGGGCTCTATGCCCGCCGGTGACGTCATTCCTCACGAGCAGCGAGCCGTGAGTGGGCGGCTCCTCCGATCTCGGCGGGGGCAATGCGGAGCGTCTGGCGACCGCTAGCCTCCGCTGCTGCGTCCGCCGATGTCGCCCGCGGGATTAGGCGGGTGGGTAGTTGCGTCGACAGTCCGGCGCCGGACAAGCCACTTCGTGGGATGATCAGGGCCTACGGAATCCACACGACCAAGAGGTTGCAAACAGGGACGGGGCTGGGCTTGTGGTCGACGAGCAGCAGGGCGGCGCGGACCTTGTCCAGGCTCTGCGTGCGGTCGCTGACGCGTTCACCACCATGGGGCACCGTCTGAACCGGCCGAACGCGACCGAGACGTTCTCGGCCATCACCGAGACGGCCATCGAAAGCATTCCGGGCAGTTCCGGCGCCAGCATCACGGAGAGGCGCCACGACCGTTTCCGCACCATCGCCGCCACGGATGCGTTGGTGCGTGAGGCCGATGACCTGCAGTACCGGCTCGGGACCGGCCCGTGCGTCGACGCCATCCTCTCCGACAGCATGTACCGGCCCCGGGACCTGCTGACCGACGATCGGTGGCCCGAGTACGGCCGGGAGGTGGCCGGACTGGGCCTGCGCAGCATGCTGTCCTACCGGCTGGCCGCCATCCCGGGCGCCCTGTATGGGTTGAACATCTACTCCCGTCAAGTCGATGCGTTCGACGACGCCGCGGCGACGGTCGGGCTGCTGCTCGCGACCCACGGTGCCTTGGCGATCGAGTCGGTTGAGTATCGGGAGCGGGCGTACCACCTGGAGCAGGCGCTGTCGACGAACCGGCAGATCGGCACCGCGATCGGGGTACTCATGAACATGCACAAGGTCACCAGCCAGCAGGCCTTCGACCTGCTGCGGATCGCCAGCCAGAACACCAACCGGAAGCTGCGTGACGTCGCCCAGACCGTCATCGACACCGGAACCCTCGATGTCGAGCCCGTCCGGCGTCGACCAGCCACGAGCGCCGACCCGACACTGACGACGCCTGCCCCCACGGCCGCAGGCTCCTGGTCACACCTGCCCTGACCGGTCCCGAACTTATTCGGAGCCGGCCGTCAGCGTCCTGACCACCGCCTCGGCGCATGAGAACCGAGCCGGGGTAACTGCAACTTTCCCCGCGCCCAGGTCGGGGCGGTTAAGAGCCGCCTCTCGCTCGACGCCTGGACCCGACGGTCAGCGTTGAGCCGTAGGGCAACGCTGAGCCCGAAATCGCAACCTCGCCGGCCGGAGGGCGTCCACACCCAACGCATTGCCAGTCAGCACCCGGCCCCCGGCCTGCTCAACAGTGAGCGGGAGCCCTTGGCCGCCTAACCGTGCTCGTGGCGTCACCGGCAACCAGCGGTTTCCGCGACACACACAGCCACACGGACCAATCCCATGACGCTTCATCGGCCCGCCACCATCATGAAGGGGGCGTCGCCGCGCCCTGAAGCCCCTCCCCAGACGGGCACACGCGGCGCCTGACGAGCTCGGGACTGCAGTAACTACCGGGCGCGCCAGGGCGCTGCCGTCGCAAGACCCCTCACGATGGCAGCGCCCGTCCGCGAACTCCACTCCGCCCGAGATTCCCGCCCACCTTGGTTCAGGAAAGCTGCGTCGCGGGACACCCCCTCGGTGTCATTCCAACGGTGGCACGGTCTCGCTCCCTGTGGATCCGAATCCTGCAGCTCGACACAGCAAGCCGTCCACCGCCTCACTACTGGCTCGTCAACGTCGCTCCGCAGACCCGAAAGAGCACTGTTGAGCCATCGCACCCAACATGGTCAACATCGCGTCTGTGTAGGTCAGAGACCTGGGGCATTACAGGCAGCATAAGGACACCGAGCCGTTCCAGTCCCCGGAGTATCGGCCGACTCATCCACTTTTAGCTCGTCGTTGTCGGGCCAGAGGCGGCTGCAGGTATCGAGGGTTCCGCTTGCGCTGGTGTGGGTCAATCATCGTCACCTGTCGGGAGCTGAGTGTGCGATCTGGCGGGGTGAGCGTGCGCCCAAGCCACGATTTCGTCCGGCTTGTTGATGGCGGTGCCGTCTTCGAGCACCAGTACCGGGACAAAGAACGAGCCCGTCAAGGCATGAACTTCGCGGCGGACCTTGAACTGCAGGAACTTCGGCAAGTGTTCCTGTCCCCTGGCCTTCACTGTTTCGGGGCTATAGCCAGCGTCGATCAGGGCCTGATGCGCCTTGTGGCAGTCGTGATGAGCACTCCCGTTGGTGCTCCAGCAGATGTACAGCTTCATGGGTCTGCCTTCCTGCGAGTTCTGTCCGGGCTGGCACCGACTCTAGGGCGGCGAGTCGACAGGTCGCCAGGGCGCGAACTCAGCCAACTCGGCGCCGTGTGACGCCACGCAGGCAACGCTGCGCCGGAGCTATCCAGCGCGGTGGGCCCAAAGCTTCTGACCATAGGGCGCCGTTCTTCCCGGTCGGCCACTGCAGCTCGAGAACACGCCGGTGAGGGGTGCAGACGAGCGTTGTGGATCGGCTGCGCCTCGCGTTCACGGTGCCTTACCGGATCGGTACCCGGTAGACGGCGAGGACATCATGAGCTGAGATCCATACGGCCTCGGAGTCTGCATCGACGCTGCCGCACCCGCGCCCGTCGCCGATGCGGTCGCAGTCCTGAGAGTGGCTTGAACGCGCCATCGCGCGGGTCCAGGCGGGTGACCTTGTCGCCCGAGGAACTGGTCACCCACAGCCAACCGAACCCGAATCGCCGCCCGGCAGCCCCGGTTGGGACGGGGAACCGGTCCGCGACCTTGTTGGTGGCCGGGTCGACTCGGGCGATCTGCGACCCTCCGGCTGCCACGATGTAGACGCCGTCGCCGCCGGCCTGGAGCGATCCTTCCTGTGGGATGCCGTCGAAGGGCGGCTGGATAGAGCTCAGTTGCTTCCCGGTCCTCAGGTCGAAGCGGAACAACCGCTCGGAGAGGCATTCGACGGCCCACAAGGACCCGTAGCCGTGCGTCATGCCAGTGCAGATGTCCAGCCCGGGGCCCACCGAGCCCAACGGCATCCCGGGGTGAGCGTCGTATCGGCCCACGCCCTGGTCGACGTTCGCGACCCAGGCACTGCCACCGGGGATCAGCACCCAATCGGGGTTCGGACGAGCGGCGTAGGTGCGGTCTCCGGTGGCGTCGTCGAGTGGTCTGGCTGGCAGCAGGGTCGTGGCCGGGGACTCGCGTGGCGAGCTCGACGCGCTGGGACTCGCAGCCGTCGGTGACGAGCGGGGAGGTGCATCGATGTGGGCGACCGCGCATCCCGACACGAAGAGCATCAGGATCCTGCCGAGTGTGGGGACAGTCCACGAGCGCCTCTGGGCATCTGCCATGGTCCCGAGCAGCGTGACCAGAGGTCAACGGACAAAGTGACCGGTCCCGGCCGTGCTTGCCAGAGTGGAGAGCAGCACGCGCATTCGCCCAGAGCAAGCCCTTGTCTGGCGCGGTCGTGTGGCTGCCGCAGTCGGGTGCCATTGTGAATGGTCACAACTTTCGTTCGCCTTCGGCTCGCGCGCGACGGTGACTATCGACCACGAGGCGACGGGCCAGCCGTGTTGGCCGGCCGGCCCGACGAACTGCCAGAACAGTGGCATAACTCTGGGCGGCCAAGTGGCCGGGCGAGTCGGAGCCGGGAGCCGCCTGACTGATTGGCTGCGTCGCCGTCCCTGCTGGTGCATCCTTGGCCTGGGAGGTCGCCATGGGCAAGAAGGACAAGGGCAAGGGCGGCACGCAGAGCCACTACCTGAGTCCGGGCGTGTACGTCGAGGAGGTGCCCTCGGCCAGCAAGCCGATCGAGGGCGTGGGGACCTCCGTGGCAGCGTTCGTGGGGATATCTCCGTTCAGCCTCGGGCGCATTGCTGGCATTGTCGCTCTGGCAGGGGCGTTGGCGTTCCTGGCCCGCAAGGTCCGCTGAAGCGGACCCGTCGTTTTCTCGCAACCGGTAAGCGCTCGATGGAGCCCTTGCCGTTCAGGGCTCCATCGGTGTCATCACGGGGGGTGAGTCGTACCCCGGAACGGTGAGACCGGGTAGCCCATCCGGTGCCACGAGGACGAGCACGCCCAAGGCAAGGAGGACGAGCGCCGTGCCGTAGGTGGCTGTTCGGCGCCACGGCAGGATCTTCTCGGCGGCGATGAACCCAGCGACGACGGCCATCCAGACCACGCTCATGACGCCCAACGCGAACAATGACGCCATCAGGGCCCAGCAGCACCCAACGCACCAGGCGCCGTTCTTCACCCCCATGCGAAGGGCGCCAAGCCATCCGTCACGCCACGACCCCAGCAGTGTGCCGAGCGGGCTTCGGCACTTGCCCAGGCAGACGTTCTTGAGCGGTGTCAACTCGTAGACGGCGGCCAAGATCAGTATTGCTCCAGCAGCTGGGCGCCCCACCTCTCCCCATGACAGCTCACCTCCTGCTGCCTGGCTGGCAGCCAGCCCGAGCACGAAGGCAAGGACTCCGAAGCCAGTCCATGTCAGGAGATAACCGCCGGTGAACAGCCATGGCCTCAGTGACGACGCCCCGCTCATTCGCGAGTACAGCGCGATGGTGGGAGCGACGGATGGGAACATCATCGCCGCCATCATGACTACCCAGACGCCGAGGAACCATCCGAACGTCCCGAGACCGGTCCAGGGCCCGTTGTCCATGCCGCGCATGAGTTGGGCCGTCCACCACCAGGCGGCGACGGCCAGGGCGAAGAGGCCCACGACCAGCCCCCAGTGAGCGCGGCTCGCCACGAACGCCGGACGAAGATTTCCGTGGGCGGACGGAGCGTGCGGCTCGACGTCGCTCATTCCCTCAGGCGGTCCATGAGAAGTCCGACTTGGACAGTCCGGTCTTTCCTTCGTACTCGATGCCGAAGGCCTTGATCCTCGACCGCTTCGCCTCCGCCATCGTCAGGTCGGAACCAGCCGGGTGGAACATCCCGGAGAACTTCACCGGCTCACCGGTCTCCACCCCGAACGGAACGATGTCCTCGATCTCGAAGTCGATGACGTCGCCGATGCGAACGCTGTGGCGCAGCCCGTCATCGTCGACGTCGATCGGCGCACGCTCAACGCCCAACATCTCACCGATCAGTGGGGCCAGCCCTGCCATGGGTCCACCGAGCTGCCCGCCGAAGACCTGAACAAGTCGATCGAACTGGGCGTCGGTGGCGCCGTCGTCGACGAAAACCCCGACGCGCCAGTTGCCGTCGGTCATCACCTTCGGCGTATCGGCTATCAGCGCAACCTTGCATCCTGCGACGTCGGTGCTGTCGACCGCACCCTTTTGGATATTGAAGACGAGAGTCACGCGACAGAAGTCGTAGGTGGCTCCGTGGGCGAAGGAGAGGTTGCACGGGCACATCAGCTCGCACGAACAGGTTTCGACGTAGGTACCCGCCAGGTTCCACGACATCAGACCCTCCCTTGCCCAGGCTCCGAGTGTCCCGCCGCACCTCGAACCCGTCAACGGCTTGGGACGCGCGGGTTGGTGACCGCCGGGGGTTCCCAGAACGGGCCTGTCGGACAGGCTCGCTCATGTACCTGCAGGTACTTCCGAGGCAACTTCGCGGTTCGGCTGCGGCGTCGCGAGGAACGGTGTAGAGCGGAAAGAGAGCCATCGCGATGTGGTCCCAGACTCACCAAACTGGTGGGCCTCACGACACAGGCCACTGCCAGCACGGCGCCGGCATCCATGAGTCGACCGTCCGTGACCTGACCAGCCGGTCGAAAGTCACATCTGTCGCGCGGCACACGCCAGCGGCGCCGCACGGCTCTCACGCAACACCATTCTGAAGTCCCAACAGGAGGATTCCCATGCTCACCAGTGCAACCGTCACCGCCAACATCCCCGCCGCCGATATCGCGCGGGCCCGATCGTTCTATGCCGACACCCTCGGGCTGAAGCCGACCGCCGAGCTAGAGGACGGCGGGATGCTGATCTACCGCACCGACGGCGGAACGATGTTCAGCGTCTACCAGACCGAATATGCCGGGCAGGCCGGTCACACGGTCGCCCAGTTCCACGTCAACGACGTCGTGGCCGAGGCGCGTGCCCTGCAGGACAAGGGAGTCGCCCTCGAGACCTACGACATGCCGGGCGTGGAGTGGGAAGACGGCATCGCCGACCTTGGTGGGATGGGTAAGGCGGCCTGGTTCAAGGACAGCGAGGGCAACACTCTCTGCCTCGACTCCGGCCTCCCCGAGAGCTGAACCGGCCAACCCGAACCTACGGGAGTGAGGCACCAGCATCCGTGTGCTGCAGCCGCGGCGCACGCGGTTGGTAGGAGCAGTTCGCCCGCGGGCTGGACGCGTTGGGCCACTTAGGGGTCGTGGCCATGGACAGTCGCGGGCGCGCAGCGCAGAGTGAACGACATGTCGACACCGTCAGGCCATGACCCCGACCCAGCCGAGGACCTGCCGGACTGGGCCTTGGGCCAAGCGATGAACGACCTGGACGACAACGACACCGCAGGCAGAGACGAGCGAGCGCAAGAGCTCGTGCAGGCCTTCGAGGACGAACGGCACGACGAGGACGACGACCCGGAGCAGGGTGGCGAAGGCTGACCCAGTCGTCTGCCTGCGAACGCGTAGCCGGAGCGCTTCGGGTGCTCCCGGTAGGTGCAGCCGTAACCACCTACTGGATGGTGGGCGAAACACCTACAGTCTGGGACCGATTCCGTGACGCCCCTGCAGCCAGCCCCCCATGATGAAGAGGGCGTCGCCGCGCCCTGAAGCCCCCTCCCCAGACGGGCACACGCGGCGCCTGACGAGCTCGGGACTGCAGCACTACCGGGCGCGCCAGGGCGCTGCCGTCGCAGGACCCCTCACG
>NZ_JBYTCI010000019.1:0-18236 GCF_058790095.1 Terrabacter sp. FW104-15G4B | reverse complement strand
CCCCCCCCCCCCCCCCCCCCCCCCCCCCGTCCGTGAACCCCGCTCCGCCCCCACCATTCCACGGTGTCGCTCCCAGCTGAACCGATCGTCAACGCATCCCACAGGAAGGTTCGTGGGGGCCGGTGCACGTGGCGGGGCAGGGGGCGCCCGACAAGCTGTGGTTCTGATTCGTGGCGGGGGTCCACGCCGGTGAGCGACCACGGCTGGTGGCGCAGCCCGCGTACCGACTCGGGGGTTTCGGCGGGCACGCTGCACCCGGAAAGAACCGCCGCGCATGCAGATGGTGCGTCGCGACGCCGTTGGGCCCGACGGCCTACCCGCTCGTTGCGTCCCTGCCGTCGGAGAGCACCGGAGAGATGAGTCCGAAAACGTTGTGGTCGGGGTCGAGGAGGTATCCCACGCGGCCGACGCCTTCCATGTCGGCGAGTGGGAGCGCCTCGGTGCCGCCGAGCCGGAGGCCCTTTCGGAACACCTCGTCGACATTGCCAGCGACGCCGACGACGAAGTTCGACCCGTTGACCGGTGCTCCGCGCTCGGGCGGCGGGCCTTGTCGTTGGGTTAGTCCGCCGTTGATGCCGCGCCCGGGTGCGTCCATTCCGATGGCTCCGTCACCGGTGTCGATAGCCCAGTACGGCATGTCCCCGAACTGTGTGAACGTCCACCCGAGCAGCTCGGCGTAGAAGTCGATGAGCCGTTGCGGCTCGGACGCGTGGATCTCGAAGTGGACGACGAGGTTCGACATGATGCCTCCCTTGGCCAGTCCGTCGGAGGCTACGCCGATGCTGGCGCCCCGGTCCAGACGCCAACGCGGTGCTCGTGCCCCGGCGTGGTCGCCGTCACCACCTTCGTCGCGATTCCGTCGCGGCGCCGGGGTGGACCTTCCACGCCCGCAACGGTCATGAGCTTCTCGTGGCTGTCCACGGACGTGCGGACGGGAGCTGGGGCGCGAGAGGCGATCACGGGGTGCTGCCCGTAGCCTCACCAGAGCCGGCCAGTGCCATCTCTCGACATCCGGGCTCACTCGTGGGCCGGGCGTGCCATCGTCACGAGGTCACGTAGTCCGGCTTCAGGAAGGTAGGCGCGACTGAGGGCCAGCCCGATCCTCGGTAGCGCCGCCTCGTCGGGGAAGACGAGGTAGAGGGGATAGCTGGTGGGCTGGAACTTGGCTTTGAATGCGTGCAGGGAGCGGAACCCGTAGTAGGGCTCGAGCGTCGCGCCCAGCCGATCGAGAAACGCGTCGAGCGTGCCGCGGTCCAGATCCTCGCCGGCGCCCGCGCTGCGGGCGAGCGGCGCACCCGAGAGCGAGACGGTCGAGCACCCCTCGTCGCGGAAAGTCCGGCATGCCGACGCGATGAGGAACTCCATCGAGTAGCGGAACCCGCCGGGGAGCCGACGCATGACATCCAGCGTCCAGCCGACAGGTTCCCCGCCCCCGACATCGTGGATCGGCATCCACGACGTGACGCCGTGGACCGTTCGATCGGCGTCCATTGCAAGTCCCACACGCACCCTTGGGTCGAGCGCCTCGTCGACGCCCCCCAAGGTGAACCCCATCTCCGGCAGACCCTTGTCCTCGACCCACGCCGACGAGATGGCTTTCACCTGCATCTGCAGCCCGCGCGGCATCTGGACCAGCGGCCCCAGATTGAGGTGAATGTCCTGCTTCGCCGCTTGGTTGAGGGCCGTGCGGACGTCCTGCCATGCCTTACCGACGAAGTCCAGGGCGGCGAGCTCGATGACCGCCTCCTCGGCGACCTGGAGGCTGTGCCAGCCCTGCGCGCGGGCGTGTCGTGAGGCCTCGGCACTCACGGTGAACAGACACGGCACGAGACCCTGAGCGTGCACCTTCTCGGCGAACTCGGCGAGCAGTGCCGACCGGTCGCCTTCGGTGGCCGCGACGGGGTCGCACAACCCGACGGCCACCCCGGCGTGCACGCGATAGGCGACGTAGCCTGGACGTTGTGGACTGGTGAACCAGCGATTCTCGGGCCAGGTCGTCATCCAGGCGAGTCGGTTGACCGTTCCCTCATCGCGCAGCAACTGGGTGGCGTGCCGCCGCTGGTCGTCATCGGCCGGGGCCACGAGGCTGCCGAAGGTGCGCCGGGCTCGCCGCGGCGACGGGTTGCGGAAGGCCCGGCGGCCCACGATGAGCAGGCCGAGGCCGAGCGAGTTCAGCACCAGGTCGTACGAGGCCGCCACGAGACCGGGCTCGCCGACCGCGACCATCCACACGAAGTTGGCGATCTGGAGCGCAACCACGCCCGTCAGCAGCGCCACGGCCCAGAACCACGCGCGTCGACGGCCCTTGTAGAGGCTGCGGGCCAGCCAGAGCCAGAGGATGCCGAGCACGACAGGAGCGAACAGGTTGCGGTGTGACAGCTCGTCGGTGCGCGCCTGAAGCGAGAGCGTCACGGCAAGTGGTCCCTCCTCCCTCGTGAAGTTCTGGATCACGGCCTCTACTGCGGCGATGACGAAGAAGCCGGAGGCGAGCAGCCGGTAGTCGCGCCGAGTGAGCCGCCGGGCACTGAGCCGAGGGGGTCGGTGTTGCAGCAGCGGGCCGATGACGAGCCCGAACCCGACCGCGAAGACGTGTTCGAGATCCGCCAGGGCGCCCATGTGCACCACGAAGAGCAGGACGTAGACGACCAGGACAGCGCGCAGCCGACCACGCCAGGGGGGCGACAACGTGACCGAAGCCGCGGCCGCCGCGCCGAGGAATGCAGCCGAGGGCCCCGCGTCCCTGACGCGGGCGAGCGTCGTCGTCCAGGCGTACCCGTGGTTTCGCGTCACCCACAGGACGGCGGCGGTGGCCAGCACGGCGAACACGTGACATGACACCAGCGCGAAGACAGCCTGGCCCGTCCCGAGTCGCCACTCAGCGAAACCACCAAGAACGGCGAGGCCCAGCAGGATCGGCACATACTGGACGGGTTCAAGCGCGAAGAAGGCTCCCGTCAGCACGGTCCACCAGGCCCCGTCCTCGATCGACGGCAACCCGTACGACGTGGAGGGAGCCATTGGCCGGCTCGCCAGCGGATCCCACAGGGTCCGGGTCAGCACCGACAGCAACAGCACGGTGGCAACCAACCCCGTGGTCAACGGCAGGGCCCTCATCACCGTCACCGGACGGACCATGACCCCATCCTCGACCCGTAGTCGCAGCCGCGGTCGGGGAATGGCCGATCCCGCGGAGCGTCCCGAGGACACAGGAGGGCATGACGGCACGCGCGCTCCGGTCGCGGCATCGTTCGGCGGATAGCGTGCTGGTATGAGCTCACGTCCATCCGGCCCCGGGTTCCTCTGGTGAGCCGGCCGTCCGGTGGTTCCGGGGACCTCGCCGCACCCAAGGGCTCCCGATCGGAACCGGTGCTGGAGGAGGCCTACGAACGTCTGGTCGCCGAGGGTCACGAGCGGCTGGACCGGCCGCTGCTGCCCCTGCTGTCGACAGGGCTGCTGGGTGGGGTCGACGTGGGGGTGGGAGTCCTGATCTACCTCGTGGTGGACGCAGAGACCGGCAACCCGTTGCTCGCGTCCGTGGCATTCCCGATTGGCTTCGTGGCCCTCCTGCTTGCCAAGAGCGAGTTGTTCACCGAGAACTTCCTGGTGCCGGTCACGTCCGTCGTCGCCAAGGTCGGGACGCTCGGTCAGCTCATGAGGCTGTGGGTCGTCTCGTTGACGGCCAACTTGGTCGCAGGGTTCGCCATGGCGGGAATGATCGTGCTGGCGCTGCCGGACGTGCACGAGGCGGCCGTGCAGGCCGGCTCTCACTATGCGCACCTCGGCGTCTCCTGGCGCTCCTTCTTCCTGGCGGTGCTTGCCGGGGCGGTGATCACCTTGTTGACGCGGATGCAGCACGCGACCGAGAGCCTGGGGGTCCGCCTGGTGCCTGCGGTGCTGATGTCGTTCGTGCTCGTCGGTGCCCAGCTCTTCCACTCGGTGCTGGACTCGATCCTGATGTTCGCGGGGCTCTTGACCGGCGATGCCGACTACGGCTACCTCGACTGGTTGAGGGCGCTCGGCTGGTCGGCCTTCGGCAACCTCGTGGGTGGACTCGTGCTCGTCACCGGCATCCGCCTCCTGCGGGTGCAGCACCGCGTCGCCGAGAGCCGCGAGCAGGGGCAGACCGGTTGAGCAGCGCCGGGGAAACCACCCGAATGCCGGGACACTTCCTGCGCTGAGGTCGTGCTTGGCGACCCCCATTCTTCATCGGCGAGGCCGCCGCTGCGCCGCCGAGTTGGGTAGGGGTCGGGAACCAAGACATGGAAGTGGAGGAGATGGCCCATGACGACCACGGTCGAGAAATCCATTGAAGTGGAAGCGCCGGTGCGGAGCGCGTACAACCAATGGACGCAGTTCGAGGAGTTCCCGCAGTTCATGGGCGGGGTCGAGACGGTGACGCAAGTCGACGACACCACTCTGCACTGGGTCGCGCAGATCGCTGGCGTCCGGCGGGAGTGGGACGCGGAGATCCTCGAGCAGGTGGCGGACCAGAAGGTGGCGTGGGCCGCGGTCGGCGGCGCGACCAACGCCGGGGCCGTTCACTTCATCCCGAACGGGCCTGACCGGACGTTGGTGACCCTGCATCTCGAGTTCGAGCCGGAAGGCATGGTGGAGAAGGCGGGCGACGCTCTCAACGTCGTGGGCCGGCAAGCAGAGGCAGACCTCGCCAGGTTCAAGTCATTTCTCGAGTCGCGTGGCGGCGAGACCGGTGCCTGGCGGGGTGAGGTCAACGAAGACCTGTCCCTGGGGACGCCCGGCGTGGAGGACGCTGCGCTGTCCCGCGGGGACAGTGGCAAGCCCAGCGACGCGTCGGACGCGGGGGAGGACGTCGTGGACGTGCTGACCGCGGATCATCGTGAGGCGCAGGCGCTCATCGCCGAGATCTGGGAGACCCTGGAGCCGAGTTCACGTCGGGACATGGCTGACACGCTCATCGCGGAGCTGGTTCGGCACGCCGTGGCGGAGGAGATGTACGTCTACCCGGCCATGAAGCAGTACCTGCCCGACGGCGAGGCCGCGGTGAACCACGACCTGCAGGAGCACCAGCAGCTCGAGGAGACGATGAAGGACCTCGAAGGCGTCGACGGGGCAGACCCTCGGTTCGCCGAGCTGCTTCGCACGCTCGAAACGGTCCTTTCCGACCACATCGCCGACGAGGAGGGCGAGCACCTGCCGCAGCTTCGCGCCGCGCTGCCGCGCCCCGAGCTGGTGGAGCTCGGAGAGAAGGTCGAGGCGGCGAAGAAGCTTGCGCCGACGCGTCCTCACCCTGCTGCGCCCAACAACGAGCTCTTCCACAAGCTCGCGGGTCCCGGCGTGGGCATGGTGGACCGGCTCCGTGACAAACTGGGCGGCCGCTCGACCAGCTGAACCGTACCGTCGGCCTGGGTCGGGCCACTCGAGTCGGTTGCGTCAACCTCATCCGGGCAGAAGCCCATAGACCTCGACCCGTTCCTAGGCGACCCCCGAGGACGCGGGGTCGCTCGGGTGCGGGTCGAGCGGCACGGTGTCGATCGCCAACCAGCCGGCGCCTGTCATCGGCAGGGAGTCCTGCAGCGCGGCGATCTCATCCGAGTCGCGGGCCTGCCAGAGACCGAGGGCGTGGCCTTCGCCTGGGAGCAGCCACAGCCGCCGCAGCTTGCCTTCGTCGGCCAGCTGACCGGCGCGCAGTGCCTCGCGGGTGGTGACGTCCTCGACGTCGGCGCCGGTGGGTGGGGTGACCGTTAAGGTCGTGAGGAACTCGGCTTTCGACGGGTCGCGTGGCACCGAGTCGGGGCCCGGGTCGCTCGGGTGGAGCGCGAGTGGCGTGACCTCGTCGGTTCGCCACCTGCGCAACGGCATCGAGGACAGGACCTCCTCCAGCCCCGCGTCGTCGTTCGCGGCGAACAGGCCCAGTGTGCGCCACTCGTCGGGACCAAGCGGCGGGCGCCACAGTCGTCGCAGGCTGCCCTGCTGCGCTAGCCGGCCGGTGTTGGCAGCCTCCAGCGCCCGGACGTCAGCGACCTCTGCGGCGCTCACGCCGTCAGGCACGTGGGTGGTCATCGTCACGAGGTATTCGGTTTGCCCCATGTCATCCTCCGGCAGCTCTTTCGACGGTGTCACGTCAATGGTCGGCCCGGCGACCGCGTGCTTCACCACCGTGCGTCACTGGTATGGAGCGACCAGTGGTTCTCCCTGGGGCGGGCGCCCGGGCGGGAGCGCGAGTGTCGTGGTGTTTCGACAGCTCGAGCGCAAGGAGCGGAGGATGAAGGACGGCTACAACGAGCCCGGCCGGTCGCCCGCGGCTGCAGGGCCACCTGCAGTCCTCCGGCTGCCGGGGCCGCGGCGCAGTGCTCTCCAGGCGCCCCGCCGCCGAGGACCACGACGTCGTGGTCACTCATGTCCCTCGCCTCCAAGGGCGTTGGACGCCTCGGTGTAGGCGGCGTCCGGGCTGCGACCGTGCTGGCGCGCCACGATGTATGCCGCGTACCAGTCGGACCAGTGGTGCTGGGGAGCGCTCGGTTCATACCGCCCGTGGTGCTCCTCGGCGTCGCGCAGGAGCTCGGCCAGCTCGGGCACGTCCATCCCACCCCCTGACTCGCGGCCGGGCAGCCGGCTGGTGATCTGCTGCAGGAGCCAGGTGTTGCCGTCGGGGTCGCTGAACGAGGCGAACGACGTGTAGTTGCCACCGTCCGGGTCCGGTCCCGGCACCCGTCCGGGCGCCGCAGCCGCGTCGAATCGGGCTGCGGTCACGGGGCCGTGCTCGTGGAAGACCTCGCTGACCCCGGCGCCTCGCGCAAGGAGCTCTTCCCGGGCGGCGGCGAGGTCGTCGACGACGAGGTAGAGGCCCTGCGCAGTCCCGGGTGCGGCGGTGGTGACGCGGGTGCCGAACTGGATGGATGCCGCCGATCCCGGCGGGGTGAGCTGGACGATCCGGAAGTCCTCGTCGCCGACGAAATCCGCGTCCTCGCGCCAACCCAGTGCCTTGTAGAACCCCTTGGTGCGGTCGACGTCCGCGACGGGCAGGACGACGACCTCAAGCTTCATGTCCATGGTGGAACTCCTTCTCCTGGTTGCGGTTTGCGGCCTCTGGACGTCCGTCGAGGCGGCGTCACTGTCGTATGCCTGGGGCGCCGCAGGTGCCACTCGACCGTCCGGGGAGCCTCGACCCCGCGGAGATGCAGCACTCGCGTTCCGGGCGCCGCGCGCGGCATACGCCAGGAGCGCTGACTTCCCGACTCCCGGGTCGCCTTCTCACGACGGGCACCCGGCTGTCGCCGAAACTCACTGCAACGACGACCTCGTCGAGACGAGCATTCCTCGGCTCGCCCGAGGAGCATCGGGTCAGATGCGGTAAGTCGGACCATGCCGCCCATGCAGTTCTCCCTCAGCCGAGTTCCCCACTTCGGCCAGTAAGCCGTTGCCCTGCCTGACCCAAACCCGACCCTTTCGTGGCGCTCGCGGGGCGTGGGAGACTTCCGTGGACCCAACGCGTCGAGGAGAAACCATGGACGACACGTCCTCGGCTGCCACGTCGTCGGCGGTCGCGTCGAGGTCACCGAGTCCGGTGAGTCGGCCCGTGCGGCTCACCGTCGAGCAGGAGCGGGATCTCGTCATCGCGGCGGAGGCGGGCGACGAGGACGCGTGCCGACTGCTCATCGAGACGTTCCTCCCGGAGATCAATGCCGTGGCGCGCCGGTTCCAACGCTCGGTCGGCGTGGAGCGACGTGATCTCGTCCAGGAGGGCGTCGCCGGTCTGCTGTTCGCGACGCGCCGCTACGACGCCCAGCTCGGAACGCCGTTCTGGGCCTATGCCTCGTTCTGGGTGCGCAAGGCCATGCAGGAGCTCGTGGCAGACCTGAGCCGCGCAGTGGCCCTCTCGGACCGCGCGGTCCGCGGCCTCGCCCTGGTTCGCGCAGCGCGCAGCCAGGTCCACCAGACTCGTGGCCGCGAGCCGACGATCGACGAGCTCGCGGAGGCAACAGGCCTGACCCGAGCGCAGCTCGAGCCGCTTCTCGCGGCCGACCGGCCCGCTCGGAGCCTCGAATCCTCCGTCGACCTCGATGACGGCACGATCGGCACGATGGGCGAGCGGCTCGCCGACCCGGCAGCCGACGAGGCGTTCGAGATCATCCTCGACCACGTGGATCTGCGCCACATACGGTCGCTGACGGACGCGCTCAGCGACCGGGAACAAACCGTGATCCGGGCTCATTTCGGCCTCGGCGAGACGGCGAAGACGCTGGCCGAGGTGGGCTCGGTCCTGGGCTTGAGCGCCGAGCGGGCACGTCAGATCGAGGCCGGCGCCCTCGCCAAGCTGCGTACCTTGCTCACCGAACCGGCCCTACTCCGAGGACCTCCTTGATCCCAGACACCAGCGGCTTACTGCCAGGAGGGATCGATGAGAGCGGAACGGAGGGTGCACAGATGGCCGGACGTGTCCCGGCGTTGCGCCACAACGCGTTCGTCTACGAGTCCGAGGACGAGTACCTCGAGACCACTGTGGCCTTCCTGCAGGAGGGTCTCGAGCTCGGCGAAGGTGCGGTTGTCGCCAACACCCGGCCGGGGATCGCTGCGATTCGCGACGCTCTCGGCGCGCAGTCATCCAGCGTCACCTTCGTCGACGTCAGCGAGTCCTACACGAGACCGGCCAAGACGCTCGCCGCATACCACGGGGTCTACGCGGAGGAGCTCGGCCGGTTCCCCTCCCTGCGTGCTGTCGCCGACGTCCAGTTCGGCCCGGTGCCCGAGGAGTGGGAGATCTGGACCGGCTACGAGGCGGTCTTCAACCGCTCCTTCGCGCACCTACCGGCGTGGGTGCTGTGTTCCTACAGGGCAGCCGTGCTTCCAGACGTGGTGCGGGACGGGATCTGGCGCACTCACGCGGCAGTCGTCACCGGCGGCGTCTGGAACGCCAGCGCCTCCTACGACCACCGGGACGAACCGTTCCGACCGGACGCACCGCCCAAGCCGCTGGCGGACGCACAGCAGGTCGCCGTCGACGGGGACCTCGACTCCGTACGCGAGCAGCTCGTCAGGACCATGCACCGCCATGGACTGCCAGCAGGCAAGATCCTCGAGATGGTCTTGGCGACCACGGAGATCCTGGCCAACGCGCTGACGCACGGCGCCGGTTTCAGGGCCGTCCGCGCGGGTCGGGTCGGGGGCCGGTACGTCTGCGAGGTCGTCGACGAGGGGCCGGGTTTCGACGACCCGCTCGCCGGCTATCTGGCTCCGCGACGTGGACACGGCGATGGTCTCTGGGTCGTCAGGCAGCTCACGTGGGATGTCGAGTTCTTCCGGACTCCGGAGGGGTTCACCGCAAGGATCACGGCGTAGTCCTCGGACGGTACCGGGAAGCCTCGAGAAGGGACCAGCCATGGTGACGCTGCTCTCGGTCAACGTCGGGATGCCCAAGGAGGTGTCGTGGCGCGGCAGGTCGGTCCATACCGGCATCTGGAAGAGCCCGGTGACAGGGCCGTGCATGGTCCGCCGCCTGAACATCGACGGTGACGGGCAGGGCGATCGCCTGGGCCACGGGGGCGAGCAGCGCGCCGTGCTGGTCTACCAGCAGGAGTCCTACCGCCACTGGCAGGAGTTCTTCGGCCGTGACGACCTGGGGCTCGGCGCCTTCGGGGAGAACTTCACGATCGACGGTCTACCGGACGACGAGGTCTGCATCGGCGACCGGTACCGCATCGGTGAAGCGGAGTTCGAGGTCACGCAGCCACGGGTGACCTGCTACCGCGTGGGGATGCGGATGGCAGAGCCGACGCTGCCGTCGCTGCTTGTGGCCCACCACCGTCCCGGGTTCTATCTGCGTGTCCTGACCGAGGGCCACGTCCGCGCGGGCGACGACATCACGCGCACCCGACGCGGACCACACGCGCTCTCCGTCGCTGACGTGGATGCGCTTCTCTACCTACCCGGGCACGACGCGGCGCGGCTCGAGGCAGCCATCGACATCCCGGCCCTCAGCCCGGGCTGGCGCGAGTCCTTCCGCGGCATGCTCGAGAGCGAACCTGGCGCGACCCGTCCGGCCGGCGTCGCGATCGCCCCGCAGCCCTCGTGGCCGGGCTTCCGCACCCTGACCGTCACAGAGGTCGTCGCCGAGAGCTCTACCGTGACGTCCTTCGGGCTCGCCGCGGACGACGCGCTACCGGCCTACGAGGCGGGCCAGTACCTCACCCTCCGTGTCCCGGGCGCCGGCAATCCTGCTCCGGTGCGGACGTACTCGCTGTCGGGCGACCCGGTCGGCGGTCGCTACCGGATCAGCGTCAAGCGGGAGGCGCGTGGGCTCGTCAGCTCGCACCTGCACGCTCACCTGCGGCTCGGCGACCAGCTGGAGGCCGCGGCGCCGAGGGGCGACTTCGTGCTCGAGCAGGGCACCGGCCCGGTACTTCTCGTCTCCGCGGGCATCGGGCTGACGCCGGTGCTCGCGATGCTGCACCGACTCGCGAGCGAACGAAGCACTCGCGACGTGTGGTGGATCCACACGACTCGCGACGCATCCCAGCAGGCCTTCTCCGCCGAGGTTGCCGGTCTCGTCGGTGAGCTGCCGAGGGCGCACTGCCTCGTCTTCGTCACGCGCCCGGCACCGCGAGCGACCCCGGACCCGGCGGTCCGGACGGGACGGCTCAGCGCTGACGTGATCGCCGGGCTCGGCCTTCCGGCCGACGCGAACGCCTACGTATGCGGCCCCGCGTCGTTCATGGACGACGTCACGGCCGCCCTGAGCGGCGTGGGCCTCGATCCAGCACGCATACGCACCGAGCGATTCGGGGCGCGGTCTGCTATCAACCCGGGGATCGTGGGGGCGGATGCTCGCCCGGCACACCAGCCGCCCGGCCCGCCGGGCGTCGGCCCCGCGGTGACCTTCGCTCGCTCGGGGCTCACGGCCGCCTGGTCGGACAGGTACGCCTCGGTGCTGGAGCTCGCGGAGGCGTGCGACGTGCCCACGCAGTGGTCGTGCCGCACCGGCGTGTGCCACACCTGCGCGACGGCGGTGCTGTCGGGGGAGGCGTCGTACGAGACGCCGCCGCTCGAGCCGCCCGGTGCCAGTGAGCTGCTCATCTGCTCGGCACGGCCCGCCAGTGAGCTCGTGGTCGACCTCTGACTGCCACTACTGCTGGTGGACCCGCCTTCGCACCACCACGGCGACAGGTCCGTGTGGCTGCCACTGGGCCAGCCACGTCCAGGACCGTGAGGTGCGACGACGTCGCCTCGTCATGCCTTGTCGACCAACGAATCTCGGGGCATTTCCTCCAATTCCTCGGGACCGCGGGCCGCCTCGGAGACGAAGAGGTTCAGTCCCAGCCGTTCGGCGATGTACTTGGTGGCGAGCTGACCGCGAACGCTGTTTCCCGCCTCATCCAAGGGAGGGGAGAACGTCGCAACTCCACCCTTGCCGGGCGAGACGGTGACGATGCCGCCACTGACGCCGCTCTTCCCCGGGACCCCGATCTCGTAGAGCCAGTCGCCCGACAGCTCGTAGAGGCCGGCTGTGGCCATGACCGCGAGCACGCGCCGGCACGCTCCGGGGACGACCACCACCGCGCCCGTCAGCGGGTTGACGCCGCCGTTGGCCAGCGTGGCAGCCATCACCGCGAGGTCATGAACGGTCACGTCCAGCGAGCACTGGCGGGTGTAGACGTCGGTCGCCTGGTCGGGATCGAAGTACAGGCGACCGTAGCTCTCCAGCAGGTGGGCGATGCCCTGGTTCCGCAGGTTGGTAGCGGACTCGGAGGCGTAGACCTGCTCGTTCACGCTCAGCTGACGTCCAGCGAAGCGCGAGAGCCCGTCTCTGATCCGCTCCCACTTCTCCTCGGCAGTGTCTCCGGGGACCAGACTCGTCGACGCGATCGCGCCGGCATTGACCAACGGGTTCATCGTTCGGTCGATGTTCAGCTCGACCGCCATCAGCGAGTCGAAGGGGAAACCAGTGCTGTTGACGCCGAGGCGGCGACGCGCTTCGCCGTATCCGATTGCGTCGCAGACCAACGCGAACACGAAGGGCTTGGAGACGCTCTGGATCGAGAAGGTCCTCTCGACGTCCCCGACCTCGAACGACCTTCCCCGAGCCCCGACCACGGCGATCCCGAACCAGTCCGGCGAGGCCTGCGCGAGGACCGGGATGTAGTCGGCCACCGTTCCGTCGCGGTTGGTCCGATACCTGCCGTACGCCTCTGTGACGACGGCTCTGACCTCGTCGAGCTGTGGGAGCTCACCGGTCGAGATCGAGGGCTCTGTCGTCTCGACGTCGAAGGGGAGGTCTTCGTGCATCGACAGCTTGCTCATGGGTGGCCTCCACGGCTGGATGAGGGAAGCGTACGACATCCGAGGACCACCTTCTGGGCTGTCGTGAGAAGCCGGATGACGTGACGGCGCACGATCCTGTTGAGCGGGACGCGTGGCGAGGTGAGGCCTCGGGCACGCCGAGGCCCAGCCCTCAGGTCAGGCCGACCAGCGCTGCCGAGCGCTCCCACAGTCCGTCGACGACGGACTGGTCGTGGGCCTGCTTGTTCTCGCGGCCGTTGACCTCGAAGCGGCTGAAGTAACGACCGTTGATCTCGGGGTCGGGGCCGCGCTCGGCGAGGGCGATGAGCGGCGCCGCTCCCTCAGGGACGCTGATCGTGGCCAGCCGCTTCAGGGGTGAACGGTAGAGGAGGCCGACGACCCATGAGTCGCGGCCGAAGGAGCTGCCCACCGGGCCGGGGTGAACGGCGACCGAGACAACGCCATCCTCGGACCACCGCTGGGCGATGCCGCGAGTGAAGACGAGGTTCATCAGCTTGCCCGTGCCGTAGGCGGAGAACTCGGTCGCCCGGCGGTGCGCGTAGTCGAGGTCGTCGAGCACGACCTTGCCCATGGCGTTGGCGGCGCTGGAGGTGTTCACGACCAGCGACGAGCCCGCCGCCGCCAGCTTGGCGCGGAGCAGGTTGGTGAGCAGGAACGGTGCCAGGTGGTTGACCTGGAAGTTCGGCTCGTGACCGTCGTGGGTCAACTTCCTGGGGGCGAAGGTGCCGCCGGCGTTGTTCATCAGCACGTCGACCTTCTCCACACGCTCCGCGAGCTGGGCGGCGAGACGACGGACGTCGTCGAGGCGGGAGAAGTCTGCGACCAGGGGCTGGGTGCCGACAGCCTCGGCGATCGGGCGTAGCTTGTCGGTGGACCGTCCGGTCACGTGGACCGTCGCGCCCTTGGCGGCCAGCGCCCGGGCCGTCTCGGCACCGATCCCGTCGCTCGCCCCGGTCACCAGCACCGTACGGCCCGTCATCGACTGATCGCCCATGCCGCGAGCCTAGGGCGTGGCACACGTCTGCTTCATCGTCGACGCCCGAGTACCAGCGGGTTCAGTCTCGGCGGGGTTCTCGGGGTGTGGGCGCGTTGAGGTCGAAGCGGAGGCCGATCAGGCGGATCGCGAAGCAGGCGAGGGCGGCCGCGACGGGCGGCCCGGAACCCTGGAGGCCGACCTTGGCCGCGACGACGGTGATCGCGGCACCGACGAGCGCGGGGATGGCGTACAGCCCGCTGCTGAGCACGGCCGGCACCCGGCCGATCAGGACGTCGCGCACGGTCCCGCCGCCGACTCCGGTGACGGCTCCCAGGATCACGGCTTGCAGGGCGCCCAGTCCGATGTCCAGGGCCTTGGTGGCTCCGGTGACCGCGAACAGGCTCAGGCCGAGGGCGTCGAACACGTCGATCGGGAAGGAGCGCCGGTCCAGCCTGCGAGCGAAGGTGAAGGCGATCAGGGCGCCGGTCGCGGCGACGAGCAGGTAGCGCCAGTCGCTGAACGTCGCGGGTGGCAGGGAGCCGATCAGGACATCGCGCACGATCCCGCCGCCCATCGCGGTGATCATGCCGAGCGCGAGCACCCCGACGATGTCGAGCCGGGCGCTCCGGATCGCGGTGAGCGCACCGTTGAGCGCGAAGACCAGGGTGCCGGCCAGGTCCAGCAGCAGCAGCGGCACCTCAGCGGTGTTCACCGGACCCCGATCGATCCGCGGCCGCACCAGGGCTGCCGCCGGCTAGGAGACCGCCGGTACGCGTGTGGGGTGGGTAGGGGAGCATCACTGGTTGCTCTACCCGCTGGAGGGACGATGTCATCGGCTGACGAGGTGCTGGCCGCGCTGGAGCAGACCCGGTCGTGGCAGGAGGACTTCTACCGTCACCTGCACGCCCATCCCGAGCTGAGCGGGCACGAGCGGCAGACCGCGGCCGCGGTCACCGCGCGGCTGCGCGAGCTGGGCTACGAGGTCGAGTCGGTCGGGGGCGGCGTGGTGGGCGTGCTGGCCAACGGGGCCGGCGCCACGGTGCTGGCCCGGGCCGACATGGACGCGCTGCCGGTGACCGAGCTGACCGGGCTGGCGTATGCCTCGACCCAGACCGTGGCCGATGACTCCGGTGCGAGCGTGGGGGTCTCGCACGCCTGTGGGCACGACGTGCACGTCACCTGCCTGCTCGGCGCCGCCGAGCTGCTGGCCGGCCGGACGCAGGCGTGGACGGGCACCTTCGTGGCCCTGTTCCAGCCGGCCGAGGAGACCGCTGCCGGGGCCAGTGGGATGCTCGCGGACGGTCTGGCGCAGAAGATCCCCACCCCGCAGGTCGCGTTCGCCCAGCACGTGCTCGGCCTGGACGCCGGCACCCTCGGCACCCAGGACGGGCCGGTCATGTCGGCCGGTGACAGCGTCCGGATCACCCTGTTCGGCAAGGGCTCGCACGGCTCGATGCCGCACCTGGCCGTCGACCCGGTGGTGCTTGCCGCGTCCGTCGTGCTGCGGCTGCAGACCATCGTCGCCCGCGAGACGAAGCCGGGCGAGTTCGCCGTGGTCACCGTCGGCAGCAGCGTCGCGGGGACCAAGAGCAACATCATCCCCGACCGGGCCGTGCTGCTGCTGAACGTGCGCGCCTACGCCAACGACGTGCGCCGTCACGTCCTGGACGCGATCGAGCGGATCGTGCGCGCCGAGTGCCAGGGCGCCGGCTCGCCCCAAGAACCCACCTTCGAGTACTACGACCAGTACCCCCTGACCACCAACGACACCGACGTCGGCCAGCGGGTCACCCAGGCCTTCCGCGAGCACTTCCCCGGCCGCGTGGTCGAGCTCGGCCGGGTGACCGCCAGCGAGGACTTCAGCCGCATCCCGGACGCCCTGGGCGTGCCCTACTGCTACTGGGGCGTCGGAGGGTTCCCCCCCGGCAGCACCCCGCCACCGAACCACTCCCCGTTCTTCGCCCCCCTCATCCAGCCCACCCTGGACACCGGGACCTCGGCCCTGGTCGTCGCCGCCCTCACCTACCTCACGACGGAGCCTCGGCAAGGCACGTGACGAGGCGCCAGGGCCCGCGGGCCACCGGCTACCTCCGCGGCAGCGCCGGAATCTCCGAGTGGTCGGGCGCTGTCGTCGCGGTGGGGTCGACGACAGCGCCCAGCGTCCGGCCATGAGGGAGTGACCGGGGCAGAAGACGACGACCCGAGCCGACTTTGGGAGAGTCCTGGCGAGGGCATCGCCGTCGCCCCCGATTATTTCGACATCGAAGTGGTCTGTCTCGGAAACGGCCAGTACGGAGTCCTCGATCTGCAGCATTCCCCGGCGCGCGGCTGCGTCGGATCCAACGCGCGCAGACGGCACCACCACGCCACGCACAAGGTCGGGGGTGAACGCTTCTCGTAGCTGAACGAACGGTGCCAAAATGTGCTGGTGACCGGCACATCGGCTCATGGTCCCGACTTCCAGATCGTGGGCCCGTCCCGTCCGTCCGCTGCGAGTGGCCCGGCCGTGGACGACGTCTTACGTCAGCTTGCCCGCTCGCTGGCCGAGACCAACGGCGTCGGGCCCACCGTCGACGAGGTGGTCGCGCATGCGCTGGTGGTGGTGCCCTGCGACTGGGCGGTGGCGGCCGTGACCAATGAGGTCGTGGGCCGCGCTCCGCGGTTCTACGCCACCAGCGACCCGCAGCTGCTCGGCGTCGTGGCCGAGATCTCGATGGCGGCCCCATCGAGCCCCGGCCGCGAAGCGCTCACCGAGCGCACCGTCGTGCACGTGCCGGACCTGAGGGACGAACCGCGGTTCGGCTCGTACCCGAGAGAGATGATCGCTCGGACGCCGATCCGTTCCGTGGTCGCGCAGGTGTTGCAGCTGGGTGACGAGGTCCTGGGTGTCCTGACGTCGTACAGCTCGCGTGCGCACGCCTTCGACGAGGGCGCTCTGGCCCGGGCCCGCCTGCTCGGGGACCACGCGGCGATCGCGATCGAGACCGCCCTGGCGCAAGACCTCGTCGGGAACCTGCAGCTGGCTCTCGGCAACAGTCGGGTGATCGGGATGGCCATGGGAGTTCTGCTCGAACGCCATCGGCTCACCCCGGAGGAAGCCTTCGTCCGCCTCCGCACCGCCAGTCAGGAGACCAACCGCAAGCTCGCCGACATCGCGGAGGAGCTGATCCGCACGGGGGAGCTTCCGCCGCCTCGTTCGAGGTCCTGGACGGCGTGACCCGACAGCACTCCTGAGCGGCCACGCGTCCCGTTCGCCCGAAACGTTCCGGGCAATGAGGGCCGACATGAAATGCGTTCCGGACCAAGGGAATCCGCGGACGAGTAGCGTTGGAGCACCGGGGAACTCCAGGACGTTGACCAAGCCGTCCGCGTCGCTCCGGCGAAGCAACCACCGCGGCTGTAACAGCCGAGTCAGGTCGCTGGGACCATGTCGTATGCCAGCAGCCCCCCATCCGCTCCCGCCTCGCGCACGCCGGATGCCCATCCGGGCGGCAGGCGCCTCGCCGCCCTGATCATCGGGTGCATCCTCATCCTGCCCGGTCTGGCCCTGCTCTTCGGCGGGGCGGGCATCGGCATCACATATGCGGTCAGCCGGGACAGCGCGGGCTACGTGTCACTGACGGTGCCCGTCCTCTCCAGCTCGTCGCCGGCCATCACCGTCGAGGACGCCGTCGTCGAGACCGGCCCCGACGTGCCGTCCTGGGTGCTGGACCGCCTCAACGTGGACGTGCGGGTGACGGCTCAGTCGCTCAGCACTGGACGGGCGGTCTTCGTCGGCATCGGCCCCGCCGCGCGCGTGAGCGCCTACCTCGGTGGGATCGCCCACGACCAGGTCGTCGGCCTGACGGACCCGCGCAACGGCGTGGGCCGCACGGCAGTCGTGCGCGCCACACCCGGAGCGAACCGGGTGGCCGCTCCGACGAGCCAGGACTTCTGGACCACGTCCGCCTCGGGCACCGGCCAGCAGCAGCTGACCTGGCGCGTCACCGGCGGTCGGTGGGCCGCGGTGCTGATGAACGCCGACGGTAGCAGCGGGATCGGGGTCACCTCGACGATCGGAGTCAGCGCCGGCTTCCTGCTGCCGCTCGCCCTCCTCATGGCTGCCATCGGCCTCGTCCTGACGGGCATCGCCGTCGCGCTCATCATCCGCGGCGCGAATGGCAGCCGGCCCTCGTCGACCCGGACGACGGCCCCGGTCCCCAGCCCCGGCGTTCCTGCCAACGGCGTTCCTGCCAACGGCGTTCCTGCCAACGGCGTTCCTGCCAACGGCGTTCCTGCCGACCGGGCCCCGGGGACCTGGCCGCCGCGTCCGCGGGCCGTGAGCCCGGTCACCCTCGACGCCCGGCTCGACGAGCCGCTCTCGCGGTGGCTCTGGCTCGTCAAGTGGTTCCTGGCGATCCCGCACTTCTTCGTTCTGGGCTTCCTGTGGCTGGCCTTCTTCGTGGTCAGTGTCGTCGCGTTCTTCGCGATCCTCTTCACCGCGCGCTACCCCCGCGGTCTCTTCGACTTCAACGTCGGCGTCCTGCGCTGGTCCTGGCGCGTGTCCTACTACTGCACCAACGGCGGCCTAGGGACCGACCGCTACCCACCGTTCAGCCTCGACGCGGAGCCCGACTATCCCGCCCGGCTCGACATCGCCTACCCCGAGCGGCTCTCGCGCGGCCTCGTGCTCGTCAAGTGGTGGCTGCTGGCCATCCCGCAGTACATCATCGTCGGGTTGCTCGTCGGCGGCGGCGGGTGGGCATGGAACACCTCGCGAGGCGACGGGGGCCGCTACGACTCGTTCGGGTGGGGCCTGCTCGGCCTGCTCGTCCTGGTGGCCGGACTGTCGCTGCTGTTCGCCGACCGCTACCCGCGGGCACTCTTCGACCTCGTCATCGGGCTCAACCGCTGGGTCTACCGCGTGGTCGCGTATGCCGCCCTCATGACGGACGTCTACCCGCCGTTCCAGCTCGACGAGGGTGGTCCCGAGGTCCCGCTCGGGCCG
>NZ_JBYTCI010000018.1:47733-78676 GCF_058790095.1 Terrabacter sp. FW104-15G4B | reverse complement strand
AGATGTGTATATGAGACTGCTCTCGATTGGTGACTGGCCTCAGGGGGCTAGGTCGACCTCGTCGCCGACGCTGATGGTGCCGGACGTCAGCAGCCGGAAGACCGTGCCGGCGCGGGCGTGCAGCGCCCGGGCCGCTCCCGGTCCGAGCTCGTCGTCGAGGATCCGGCACGGCGCGGCGATGCGCACCACCTCGAGCTCGACGCCGCCCACCGTGATGCGCGAGCCGGGCTTCGTCGGGAGCGAGCCGCCCGAGATCGTCACGTTGCGCCGGGTCAGGCCCGGGTCCACCGGCCGCCCGAGGTCGGCAGCAGCTGCCTCCAGGTCGGGCAGCGACTGGATCGTCACGTGCCGGTGCTTGCTGCCGTGGTAGCGGTCGCCGACCAGCCCGGCGCCGGCCTCGGCCTCCACGCTCGGCACCGACCGGGTCGGCAGGCGCCGCCCCTTGGCGACGTGGATCGCGACAACGGTCGGCCGAAGGCCGTCGGTCGGACGGTCGAGGTCCATGCCGGCAAGGCTAGGCCTCGAGCTCGGGCTGGGCCGGCACGGGTGGGATGCGCAGCCCCGGCGGCCCGTGGCCGTGCTGCTGCTCGTACCACGCGGCATACGCGGCGACGGCGGTCGGCAGGGTCGGGAAGATCAGGTCGGTCCCGACCTTCTCGACGAACCCGGCGGCTTCCAGCGAGCGCCGCATGTCCTCCTTGACCCGGGCCATGGCGAAGCCGATGCCGCGCTTCGCGAGCGACGATCGCAAGGTCTCGAGGGCGTCGACGGCCGTGAGGTCGACCTCGGTGTTGGCCTCGGCGTTGAGCAGGAACCACTCCACCGGCCCGTGCAGCAACGCGCTGTCCACGACCACGAGGGCCCGGCGCACGAAGTCGTCGGAGTTGGCGAAGAAGAAGGGCGAGTCGTAGCGGTAGACCACGAGACCGGGGACCTGGACCGAGTCCGGGTGGTCGTCGATGTCGTGCATGCCGGCGACGCCGGGCACGTAGCCCAGCACCCCGTCGTGCGGGTGCACGATCCGCCGCAGCAGGTCGAGGAGCGACAGGGCGATGGCCACCCCGATGCCGGGCAGCACCCCCAGGACGAGCACGGCGGCCGTCGTCGCGAGCGCCAGGACGAGCTCGCTGCGCCGGAACGCCGCGGTGCGTCGCAGCTCCGGGACGTCGACCAGCCGGACGGCTGCGTAGACGACGACGGCACCGAGGGCGGCGGTCGGGAAGGCACCGATGACGGGGCCGAGCCACAGGAGGGTCGCGATGACGAGGACGAGCGAGACGAGCGAGTGCAGCTGGGTGCGCGCTCCCATGGAGTCGGCGATGACGGTGCGGCTGCCGCTCGAGCTGATCGGGAAGCCCTGCAGCAGGCCGGTCGCGACGTTCGCGCCGCCGAGCGCCAGGAACTCCTGGTCGCTGTCGATGCGCTCGCGGTGGCGCCCGGCGAAGGCCCGGCCGGTGAGCACGTTGTCGGAGTAGGCGACGACCGCGACGCCGAGAGCCGCCGGGAGCAGGGTCCACAGGTCGACGTTCGAGACGTCGGGGACCTTGAACGCGGGCAGTCCCTTCGGCACGGGACCCACGACCGTGATCCCCGCCCGGTCGACGAGGCCGAACACCGCCACGACGACGGTCGCGCCCAGCATCGCAATGAGCGGCCCCGGCCAGCGCGGCGCGAAGTGCTGGAACGCGAACAGCACGACGAGCACGCCGAGTGCTAGCAGCAGCGTCGGCAGGTGGATGTCGCCGAGATGCGTGACGACGTACCTCAGCTCCCGGAGGAAGGAGTCTCCCTCGACGTGCAGACCGGTCGCCTTGCCGATCTGGCTGACGATCATGAGCGCCGCGATGCCGGCCATGTAGCCGACGAGCACTGGCTTGGAGAGCAGGTTGGCGAGGAAGCCCAGCCGGGTGAAGAAGCCGACCAGGCAGATGAGGCCGACGGCGAGCGCCAACAGTGCGGCCGCCTCCTGCCGCATCGCCATGCCGCCCGCGGCCGTGACGAGCGCGCCGACACCGGCCGCCGTCATCAGGGCCGTCGTCGACTCGGGCCCGACCGACAGCTGCCGCGACGATCCGAGCACCGCGTAGACGAGCAGGCCCGGCCCGACGGCCCACAGCCCCGTGACCGCTGGCAGCCCGGCCACCTCGGCGTACGCGAGCACCTGCGGCACGAGGTAGGCGACGACCGTGATGCCGCCCAGGACGTCGCCGCGAAGCCAGACCTTGTCGTAACGGCGCAGGACCGCCACGCCGGGGAGAAACCGCTCCCAGCGCGCCCGCTGCCCGAGCCCCGCCGTCACCTTTCGAACGTACGCGTGGTCGTATGCCGTCAGACCGGTTTCGCGCCGACGGCTCCCAGGGCGCGCACGGCCTCATCCACCGAGTCGACCACCGGCACGTCCTCGGGGACCGGTGGCCGTCGCACGACGACGACGGGCACGCCGAGGTCGTGGGCCGCGGCCAGCTTCGCCTCGGTCAGCGCACCGCCGGAGTCCTTGGTCAGCAGGACGTCGACCGCTCGGCTCTCGAGCAGCTCGCGCTCGGCGGCGTACGCGTAGGGCCCACGGGCCCGCAGGACCTCCCAGGTTCCCGGGACCTGCCAGTCGGGAGGGTCGACGACGCGGGCCAGGACGTAGCGGTCGTCCCAACCGGTGAATGCCTCCAGCTGCTGGCGCCCGGTGGTGAGGAACGGGCGGATGCCGAGCCGCTCGGCCACGGCGCGGGCGCCCTCCACGTCGTCGACCCAGGTGAACTCGGCCGCCAGCGGGTGCACCGACCAGCCGGGACGCTGCAGCCGGACGATCGGGACCCCGACGCGCTCGCAGGCCACAACGGCGTTCCCGGTGATGCGGGCGGCGAAGGGATGGGTCGCGTCGACGACTGCGTCGTAGCCGTGCTGGACCAGGTGGTCGGCGAGGCCGTCGACACCGCCGAAGCCCCCGGTGCGCACCTCGCCGACGGGCAGGGCCGGTGCGCTGACCCGCCCGGCGAGGCTCGAGGTGACCTGGTCGCCTCGTTCGACGAGCCGCGCGGCGAGCGCCCGGGCCTCTCCCGTGCCCCCGAGGACGAGGACCCGCACGCTCAGGCGGGGACGCGCAGGCGGCGGGTCATCTCGCCGACCGCGACGGTGATCGAGTGCCCGAGGTGGATGCAGGGACCGTTGATCTCGTTCTGCTGGCTCCCGCCCAGGCCGATGATGACCTCGGGGTGCAGGCGCCCCACGGTGTCGACGATCTCCTGCGCGGCGGCGATGTCGATGTCGCGCGGGACGGCCATCACCATACCGGCGGCCTGGCGAGCCTCGATGGCGCGCACCCAGTCCTCGGCCGGGAGGTCCGCCCCGACGTAGACGGTGGCGAAGCCGGCCCGGCGGGCGGCCACGGCGAAGGCGAGCAGCCCGAGCTCGTGGCGGGCGCCCGGCGGGAGACCGATGAGCATCGTCGGGCCGTCGATCCTGGCGGAAGCGGCCTCGTAGGAGGCTGCGAGACGCCGCTGCACGGCATACGACACGAGGTGCTCGCCAGCGACCGTGAGGCGTCCGTGCGCCCACTCCTCGCCGACCAGCTTGAGGGTCGGCATGAGCCAGTCGTCGACGACGTGCTCGAAGGTGCCGAGCGAGAAGCGGGCGTCGAGCACGGCGGTCGCGGAGGCCGAGTCGAGCCGCTCGGCGGCCCGGACGAAGGCCTCGGCGTCCTCGGACTGGTAGCGCCCACCGGGGCGCAGCGGGGCGACCCGGGCGCCGCGGGACTCGCGCTGGTCGCGCCCGAAGGGTGCGTCGCGGCCGCCTGCGTCGCGCGAGGACAGGCGGCGCAGCGTCTCGGACGCTGCCTCGCGCGCCGACCACCCTTCGTTGACAAGGGAGTTCATGATCGCCAGCGCGCGGACGTCCTCGGGACCGTAGAGCCGGTAGCCGCCGTCGGACCGCTGGGGGCTGACCACGCCGTACCGACGCTCCCAGGCACGCAGGGTGGCGACGCTGATGCCGGTCAGCTCCGCAGCTCGCTTGATCGTGTACATCCGTTACTCCAACCGCCCCAGTGCTTCACGCATACCCTGTTCGGCCTCGTCGCCGAGCTTCTTGAGAGCCGGCTTGAGCAGCGGCGCCACGAGCCTCGCCATCCCCTTGAACTCGAAGTCGGCTCGGTACGTCACGGTCGTGCCCTCGCGGGAGCCCGTGCCGGCACTCGAGCCCGCGCCGGGGACCGAGCCCGGTACCGGGACGGTCCGCACGAACGTCATGGTGTCGTGGGCGACGACCGCTGGGCTCTCGCCACGCAGCGCGACTCTCTCCCCCGGCACGTGGTCCACGACGACGTACTCGAGCTCGGTCTGGCGGCCGAGGAACGTCGAGACGTTGTGGTATCGCGTGCCGACACCGCCATCGCCTTCCACGCGCTCGGTGCGCACGGTGCCCGGGTCCCACTCGGTGGTGTTCGTGAAGTCGCTGAGGTAGGCGAAGACCCGCTCGACCGGGTGGTCGACCGTGACGGTGCGCTCGATCTCCATGCCTCTCCAAACCTTTGACAGACCTTGAACAGCCACTCTACGGTGTGGGCGCGGGATGGACAACGAGGTCGGCAGTTCTGTCCACCCGAACAATCCGGTCGGGGCTTCGCGCCGAATCACACGGGACCACATCAGCCAGGAGGCCTCGGTGACTCGACCGAACCCACCCATTCGCGCCAGGCGCCCCACAGCGGCCGTGATCGGAGCAGGAGTCTCCGGCCTCACGGCCGCGCACGTGCTGAGCGCCACGCACGACGTGACCCTCTACGAGAGCGACACGCGCCTCGGCGGGCACGCCCACACGCACGACGTCGCCGGGCGCGACGGGAGCCTGCGCATCGACAGCGGCTTCATCGTGCACAACGAGCGCACCTACCCCCACCTGCTGCGGCTCTTCCGTGAGCTCGACGTGCCGACCCAGCCGACCGAGATGAGCATGAGCGTCACCTGCGAGGGCTGCGGGCTGTCGTATGCCGGGGGGCGCGGTCCCAAGGGCATGTTCGCCCAGAGGCGGCGCCTCGCCGACCCGCGGTTCGTCAAGATGCTCAGCGACGTGCCGCGCTTCCACAAGGCAGCCCGGGCGCTGCTCGACGACGGCTCCGAGGGCCCGACGTGGCGCCAGTTCCTGGTGCAGCAGGGCTTTTCGGACTACTTCGTGCGCCATTTCGCGATCCCCCTCGTCGCCTGCGTGTGGTCCTGCGGCGACCTCGACGCGTCGTCCTACCCCGCCCGTCACCTCTTCCGGTTCCTCGACCAACACGGCATGCTCACCGTGACGGGTTCGCCGACGTGGCGCACCGTCACGGGCGGGTCGGCCACCTATGTCGAGCGTCTGGCCCAGCGCCTTCCCGACGTGCGCAAGAAGAGCCCGGTGACCGCCGTGACCAGGCACGACGACGGTGTCGACGTGCTGGTGGGCGGCCGCCTCACGACCTTCGACCGCGCCGTCGTGGCCACGCACGCCGACCAGGCGCTCCACCTGCTGGCCGACGCAACGCCCGACGAGAAGCGCGATCTCTCGGCGATCCGCTACTCCCGCAACGAGACCTGGCTGCACCGTGACTCCTCCGTGCTCCCGAAGCCGCGGGAAGCGAAGGCGTCCTGGAACTACCGGATGCGCGCCTGCGACGCCCCGGCGCCCGACGTCACGGTCAGCTACTGGATGAACCGCCTCCACGGCCTCACCGACGCCGCCGACCACGTGGTCACCCTCAACCCGTCCGGCACCGTCGACGAGTCGCTCGTGACGGCCCGCATGTCCTACGAGCACCCGATCTTCACGCGTGACGCCGTGGAGGCTGCGGTCCGGTTGCGCCAGGGCGGCGGCGAGCGCCTCGCCTTCGCGGGCGCCCACCTCGGCTGGGGCTTCCACGAGGACGGCTGCCGCTCGGGGGTGGAGGCCGCGGAGTCCTTCGGGGCGCGCTGGTGACCCTGGTCCTCGACCCGCCGCCGGTGCCCGCGCTCGTCGACGGCACCGTCTCACACTCGCGCCGCACGCCACTGCACCACAGCTTCACGCACGGCCACTACCAGTGGCTCGTCGACGTTGACGACCTGCCCCACTTGCCCTGGCCAGCAAGGCTCTTCGCCGGCATCGACGCCAGCGACCACCTCGATGGTGGCGTTCTCGGTGGCGGCATCCGGGGCGACGTCGACCGCTTCCTCGCGCCGCGCGGCGTGGCACTCGCCCCGGAGGACCGCGTCCTCATGCTCGCGAACGCCCGTGTCCTCGGGCACGTCTTCGACCCGCTCTCGGTCTTCTGGTGCCTCCGTCCCGACGGCTCACTCGTGGCCGTCGTCTTCGAGGTGCACAACACCTACGGCGAGCGCCACGCGTACCTGCTCGACGTGCACGACGACGGCACCGCCACCGTCGACAAGGCGTTCTACGTCTCGCCGTTCAACGACACCCGCGGGGAGTATGTCGTCCGCCTCGTCCTCGAGCCCGGTGCCGTCGCCGTGACGGTCGCCCTCGACCGTGACGGCGAGCGCGTCGTGACCGCCGTGACCCGCGGCACCCCCGAACCGGCCACCGCCCGAGCGCTGCTGCGCCTCGTGCGCCGTCACGGACTGATGACCCAGCGGGTCACCGCCCTCATCCGCGCGCACGGCATACGACTGTGGCTGCGCCGCCTGCCCGTCAGGCCCCGCCCCCGACACCCCCAGGAGGCCGTCCGATGACCGCCCAGTCCCCTGTCGCGTACCAGCTCGTGGCCCAGCCGCTGTGCCTGCGCCGGCCGAGCCTGCGCGTGCTGTGCGTGCGCGCCCGTCTGGCCCGCAGCATCCTCGCGCAGGTCGCCAAGCGGGTGCCGGTCGACGTCGTCCTGCCCGATGGGTCGCTGCTCGGGGGCGGCACGCGGCAGGCCGATCGGCCCGCGCTCGAGATCGTGCGACCGACCGCCCTCTTCGAGCGCCTCGCGCACCACCCGAAGATCGGCATCGGCGAGGCCTACATGGCCGGTGACTGGAAGGCCGCCGAGGGCACCGACCTGGCCGAGCTGCTCATGCCTTTCGCCGAGCGGATGACGACGGCCGTGCCCGAGGGCTGGCTGCGGTTGCGCGCCGTCGTCGACCGCCGGGTCCCGAGCATCCAGAACAACTCGCTGCTCGGCTCGCGCCGCAACATCGAGGCGCACTACGACCTGTCGAACGACCTCTTCGCGACCTTCCTCGACGAGACGATGAGCTACAGCTCGGCGCTCTTCGACCAGGACGAGCCGCTGCGCGCGCAGTCGTTCGAGCAGGCGCAGCTGCGCAAGGTGCACTCCATCCTCGACCTGGCCAAGGTCGGCCAGGACACTCGCCTGCTCGAGATCGGCACCGGCTGGGGAACGCTCGCGCTCGAGGCCGCCCGGCGCGGGGCCACGGTCACGAGCGTCACCCTCTCGAAGGAGCAGGCGTCCCTGGCGCGCCGGCGGGTGGCGGACGCCGGGTATGCCGACACGGTGGACATTCGCATCCAGGACTACCGCGAGGTCGAGGGTGTCTACGACGCCGTCGTCAGCGTCGAGATGATCGAGGCCGTCGGCGAGGAGTACTGGGAGACCTACTTCCGCACCATCGACGAGCGCCTCGCCCCTGACGGCATCGCCTCCGTCCAGGCGATCCTCATGTCGCACGAGCGGCTGATGGCCACCAAGCACTCCTACAGCTGGATCCAGAAGCACATCTTCCCCGGCGGGTTGATCCCCAGCCTGCAGGCGATGAGCGAGACGACCGACGCCGCCACCACGCTGCGGATGACCGCCGTCGAGCCGTTCGGCGCCGACTACGCCGAGACGCTGCGCCGGTGGCGCGAGACCTTCCTCGCCCGCTGGCCGGAGGTCCACGCGCTCGGCTTCGACGAGACCTTCCGCCGCAAGTGGGAGTTCTACCTCGCCTACTGCGAGGCCGGTTTCGCCACCGGCTACCTCGACGTCGCCCAGGTCCGCTTCGAGCGGGAGGGTGCCGCGACCGCGGCCTCGTGATGGCTTCCTCTACGACGTCGATCCTGTGGTTCCGGCGCGACCTGCGGCTGAGCGACCACCCCGCCCTGCTTGCGGCCGTCGAGGCCGCTGACCACGTGCTGCCCGTCTTCGTCCTCGACCCGCGCCTGCTCGAGACCGACACCCCGCGCACCCGGCGGCTGCTCGCCTCGGTGGCGTCACTCTCGAAGGACACCCGCGGCGCGCTCGTCGTCCTTCAGGGTGACCCGGCCCAGGTCATCCCCGAACTCGCCGAGCGGGTCAGCGCACAGCAGGTGCACGTCACCCGCGAGACGACGCCCTACGGCCGCCGCCGCGACGAGGCGGTCGAGCGGGTCCTCGCCGAGCGTGGGCGCGAGCTCGTCGCCACCGGCACGCCGTATGCCGTCGGGCCCGGCCGCATCGTCAACCAGTCCGGCTCGCCCTACAAGGTCTTCACGCCCTTCTCCAGGGCCTGGAGCCAGCACGGCCGTCCGACGCCCGCTGCCCGTCCGAAGCGGATCCCGTGGCTGCGCGATGAGGTGGCCGGCGAGCCGCTGCCCGAGACGCCTTCGACCGAGGCCGGTGAGGCCGCCGCGCTGAAACGGTGGCAGGCGTTCCTGACGGGCGCGCTCACGGCATACGACAGCGAACGCGACCGACCCGACCTCGACACCACGAGCAGGCTGTCGGCGCCCCTGAAGTACGGCGAGATCCACCCGCGAACCCTCCTCGCCGACATCGCAGCCCACCCGGCCGGGCGGTCGCAGGCCGCGAGCACCTTCGTCACGGAGCTGGTCTGGCGCGAGTTCTACGCCGACGTGCTGTGGCACAACCCCCGGTCCGCGTGGCACGACCTGCGGCCGGAGCTGCAGCGGCTGCCGTACGACACCGGCCCCGAGACCGACCGGCTCGTCGACGCGTGGCGCGAGGGGCGCACCGGCTACCCGGTCGTCGACGCCGGCATGCGGCAGCTGCTCGAGCAGGGCTGGATGCACAACCGGGTGCGGATGATCACGGCCAGCTTCCTGACCAAGGACCTCCACGTGTGGTGGCCGGTCGGCGCGCGGCACTTCCTCGACCACCTCATCGACGGCGACATCGCCTCGAACAACCACGGCTGGCAGTGGGTGGCCGGCACCGGCACGGACGCGTCGCCCTACTTCCGCGTCTTCAACCCGGTGACGCAGGGCCGGAAGTTCGACCCCGACGGCGACTACGTGCGCCGTTGGGTCCCGGAGCTTCGCCACCTGCCCGGCGCGGCGGCCCACGAACCCTGGAAGCATGGCAACGGGTACGACCACGGGTATCCGCAGCGCGTCGTCGACCACGACGACGAGCGCAAGGAGACCCTGGCCCGCTACGAGCGCGCCCATCGCTGAGGCAGGAGGAGAACCGGTGAGAGGACCTGTCGCCGAGCTGCGGGCGTTCCTCGACGCCGCCCTCCTCGTCCCCGTCCGGGGCCAGCACGGCGACCCACCCGAGGCCCGCACCCGGCGACGGGTGGTCGTCGCGGTCACCTTCGTCATCGGCTCGGTGGTGCTTGCGTGGGCCCTCCGGATCCGCCCCGGCGACCCGCTCTTCTACACCGGCTCGATCGCCCTCGCCGCCGTGTGGGGCATCGGAGCCGTCGCGTCGGGCCCGCTCCACGTCGGGCGGGGGCACACCCGGTCCGGCGAGCGCGAGTCGCGTCCGATCGTGCAGTCGCTCGCGCTCGGCGCGCTGCTGCTGCTCGTCTTCCTCGTGGGCGCGCTCGTCGTGGCCCGCATCCCGATCCTGCGCGAGCCTGTCGACCAGCTGCTCGACCACGCCCGCTTCGGCTCGCTGCCCGTCGTGCTCGCGATCACGATGGTCAACGGGATCGTCGAGGAGCTCTACTTCCGCGGGGCGCTGTATGCCGCCCTGCCGTCCCACGCGGTCACCATCACGACCGTGCTCTACGCCCTGACCACTGTCGGCAGCGGCATCCCGCTCCTCGTGCTCGCGGCAGCGATCATCGGGCTCGTCACCGCGCTGCAGCGACGCGTCACGGGCGGCATCCTCGGACCGATCATCACGCACGTGACGTGGTCGACCGGGATGCTCCTGCTCCTCCCACCCGCCCTCGAGCTGACCAGGTGACCACATGACCTCCAACCCGACCGTCGCCCCCGACCGCACCGCCCTCGTGACCGGGGCCTCCGGCTACATCGGCGGACACGTCGTGCCGCGGCTGCTCGACGAGGGCTGGAACGTGCGCGTGCTGACCCGCCACCGCCGCTCGCTCGACGACCGCCCCTGGGTCGACCGGGTCGAGGTCGCGGAGGGCGACGTGTCGTCGAGTCACGACATGCTCGAGGCGCTCGACGGCGTCGATGCCGCGTGGTACCTCGTGCACTCGATGGACGACAAGCCCGACTTCCAGGAACGCGACCGGGAGGCGGCGACGCGCTTCGCCGAGGCGGCCAAGCAGGGCGGGGTGTCGCGGATCGTCTACCTCGGCGGGCTGCACCCTGACGACGAGGTGCTCTCCCCGCACCTCGCGAGCCGGGTCGAGGTCGGGCGGATCTTCCTCGACTCCGGTGTGCCCACCGCGGTGCTCCAGGCGGCGGTCGTGCTCGGTGACGGGTCGGCGTCGTTCGACATGCTGCGGTATCTGACCATGCGCCTGCCCGCCATGGTGGCCCCGAAGTGGCTCGAGAACCGGATCCAGCCGATCGCCATCGACGACGTCGTGACGCTGCTCGTCGGCGCCGGCAGCCTGCCGCCGGAGGTCAACCGCACGTTCGACATCGGCGGCCCCGAGGTGCTCACCTACCGGGAGATGATCGCCCGCTTCTCCGACGCCACGGGTCGGCGCCGTCCGGTCGTCGTGACCGTGCCGGTGCTGACTCCGCGCCTGGCCAGCCACTGGGTCGGACTCGTGACCCCGATCTCCGCCGGCCTGGCCAAGCCACTCGTGGGCAGCCTCGTCCACGAGGTGGTCGCCAAGGAGAACGACCTGCTCGACCACGTCGACGTCCCCGGTGGCTTCACGGACTTCGACACCGCCGTGCGCACGGCGATGCGCACGGCCGAGCCCGACACCGCGATGCGCAACCTTGCCCTGACGAGCGCTGCGACCGTGGCGAGTGTCGTGGTCGGGTCGCTCGCCACGGCGCCGGACTCGCGGTGGTACCGCTCACTCGACCTGCCGGACTGGCAGCCGCCGACACTCGCCTTCCCGGTGGTGTGGACGGCGCTGTACACGGACATCGCGGCGAGCTCGGCGGCGGTGCTCAACGCATACGACAAGGCGGGTGACACGCAGGGGCGCAACGCCTACCTCAAGGCGTTCGGCGCCAACCTCGCGCTCAACACGGCGTGGAGCGTGCTCTTCTGGCGCGTGCGCAAGCCCTGGGTCTCGGCGGTCGAGGCGGCCCTGCTCACGGCCAGCTCGGCGGACCTGGCTCGTCGTGCGGGGGCCGTCAACAAGGGGGCCGGGATCGCCCTGTCCCCGTATGCCGCGTGGTGCGGTTTCGCGACGGCGCTCTCGACCGCGATCGCCCGGCGCAACCGGGGCTGATCAGGGTGTATGCCGCAATCTAGCGTCGCGCCGATACAACGGCAGACAGTCCTCGCGACCCGTTGAGGCGGTTCAGGCGGAGACGGGCTGCTTGGTGAAGGCGCGACGGTAGGCGACGGGCGGGATCCCGATCTCGCGCTGGAAGTGGTGGCGCAGGACCGCCGCGGTGGCGAAGCCGCTCTCGCGGGCGATCCGCTCGATGTCGAGGTCGGTCGTCTCGAGCAGGTGCCGCGCCCGCAGGACCCGCTGGCTGGTGAGCCACCGGTGCGGGGTCGTGCCGACCTCTGCAGTGAAGCGGCGGGCGAACGTGCGCTCGGACAGGGCCGCTCGCCGCGCGAGCGAGGGGATCGAATGCTCCTCGTCGAGGTGCTCGACCACCCACTCCATGACGTCCTGCAAGCCCTCGCACGGTTCGGACGGCAGGGGCGTCTCGACGAACTGGCGCTGGCCTCCCGAGCGGTGGGGCGGGACCACCATGCGACGCGCGATCCGCGTGGCAACCTCCGAGCCGAGCTCGGTCCGGACGATGTGCAGGCACGCGTCGATCCCGGCCGCCGTGCCCGCGCTGGTCAGGACGGGGCCGTCCTCGACATAGAGGACGTCGAGGTCGACGCAAGCCCGCGGGTGCTCCTCGGCCAGCCGGCCGGCATACCTCCAGTGAGTCGTGCAGCCACGACCGTCGAGCAGGCCTGCGGCGGCGAGCTGGAAGGCGCCGGAGCAGACCGACAGCACACGATGGCCGGCGGCTGCGTTGTCGCGCAGGACGTCGAGAACGTCGGGATCGTAGGGGCCGTCGACGGGTCCGCCCGGGATCGCGACGAGGTCTACGCCGCGGGCGGACTCGAGCGGGAGGGGCGCCACGATGCTCATGCCGCTCGTCGTGTGCAGCACCTCGCCGGGTCGGGCCGAGCAGACGCGGAAGTCGAACGCCGGCACGCCGTCGTCGGTGCGGTCCACGCCGAAGACCTCGCAGAGCACGCTGAGCTCGAACATGGCGACCGGCTCCTGGACGATGACGGCGATGGTGCGCAGCATCCGGTCAGCATGACACCGCTGGCAGGATCTTGTCGAACATCGACGGTTCTGCCACTCGTGGCTGGATCAGAGCGGGCGCAGAGTTTCTGCCATGGACATCATCCTCTTCGTCGCCATGATCGTCGCTTTCGTCGTCGCCCTCGAGCGGCACCACCGCCGGACGTTCTCGCTGCCACGCGCGCCCTTCGGCGCCGACGCGGAGCGCGATCGCGACCTCGACCGTGTGCTGCACGACGCACCCCCCGCACCAGGCCCCCGCCCCGCGGCGTCCGGGTCAGGTGCGAGGGTGTCCCCATGACGTCCAGCACAGCCCCTGCACACACGTCCGTCGGCCGACTGGCCTCCGTCTCACTCGAGTGCAAGAACCCGTCGGCGCTCGCCGACTTCTACGGCGCCCTCCTCGGACTCCCTCGCGCCTACGAGAGCGCCGACGGCGCCGTCGTCTCACTGTCGGACGGCGGAGTCGCCGTCACGATGATGCGGTCCGTCGACCACGTGGCCCCGACCTGGCCGGAGGCCGGCCAACCCCAACAGCTGCACCTCGACGTGCTTGTAACCGACCTGGAGGACTCCGTGACGCGAGCCGTCGCCCTCGGCGCCACCGAGGCCGCCCACCAGCCGGCGCCCAGCGCTTGGCGGGTCCTCGTCGACCCCGCCGGGCACCCCTTCTGCCTCACCACCATCACCGGCGACTGACCCGCCACCTCCACGAGGCGCGCACCCGGAGGGCAGGGTTCAGAAGGGGGGTGGGTCGTCGGCCGGTCGGGCCGGCCCCGGATCCGGTGGCCCGGAGCCGGGGTCGTGAAGTGCTTCGCGCCAGTCCTTGGGGTAGGTGACGTAGTCGCGCCCGGCCGGCGAGGTCCAGCGGATGCCCTGGTGGTCGGTGCGGCGCACGTCCCAGATCCGGGCGGTCTTGCCGTTGTGGCAGCCGCGGCTGAGGGACTCGGCGTTGGAGACGTGGGTCGGGCCGGCCGGCCAGGGCACGAGGTGGTCGAGGTCGCACCGCTCGGCCGGGACCTGGCAGCCCGGGCCGCGGCAGACGCCGTCGACGGCCCGGACGTGCTCGAGCATCTCGCGCGTCGGGGTGTAGCGGTCGCTGGACAGCTCCAGGGCCCGGCCGGTGTCGACGTCGACCGCCAGGCGCTGCCACACAGCACGCCGTCAGCCTCGTCCTCCAGCGAGACAGGCGGACGCTGCACCCCAGAACCGGCGGCGCCGGCGGTACGGCCGCGGCCACGGCGAAGCACCGCGACGATCCGCGGGTTGAGGTGACCGCCCTGGCCATCCGCATCGGACGGGCGCCCGGCTTCGAGGAATGGCACGAACTCACTCCCCTCACCCGGAACGCCGACTACCTATAGTAGAACACCTGTTCGAACGAAAGGCAAGGGTTTCAGCCGCCAGATTCGGCCCGAAGGTGTTGCGGCACAGCGCGATCAACAGGAGTCAGGGCTCCACCTCCGGTTCGGCGGCGGGTTCGGCGGCGGCCTTCGCCCGCGGCTTGCGTCGCGTCAGCAGCACTCCCGCGATGCACAGCGCACCACCGACGAAGGTCAGGGACGGCGGGACCTCGGAGAGCAATGCCCAGGCGATGAGCGTGGCGATGAAGGGGACGAGGAAGGTCGTCAGGGTCAGCGTGCCGGCATCGCTGCGCGCCAGCACGTAGGCCCACGTCGAGAAGGCGATGGCGGTCGGGAAGATGCCGAGGTAGGCGATCCAGCCGAGGATGCCCGCGTCGCTGTCGCGCACGACCGCCACGAGTTCACCGGTCCACGGCAGGCAGACGACCGTCCCGATGACGCAGGCCAGCCAGGTGACCTCGGGACCCGGGAGGCGGCCGAGGAGGGGCTTCTGCGCGAGGACGCCCACGGCATACGTCACCGCCGCCAAAACGGCGAGCCACACCCCCACCATGTCGCCCGAGCTCCCCGAGTCGCCGGAGGAAAAGCCGCGCGCGATGACGACGACCCCGGCGAAGCCGACGGCCATCCCGATGAGCAGCCAGCGGGTCATCTTCTCGCCGAGAAAGACGGTGGCGAGCAGGGCAACGATGATCGGGCCGATCTGGACGATGAGGGCGGACGTGCCGGCGTCGATGCGCCGCTCCGCCGCATTGAGGGCCAAGTTGTAGACGCCGAACCAGCCCACGCCACATAGGAGCAGCAGAGGCCAGTCGCGCTTCGCGGGCCAGGTGCGCGGGCGGCGGAACACGAGCACGCCGAGTGCGGCGGAGGCGACGAGCAGGCGCCCGAGCGACAGCGCGCCGGGTGGCACGTCCCGCCCGAGGTGCCGGATCGCCACGAAGGCCGAGGCCCAGAGCAGGAGCGTCACTGCGACCGCAGCGAGCACGAGCCACCGTGCGCGGCGCGTACTCGTCGGGGCTGCGGAGGGGGTGCGGGAATCCACGGTCACCCCCAGACCCTAGACACGAGCACCGACAACGCGCTGCCGGCCTTCCCGTCAGATGTGCCCGAGATCCCGCCAACGGAACCGCCTTGCTCCACCCCCATGCATAAGTTAACGTTTCTCACGTGACAACACATGGTTATGTCCGGGGCGGCTCCGATCCATGTCGCCCGCTCGGGAGCCGGCGCGCCCGCTGAGCGGATGAGCCAGCGAGCGCAGCGCCTCCCGAGCGCCCCGCATCCTGCTTCGCCGACCCGAAAGGCACGACCATGTCCCGCGGCGCCCAGCGCATCTCCGTCGACCTCGCCGACACCGCCCGTCGTCTCGCCCGCCAGCGCACCGTCTGGCAGGGCCTCGTCGACTTCGACCCCATCACCCGCTACTACGCGAGGCTCCTCGCCGACGCCCAGCACGAAGCCTGGCTGCTGACCTGGCTCCCCGGCCAGGGCACGCCGTGGCACGACCACGGCGGCAGCGCCGGCTCGTTCGTCGTGCTCCAAGGGTTGCTGACCGAGGAGGTCGCGGGCTACCGCGGCGCGGCCGACTCCGACGACGTCCGGCGCGTGAGCGGGCCAGGCGTCCTGCTCAGCCCGGGTGACCAGCGCACCTTCGGCACCCGTCACCTGCACCGGGTCACGAATGCCGGACCCGACCCCGCCGTGAGCCTGCACGTCTACGCCCCCAAACTGACGTCCATGACGAACTACCGCGCCGTCGACGGCGTGCTGGAGGTCGAGGAGCAGGCCGAGGTCGGGGTCGACTGGTGAGCCAGCGCCCCGCTCGGACCATCGACGAGGTGCTCGCCGAGGCACGCAGCCGCCTCCACCGCCTGACGCCCGAGCAGGCCGAGGCGGCCCGCGCCGACGGCGCCGTGGTGGTCGACATCCGTCCAGTTGAGCAGCGCGAGGCCGAGGGTGAGCTGTCCTTCGCGACGCCGATCGAGCGCAACGTCCTCGAGTGGCGCCTCGACCCTGCGAGCGACGCGTCGCTGCCGATCGCGAGCCACGAGCTCCAGGTCGTCGTGCTCTGCCAGGAGGGCTACACCTCCAGCCTCGCCGCGGCAGCCCTGCAGGAACTCGGCATCCACCGCGCGACCGACGTCATAGGGGGATATGCCGCGTGGCGGGCCTGGCAGCTGTCCGCCTCGCAGGAGCGCCCGCAGAACGAGCGGTGACTGCGCGGCGGACGGCGGCGCCGCTCAGTGGCCGGGTCCCACGACCATCTTGGCCCGCTCCGACGGGTGCGCCCCGCCCTTAGCGGTGAGGGTCGTGCAGGCCTCCTCGATGTCGCGGGCGAGGGTGTCGACGTGCTCGCGGGTCATCGTCTCCTTGACCAGTGCGCGCATGATGGTGACGTCCTGGGCGTCCGGCGGAAGCGTGTAGGCCGGAACCATCCAGCCGCGCTCGGCCGACAGCTGCCAGGCGATGTCGAACTCGTTGTAGGGGTGCTGGCCGGTGAGCCGGAAAGCCACGAGCGGCAGCTGCTCCTCGCTGCGACCGATCAGCTCGAACCGCCCCATCGCCTCGAGCTTGTCGCCGAGCAGCCGGGCGTTCTCCTGCATGTTGCGCATGATGTACGTGTAGCCCTCGCGGCCGAAGCGCACGAGGTTGTAGTACTGCGCGAGGACCATCGCGGACCCGGTCGAGAAGTTGAGGGTGAAGGTGGAGTCGGTCTTGCCGAGGTAGTTCTCCTTGAACACCAGGTCCGGTGCCAGGTCGGCGGTCTCCCTGAAGACGAGCCAGCCGATCCCGGGGTAGACGAGACCGAACTTGTGCCCCGAGACGTTGATGGAGCGCACCTGCTCGAGCCGGAAGTCCCACGGCGACTCGGGGTAGAGGAACGGCCAGACGAAACCGCCGCTCGCACCGTCGACGTGCAAGGGCACGTCGAGACTGCGCTCGTTCTTGAGCTGCACGAGCAGGTCGTTGATGCCGACGATGTCGTCCTTGTGCCCGGTGAAGGTCGTGCCGAGCACGGCGGCGACGCCGATGGTGTTCTCGTCGATGTGCGGCGCGACGTCCTCAGGCCCGATCGTGTACTTCCCGGCCTGGAGCGGGACGATGCGGGGCTCGACGTCGAAGTAGCGGCAGAACTTCTCCCACACCACGTGCACGTCACCGCCGAAGACCAGGTTCGGGCGGTCGGTCGACCGTCCCTCGGCCTGGCGACGGGTGCGCCAGTTCCACTTGAGCGACAGCGCTCCGAGCATGATCGCCTCGGACGAGCCCTGGGTGCGGGCGCCGGTGGTCGGCCCGGGCGCGTGGAACAGGTCGGCGAGCATCCGGATGCAGCGCTGCTCGATCTCGGCCGTGCGCGGGTACTCCGCGTGGTCGATGAAGTTGCGGTGCAGGTTCTCCGCGATGATGCGCTGCGCCTCCGGCTCCATCCAGGTGGTCACGAAGGTTGCCAGGTTGCGGCCCGGGTCCCCTTCCAGCGCGAGGTCCTCGCCCACGAGGCGCATGGCGTCGAGCGCGGTCATCCCGAAGGCCGGGAACTCCTGGCTGGGCACCTCCTCGGTGACGAAGCGGTTCCCGTAGAGCGCGGCTACGGCGTCGATCTCGGACAGTGCGGACATGCGCTTCTCCTCTTGACAGGTGGGGCTTCTGGACAGATGGGGCTCGGTCTAGGGGCTGGCGAGTGATGCGGGCGCCATGGCGTGGCGCCAGGCCGGGAGCATGAGCGCCGCGCCGACGAGGAAGCACAGGGCCCCGAAGAAGGTCCCGGCGGTGACGAGGTGCGCGCTCAGCTCGGCATCGGTGCTCGGCACGACGTAGCTGCCGACCGCCGAGACCATGAAGAGCACGGAGCCGAGCAGGTTGACCCAGGCGATGCGCCACGGGAAGGACCGGGGCTGGAAGGTCAGCAACGCCTGTGAGACCGCGAGGACTCCGACGGCGCTGGACACGAGGAAGAGCACCGACCCCACCACGTCGGGCCGCCAGACGTAGCGATCGGACTCACTGGCCGTGGCGTTGTGGGTCAGCGCTGCGACGGTGCTGACGTTGAAGGCCAGCGTGCCGGGGAACTGGACGGCCGCGGCCAGCCAGGCGCGGTCGTGCGGGCGCCAGCCGCGCAGACGGACGGGGGCTCGGTCGTGCTGGGAGGCCGCGTCGACAGCGGTCGTCGCGGGGCTCTGCGCCTGCACCAGCTGGCAGTACGACGCGCTGGTGAAGAAGATCGAGCCGACGACGTAGGTGACGCCGTCGGCCCACCCACCGGTGGCGTTCAGATAGGCGGGCACCGAGCCGACCATGAAGCACGCCGAGCCGACCATGAAGAGCCAGGCGATCGCCGCGTTCAGCCGCTCTGGTCGCACGCTCATCCCGGCTGGCTCTCTTCTCGTCGACGGGCCGATCACTCCACTATCGACCGACCCTCGGCGATGCGACTCATCCCTTGTGGGTGACTGGGGCCGGCCCGGCCTGCTCCGCCGGCTCGACTGCCTGCGGCGGCTCTGCCGGCTCCGCCGGCTCGACTGCCTGCGGCGGCTCTGCCGGCTCGGACGCGGCCGTGGGCTGCGGCGGCCCCGGTGTCGGCAGCACCGTGATGACGACGAACGAGACGACCACGGCGACGACGACCTGTGGGGTGATCCGGACTCCGTCGGCGCCCATCAAGATGGTTGCGAGAAGCACCGAGGTGAGGGGCAGTCGCAGCATGGCGCAGCACACGGCGCCGATTCCCATGCCGATGCCGGGGGCAAGCCCGAGGCCCGGGAGACCGCTGACGGCGATGCCGAGCACGGCTCCCAGGAACATGGACGGGAAGACCGGGCCACCGCGGAAGGCGCTCAGTGACAGGCCGTAGGCGATCGCCTTGAGCAGCCCCAGGAGCACGAGCACGCCGATCGAGTAGCCGGCCGCGTCGGTGACGAGCCCGGGAAGGGCGCTCTGTCCGGAGAAGAGCACCTCGCTGAAGTCGCGCCCGGTGCTGACCTGGTATGCCGCAGCGCACAGACCGATGAGCAGGCCCAGTCCCACGGTGACCGGCACGCGGTTGCGGTGCACGAGCGGCCGCACGCTCAGCCCGAGCCACCGGATGCCCCAGCCCAGCCCGGCTGCGACCATGCCGACCGGCACCGCCCAGAGGAGCGAGGAGAGGGTGGGCTGACCGGCCGGCGGCACGGTGGTGAGCGAGAGCGAGAACGTGCCGACGCCCGTCCAGGCGTCCAGTCCGACGAAGACCAGCGCGCCGATGCCGGAGGCCAGCAGGCCAGGCAGCGCGACCAGGCTGAGCGTCATCCCGGCGATGCCGGCCGCCTCCATGATGAGGAACGCGCCCAGCAGGGGGGAGCCCAGCAGCGTGCTGATGGCGGCGAAGCTCCCGGCCGACGCCATGACCGTCACGGCCATCGGCGGGGCGTCCTTCTTCGCCAAGCGCACCGTGAGGGCCGCAAGGCCGCCGCCGATCGCGATGAGCGGCGCCTCGGGCCCGAGCACCGCCCCGAGGCTGAGCGTGGCCAGAGCGGCGAGCACGATGCCCGGGAGGTCCTGGTTCGCTGCGGGGCCAGACCCCATGACCAGGCCCAGGGCCGGCGAGTGGCCGGCATTCCCCGGCAGGTGGCGGATGGTCAGGGAGACGATGAGTCCACAGAGCATCAGCCAGGGCACGGGCCACCAGGCCGGCGTGCCGGCGCTGAAGAGGTGGGATGGCAGGTCCCGGAAGAGATAGGTCTGCAGCTCACCCACGAGCCAGAGGAATCCGTAGGCGATGGCCGAGATCGGGACACCGAGCAGGGCCGCGAGCAGCAGCGCGGACAGGTAGGCCCTGGACCGGATGATGGCCATCGGGTCCGGTGCGGTCGATGCGCCGGGTGGCGCGGTCGCGTCAGTCACGCGGTTTGCCTCCTCACGCGGGGCGTTCCGCTCCCGGAGCGGGACGAGCGTGCGGCACCCAACCTAGTCGCGTGCCGCGCGTGGCGCGGAGGATCCGTCGAGACCGACCTCCGGGCGGCCCCTCCCACTGCCGCGGGGTGAACGTATGCCGGCACGCGCCGACTCTCGCCGCACGGTGTCACTCAGCCGGTCGAGGTGCACGGACCTGAGTCGCCAGCGCTGCCAGTAAAGGGGCACGTCGACGTGGTCGCGCGACCCGAGGCGGACGAGCTCCCCGCTCTCGAGCAGCGGCGCCAGCTGGGTCGTCAGGAGGGCGCCCCACCCGAGCCCGGCACGGACGGCCGTGAGGTAACCCGCGCTGTCGGGCACCTCGTGCGTGGGCGGCTGGGCCGTGACCCCGTGGCGGTCGAGGATGCGCTGCTGGAGGTCGTCCTTGTGGTTGAAGCGGACGACCGGCATGTCCGCCCAGTCGACGCCTCGGCGGGCTCGGTGTCGCTCCACGAGGTGCGGCGTGGCGGCCGGCAGGTAGCGCATCGTCACAAGAGGCTCGGTCGAGCAGCCTTGCACCGGAGCAGGATCCGACGTGACGGCAGCCAGCACCTCACCGGACCGGAGCAGCCGGGCGGAGTGGTCCTGGTCCTCGACGTGCAGCCGCAGCAGCACGTCGTCCCACGTGGACGCCTCTGTCAGGACGCCACCGAACCACGTCGACATGGAGTCGGCGTTGACGACGACCGGCAGCTCGACGCGGGCGGCGTCGGCTGGGCTCAGGCCCGCGAGCGCCTCCGACTCCAAGAGCGCCTGCTGGCGGGCGAGACGCACGAGGACCTCGCCTGGCGTGGTGGCCCGGCATGGCGCCGTGCGCACGATCAGCACCTGGCCCACCTCCGCCTCGAGCGCCTTGACCCGCTGGCTCACCGCCGACGGGGTCACTCGCAGGCGGTGCGCGGCTGCCTCGAAGGTGCCCGTGTCGACGATGGCGAGCAGCGTCGCGAGGTGCTCAGGTGGCAGTCTCATGCAGCGATGCTAATGATCCTGAAGGAACCTTCGCTTCACTGAACGACTCATCCGATCTACCGTCGACGGTGTGACCTCCCTCGTCCCCGGCTTCGTCACCATGGCGTCGCTCATCGTCGCCATCGGAGCGCAGAACGCGTACGTGCTGCGTACCGGCCTGTCGCGCCTGCACATCGGCCTCGTCGTCGCCGTCTGTGCCCTCAGCGACGCGATCCTTGTCGTGGCCGGCGTGCTCGGTGTCGGAGGCCTGGTGACGGCCCACCCCGGACTGCTCACGCTCGTGCGCTGGGTCGGGGCGGCATACCTCGTCGGCTACGGCGTGCTCTGCCTGCGCAACGCGCGCCACCCCAAGACCCTTCGGGCGGAGGGGCCCGCCGCGTCGCGGCGCGGGGTGCTCGCCACGGTCCTGGCGCTGACGTGGCTCAACCCGCACGTCTACATCGACACGGTGCTGCTCATCGGCTCGATCGCCAACCAGCACGGGCCCGGGGGCCGATGGTGGTTCGCCGCCGGCGCAGCCGCCGCCAGCCTCGTCTGGTTCACGGCGCTGGGCTACGGCGCGCGACTGCTCGCGCCGCTCTTCGCCCGGCCGGTCACCTGGCGCGTCCTCGACATCGCGATCGCGATCGTGATTTTCACGATCGCCGCCACCCTCGTGCTGGGGTGACGTGCACGTCGGCCTGCGGGACCGGCGCCCGCCCCCTGGCCTCAGCTGCGTGAGCACAGGGGATGCCGCCGGCGTCGGCGACGAGAAGCCAGAGCCGAGTGGGCGGGCCGGTGGGTCTGCGCGGCGCGAGTTCGAGCTCCGCCGTGATGCCCGTGAGCAGCGGGTGCGTGAGCGCTTCCCGCGCATCGGCGGCTTCGTGCTCGCCGTCACCGAGGAGCCGCAGAGCACGCGGGCGTGGGACACCGGGGCGGCGGGCGAGGAGGTGGTGGGCTCCAGCCTCGACGCCCTGGCCGGCGAGAGTCTTGCCGTCCTGCACGACCGTCGGATCCCGCGCACGCGCGCCAATCTCGACCACATCGTCACCTCGAGCACCGGTGTGTTCGTGGTCGACGCGAAGAAGTACAAGGGGCGACCGGACCTGCGCGTCGAGGGCGGCCTCTTCCGCCCTCGCACCGAGCGGCTCGTCGTCGGTGGCCGCGACTGCTCGAAGCTCGTCGACGGCGTGCTCAAGCAGGTCGAGCTCGTACGCGCCGCCCTCGGGGACCCCGCCGTCCCGGTGACGGGAGTCCTCTGCTTCGTGGGCGCCGACTGGCCGCTCATCGGTGGGTCGTTCGAGACCAGGGGCGTGCACGTCCTGTGGCCGAGGCGACTGGCTCGGCTCGTAGCCGCAGAACCTCGCCCCCGATCGGCGCAACCGCCAGTGCCTGTGGAAGTGGCGACGGTCCACGCCCGGATCGCGCGGGCCTTCCCGCCCGCCTGAGCCTCCGCCACGCGAGGGAGCGCCTACCTCAGAGGGGCCACACGGCATACGACCTCGGATCTGAGGTAGCCGACGGCCGGGGATAGGAAGGTCGCCCGATGTGGGGGTCTACCTCAGCGACCGAGTCTGGAGGAGTCCAGAACGGTACCCACGAGAGGAAAGACCATGACCATGCCGTACGTCGACTACCGCACCCTCCAGAGCGAGATCGAGTCGCGCTACCCGCGCCGCCGTCGCGTGCGACCCGACTCGTCCCTCGAAGTCATGCGCCGGACCATGGCGCGGATCTTCCGAGAGGAGAACAACCCGGGCCGCACGCGGTGACCAGGGAAGCCTCGCTCGAGGCGCCGACTGCCGCCCCCCTGTCGGCGGAGTACGCGATGATCTCGCGTATGCCGTTGCGCACGGGCCCACTCATCGGGAGGGACGCCGACCTGTCCCGTCTCGCCGACGCCATCGGACTGCGCCCGACCCCGGGTGCTAGGCCCGGTGGCGTCGTCGTGCTGTCGGGTGATGCAGGGATCGGAAAGTCGCGGATCCTCGGCCAGCTCCTCGCCGACGCCACCGCGGCCGGGTGGTTCACCGGGATCGGCCACTGCGTCGGGCAGGCGGGCAGCAGCCTCGCCTACCTCCCCTTCGTCGAGCTCGTCGGCAGGATCGACGCCGGGCGGCCCGACGTCGTCGAGCGCGTGCTCGAGACCCACCCCAGCCTCGCCCACCTGCTGCCCGGTCGCGCAGACGCGTACGAACCCGACCGCGCCGGGCGAAGCACGGACCCGGGCCAGGTCGCGGAGGCCGTCCACGCCCTGCTGGTCGCACTGGGCGACGCCCAGCCGTCGCTCGTGGTCATCGAGGACGTCCACTGGGCCGACCACTCCTCGCGCGACCTCATCACCCTCCTGCTGACGCGCGGCTTCGCCTCTGCCGTCGGACTCGTCGTGACCTACCGGTCCGACGACCTCTACCGTCGCCACCCCCTCCACGAGACACTCGCCGTGTGGGCGCGCATCGCGGGGCTCGAGCACGTCGAGCTCGCCCCGCTGGCCGACGACGCCGTCCGCGAGCTGGTCTCGGCCATCGAGGACGCGCCCAGCGACGCCGGTATGGCCCGCCTGATCGCCCGCCGCTCTGAGGGCAACCCGTTCTTCGCCGAGGAGCTCGTCGCGAGCGCCGCGGCCGGCCAGTCGCTGAGCGGGGGCCTGAGTCGCGTGCTGCGCTCCCGCGTCGAGCAGCTCGACGACACGGCGCAACGCGTCCTGCGCGCGGTCGCGCTCAAGGGCGGCCGGTTCATCACCCACGACCTGCTCTCCCGCGTCGTCGACCTGCCCGAGGAGGCGCTCGACGCGGCAATCGCCGCCGCCGTGGAGCACCACGTCCTCGAGGCCCGGTGGCCGCCCGCCTACAGCTTCCGCCACGCCCTGCTCGGCGAGACCGTCGCCGACGGCCTGCTGCCCGGCGAGCGCCTCCGGCTCCATCGGTCGTATGCCGCCGTGCTGACCGAGCGCCCCGATCTCGCCCCGGCGTCCGAGCTGGCCCGCCACGCCGCAGCGGTCGGCGACCTGCCGACGGCGGTCCGCGCCAGCCTGTCGGCAGCTCAGTCGGCGATGGAGGTGGGCGGACCCCAGGAGGCGCTGCTGCACCTCGAACGCGCGCTCGGATGGCTCGGCGAGGACGACCGGCAGCGCGACGACGTGACCCTCCGCGCCTCGCGCGCCGCCATGGTCGCAGGTGACGCGATCCGCGCCATCGACCTGCTGCGTGACCGGCTCGACCATCCCGGCACCTCGCAGGACCCACGCGTTCGAGCCGACCTCCTCGCCATGCTCGTCATCCGCTCGCGCATCCTCGACCTCCCCGTCGACTCCATCGCCCTGACCGACGAGGCCCTCTCGCTCATCGGCGACGAGGCCGACGAGCGGCGCGTCCGGGTGCTCGTGGCGCGCGTGCAGGCCTTCGTCGACAACGGCTCGTTCGTCGAGGCGGCCGTCGTCGGCAACGAGGTGTCGCTGCTCGCGGAGCGGCTCGGCATGGGCGCGGCGCTCGCCGAGGTGCGCACGATCATGGCGCGGATCCTCGAGGCGCAGCAGGACCTCGACTCGGTCGAGGCGCACCTGCGGTCGGTCGTCGCGGACATCGCGCCGGACGACCCGCTGCTGCTGCGGGCCGTGCACCAGCTCGCGTCGCTCGCGCACCGGCGTGGTGACCTGCCCGGCTCCCTCGCGCTCTACGACCGCGGTGCCGAGGTCGCCCGGCGGATGCACCGCGAGTGGGCACCGTGGGGCCAGGAGTGCCGCCTCCTCGGCGGCCTCACGGCATACGAGATCGGTGACTGGGACGGCGCGTTCCGGCGTCTGGACCTCGGCGCACGGCCGGCCCCGCAGCCGGGACGGACGATCTTCACCGCCGCGGCCCTGCTCGTGCGATCGGGCCGCGGCGACCCCGTCGACCCCGACGTCATCGGCGCCCTGCGCGAGTGGTGGCACGTCGACGGCCTCTGTGTCGTGCTGACGATCATGCCCGCGGTCGACCTGCTCGGGCAGACGGGCGACCTCGCCGGGATGCTCGACCTGACCGAGGCCGCGGTGGGCGTCCTCGACGCGACGTGGGGCGAGTACCACGCGATCGTGCGGCTGGCCGCGCTCGTCGCCGGGCAGTGCACGGCACTGGTCCCCGCTGCCGACCCACCGGTCCGCGCCCGGGCCGTCGCCCTCGTCGACGAGCTCACCGACCGGGCTCGCCTCATCAGCCAGCTGCGCCCGGCGGTCGAGAAGGCGAGCCGCCCCATCTTCGAACGGTCGGCGCCCACCCAGTCGCTCGAGGACACCAGCCGCGAGACGTGGGCCTGGACGGCCCGGCTCGAGGCAGATCTCCTGCGGCTTCAGCGGGTCGCGGGAGTCGAGGAGCCGCCACCCGTCACCGAGCTCGTCGGCGTGTGGCGCGAGAGCGTCGCTGCCTTCGAACGCTACGGGCACGTCTTCGAGACCGCCCGGTCCCGCGCGCGGCTGGCCGAGGCACTGCGGGCGGCGGGGCACGAGGCAGAGTCGCGCGAGGTGGCCGAGCAGGCCCGCGAGGTCGCCGTGCGGCTCGAGGCCAAGCCGCTGCTCGCCGAGCTCGACGCGGTGCGCGCGGGATCGCACGGCACCGGGGCCGGCGCCGACCTCCAGGGATCGTCGGAGCTCACCCCGCGCGAGCTCGAGGTGCTGGAGCTGCTCGCTCGCGGCCTCACCAACGGCCAGATCGGCAAGCAGCTCTACATCAGCACCAAGACCGTGAGCGTCCACGTCTCCAACCTGCTCGCCAAGCTGGGCGCCTCCGGCCGCACCGAGGCAGCCGCCATCGCGCGACGACGTGGCCTCGTCTCCTAGCAGGACCGCCACCCCCCTTCGACGGTGGGTGCCGCTCGGCTCGGTCGGCGACCACCTGAAGGTGCTTCTCGCGGCCGGCGCTGTGCTGGGCCGACGGTCTGGGCGTGAGGTCCTCCACTGGCGCACCACGCTCGGCGACGCCCCGGCGTCGGGCTCGGACGCGACGACTTCATGACGGACGGGGAGCTCTCATCCTGTACGGCAGGCTCGCCCACCCCTAGCGTCGGCGCTGCGGACGCACCCGCGTCCCCACCACCGACACACGCACAGGGGTCGTCATGTGTGAGCTCCACGAAACCACCCGTCCCGCCGTCGGGCGCCGCACGCTCATCCGCGGCGCGGGCGGCCTCCTCCTCGGTGGCGGGCTCGTCGCCGCCTCGTCCACGGCCGCGCAGGCTGCGACCTCGCAGAACGGCTGGTCCGCCGGCTCGTCGTCCGGCGTGCCGCTCAGCACCCTGTCCGTCGGCGCCGTGACCTTCCCGGCCGGCGTCCGCCGCGGCGACGTGCACGTCGTCCTCGGCTACGTCGCGCGCCGCTTCGACCGCGAGGTCGAGGCGCTCGTCAAGGGATGGTGCTGGGGCCACAGCTACCGCGTCATCTCGGGCAGCACGTCGCTGTCGAACCACTCGAGCGGCACGGCCATCGACCTCAATGCGCCGCGCCACCCGCTCGGCAAGTCGGGCACCTTCAGCGCGGCGCAGCGCTCGCACGTCCGCTCGATCCTCAATGCCTGCAACGGTGTCGTGCGCTGGGGCGGCGACTACTCGGGCCGCAAGGACGAGATGCACTTCGAGATCGACGTCCGTCCCGGCGACGCGCGGCTCGCAGCCCTCGCCAAGCGGATCGGCGGTAGCGCAGGCGGAGGAGGCGGCACCTCGACGCCCGCCCCGATCGCGTGGACGACGGTCAAGCGCGGCGCGAGCGGCTTCCGCGTCACGGCGATCCAGCACCTGCTGCGCCAGCGGAGTTCCAGCCTCACCGTCGACGGCTCGTTCGGGCCGACGACGCAGAGCCGCGTCGTCTCCTTCCAGCGTTCCAAGGGCCTCGCGGCCGACGGCGTCGTCGGCCCCAAGACGTGGTCGGCGCTCGTCGTCACCGTCAGGCGCGGCTCGAGCGGCCAGGCCGTCGTCGCGGCGCAGAAGCTGCTGACCCACCGCGGCTACCGCCTCACCGCCGACGGCGTCTTCGGCGCCATGACGGCGACGAGGACGCAGGCCTTCCAGCAGTCGCGCGGCCTCACGGCCGACGGCGTGGTCGGCCCCCGCACCTGGGCGAAGCTGACCGCCTGACAGCGCCCCTGTTCAGGGGCTGGTGCGGGGTCTAGCGTCGCCGATGTACCAGCCATTCAACGAAGAGGGGCACGGCACATGGGAGAAGACTGGGCAGTAGACGTCAGGAAGTACTCGCCGGACGCCGACGACGCCGCGATCAAGGGCATCGTCCGACACTGCGGCATCGCACTGCAGAAGCGCGACTCGGCACTCGTGTCGTTCAGCGACAAGACCGAGACCAGCCGTGTCCGAGACGGATTCATGAAGAAGAAGCTGGCGCTGACTGATTCCGACGCCGCCCTCGACGCCTCGCTGGCCGACGTCGGCCAGGTGCTCAAGGGTGACCGCTCGAAGAACCGCGTCACCGTCTACTACCTGCTGGCCGAGAAGCACGGAAAGCTCGACCTCTTCCGCTGACCCGACCCCCCGGGACGCCGAGAGCACGTATGCCGCCCGGCTGGGCCGGGCGGCATACGTGCGTCCTGGCCGGCGGTCAGGTGACCCGGCGCGGGGCTGGAGCACGGCGCCGTACGTCGACGCGTACGCGGAGGCGCACGGTGCCGTCGGTCGCGGCGGTGAGCTGGTGGGCGACACCCGCGACCGCACGCTCGATGCCGGCCACGTCGGCACGGGCCGAAGTGGTGGCCTTGAGGTCGACGATCGGCCGCCCACCGGCGTATGCCGTCGCGGACCGCACGCTCGTCACGTCGGGCTGAGAGCCCAGCGAGCGGGCGGCCGCATCGGCGACGGCGCCGACGTCGTAGGAGAGCCTGCCCTGGGCGGAGCTGCCGGACAGACCCAGCCGAGTCGGACGTGACCGCTTGAGGTGGGAGAGCAGCCACCAGAGGGCGAGGCCGACCAGCAGGAGTCCTGCCACGGCGAGCGCCCCTGCCCACCAGGACTGCGCGGGCGCGTCGGCGACGCCTGATGCGAGGACGAGCCGGGCCTTGGCTCCGGGCAGCAGCCTTTGGCGCCAGAGCACCGCGGCCACGCCGATGGCGATGAGCAGCAGTCCGGCAAGCAGGACGAGAACGCGGTCGACGGCGACAGTCCGGCGGGTCATGAGTCGTCGCCCATCGGTCGGGTGGTCACGCGCACCGTAGGGGTCGCCGCCAGTCCCTGCAGGGACTGCTCGACTGCTGCGGAGATCCGACGGCGCAGCTCGGGGTCGGCGCTCGTCGTGCGCGCGAGCACCCGAACGGAGCGGCGGGTGGCCGTCGCCCGAGCGTCCACGACGCCGTCGACGCCGGACGTCGTGGAGCGGGCGATGCTGGCGACCGCCGACGGCGTCAGCCAGACCAGCGCGGTGTCCCCGACAGCGAGGTCACGGCGGGGACGCGGACGCAGCGCCGAGACCACCAGCCACAGCCCAAGCAGCGCCAGGATGACGCCGGCGGGCACGTAGTAGGCCTGTGGTCGCACGCTCCGGAGCTTGTCGACCAGGGTCGTCGTGAACGGGGTGCCGTCGAGCAGGCCTTCGACCACGGCGGCATCGCGCAGCAGCAGCGCACCGGCGGCAAGCAGGAGCAGGGCAAGGACCACGGCCCAGGCCGTGGCGGGCGGCGCACCGGTCGGCGTCGGTGCCCCCGTCCGCGTCGGCGCGGCGGCTCGCGGTTGACTCTGCGTCGGGGTCTGGGTCTGCGTCTGGGTCACTGGACCCGCCTCCGCTCGGGGACGTCCGTGCTGAAGAAGGCGACGTGCACGTCGACCGCCTCGACGGTGAGACCGGCGAGCCTGGCCAGGGCCTCGGTCACGCCGTCCCTGGTGCGGGCCGCCAGGTCGGCGAGCGGCGTCGGCCACCGGGTCGCGACCTCGACGGAGGCCCTGGCGCGGTTGCCTGCGACAACGACCTCGACGCGGGGCAGCTGCCGGCCGGTGACGCGGTCGAGCGCCTCTGCGTGCCTCAGGACTCCGTCGACCTCGAGGACGGCGGCCTCGACGATGCGTTCGACGGCCCGGTCCCGCAGCTGCAGGGAGCCGCGCTCACCCGGGTCAGGCCTGGCTTCCGCGCTGTCCGAGCCGTCCGCGACGGAGGTCACCGCGTCATTCACGGCCACGTCCACGCAGCACGCGACCGAGGTCGAACTCGCCGTCGCTCTGGCCGCCGAGGACGAAGCCGACGGCACCGAGCACGAGGGCCAGCAGGAATCCGGTGAATCCGCCTGCGGCGGCGGCTACTCCGAGCAGGATGCCGGCGAGGAGGCCGACGGACGAAGCGGTCATGTGTGTCATCTCCAGGTCTTGGGGTCGACATGCGAGCACGTCGACGGGGTGTGCGGGCCGGGGTGCCTCAGGGGGTGAGGTCCTCGACCGTGACGTGCACCGGCTGGTTCACGAGGGGCTGGACGACGCGGCGGACCTCGTCGGCCACGGGCCGTACCGGCACGTGGCCGTCCACGGTGACGTGGACCTCGGTGTGGTCCTCGCGTAGACGGACGCCGACGACGCGACGACCGGGCAGGTAGGTCGCGGTGACGCCGCGGTGGCCGCCGTGCATGCCGGTCACACCGGGCACGGCGAGGACCGCCATGGTGACGCGGTCGGCCAGCTCGGTGGGCTCGGACGACGCCTCGGGGCCGTCCACGCGTGCCGCCACCATGTCCGTCACTGAACCCGCGGGGCCTCGGTGGATCCGTCCTCGCCACCCTCGTCGAGGTAGACGTCGTGGACGGTGATGTTGACCTCGACGACCTCGAGGCCGGTCATGCGCTCCACCGACGAGATGACGTTGCGACGGATGTCGGCAGCGAGGTCTGCGATGGCGATGCCGTACTCGGCGACGATGTCGATGTCGACGGCGGCCTGGGTCTCGCCGACCTCGACTCCGACGCCCTGGCCCTGGTTGACGCGGCCGCCCGGGATGCGCTCGCGGAGAGCGCCAACCGCGCGCGCCGCGCCCCCGCCGAGGGCGTAGACGCCGGACACCTCGCGCGTGGCGATGCCGGCGATCTTGGACACCACGGTGTCGGAGATGATCGTGCGACCCTGGGAGGTCGAGGACGCGCCGCCGGTCTGCGCGGCCTGGACCTTGGTGACGTCTGTTTCAGCCATGAGGTTGCTGCCCTTCGTGTCGATGGTCTGACCACGGTCGCAGTCGCGTCGACGCACCGCGTTCGCACGCTCATGCGTGTGACCTCTATCACATACCCGTTCCCGTGCAACGGCGGACCCCTGTCGAAGGTTCACCACGAACCGACCGCCACCGCAGCGCTCGGGTGGTTCCCGGTCGTCAACGCCCGCTTCGGGATCCCGTCGCCCGCGACGGCGCCCTTCTGGATCACTCGACTCCCAGGGAGGTGAGCCTGCCTTCAGGAGTCGGTGAGCGCGAAGTCGGTGAACTTCCACGTGGCCGGCGAGCCGCCGGTGTCGACGATCTCGACGCCGTAGCAGACCTGGTCGACCGTCGCGGTCGACGCCACCCGACCCGCGCTGACGAGGTAGCCCAGCATCGCCTTGATGTCGACGGTGCCGGAGGGGTAGCGCGCTCCACCCGACGGCACGAAGGCGATGTAGCCGTTGCCGCTGGTCGCGTAGGCGTCCCAGGCGCGGCCACCGAGCACCACCCCCGTGGCGAAGCGGGACCCGGCCGGGACCTGGTTGCGGTTGTCGGTCCAGATCATGACCTCGTCGTTCGGCACCCCGTTGAGCCACAGGTCGAAGGCCACGTTGTAGATGCCGACGTTCGGAGGCGTCGCGGCGTACCGCGCGGTCAGGCGCGGGAAGCTGCCGATCGTCCGGCCGGAGTAGTCCTTGTGCACGTTGGGGTAGGTCTTGACGGCGCCGTCACGGCTGGAGTTGCTCGCCGTCCCGACGTGGTTCCAGGAGTGGAACGAGCAGACCTGCGTGGTCCCATTGGTGCCGGGGTAGCGGGACGCGTTCCACAGGTTGTTGTGGACGTAGTAGCCACCGTCGCTGATGCCGCCGTTGGAGTCGCTGGTGGTGAAGTACGGGTTCGTGCACACCGTCCCGGCCGGCGGCGGTGTCGTCGTGCCGAGGTGGTAGCCGGCGACGTCGGCCAGCAGGTGCACCGTGCCGCCCGACCCGTTGTGGAGCGCCACCCTCCCGTCGGCCCCCACCGGCGCCACGACGAGGTTG
>NZ_JBYTCI010000018.1:0-47634 GCF_058790095.1 Terrabacter sp. FW104-15G4B | reverse complement strand
GGGCACCGTCTGCCCGGCGACGAAGTTGAGGTTGGACGAGGCCGGCCGAGCCGAACCGCTGGCGTATGCCGTCACGAAGCCCTTCGTCGCGGGCTGGGTCACCGTGACGTTGAGGACCACCGCCGACACCCCGGACGACGGCACCCCACCACGACCGGCCACCTGCAGCGAGACCGTGGTGGACGGCGCGACCGCCGCGGCCGGAGCCCCGATGCCTGACCGGGTGTCGAGCAGCCTGGCGGGGGTGAGCGACCGGAAGGCTCCGGCCAGCGTCGGCGTCCCCGCGAGGTGGTAGCCGGAGACGTCGGCCAGCAGCTGGACCGTGCCCGCCGAGTCGTTGTAGAGCGCGACCTGGCCGTCGGCTCCGACCGGCGCCACGACGAGGTTGGGCACCGTCTGCCCGGCGACGAAGTTGAGGTTGGACGTCGCGGGCCGCGCGGCGCCGTCGGCGTAGACCGTGAGATGACCCTTGTCGGCCGGGTCGGTCACCGTGACGTTGAGGACGACCGACGAGACGCCGGATGCCGGCACCCCACCTCGACCGGCCACCTGCAGGCGGACCACGCCACGCGCGGCGACCCTCGCCGCCGGAGCGCCGACGCCCGACCGGGTGTCGAGGAGCCGCTGCGGTGCCAGCGACCGGAAGGCCCCGGCCGCCGTCGGCGTCCCCGAGACGTAGTAGCCCGAGACGTCGGCCAGCAGGTGCACCGTGCCGCCCGACCCGTTGTAGAGCGCCACCCTCCCGTCGGCCCCCACCGGCGCCACGACGAGGTTGGGCACCGTCTGCCCGGCGACGAAGTTGAGGTTGGACGAGGCCGGCCGAGCCGAACCGCTGGCGTATGCCGTCACGAACCCCTTCGTCGCCGGCTGGGTCACCGTCACGTTGAGGACCACCGCCGACACCCCGGACGACGGCACCCCACCACGACCGGCCACCTGCAGCGAGACCGCGGTCGACGGTGCCACCGCCGAGGCCGGCGCGCCGAACCCCGACCGCGTGTCGAGCAGCCTGGCGGGGGGCAGCGAGGTCAGGGTCCCTGGCGCGGTGGTGGCTGCTGCCGCCTCCAGGGGGGCGGCGGGCACGGCACCGGACGCTGCGGGGTCGAGGACCGGGAGCCCGATCAGCAGGGCCACGGTCAACAGCGAGGCGGGGAGGACGGCGCGAGGAGACCACGGGATTCGCATGACTGCACAACTTCCCTGGAAGGGCCGGGGTCGGCGTCACCGCCGCCCCCTTTCTCCCGAAAACTACCGGTTGTGGCAGTTCGCGTCCTGTTCAAGTGGAGGAGCGGCGGCCACCACGACGGGCTTCGTGCGGCCCGGCGGCTCCGCGGTGACGGGCCAGTGACCGAGCCAGGTGGAGCGGTCACTGACGTAGGGCGCGACCAGCTCGACGAGTCCTGGGTCTGCCGTCCCGGCAAGCGCCCCCGCGGCGATCCGGCGAGCGGCGCCGGCGAGGAAGTCGGCGAGCTGCACCCTTGGGTCGTCCTGGGAGTCGACGAAGCTGATGCCCTCGAGCAGGTGGGAGGACGCGTGGGCGGACGCGGCGACCGCGGTCCGGATCGCTGCGTCCGTGAGGGTGGCCTGCACGTCGTGCACGATCCAGAGCGGCCGCCCGACCGCTCCCCAGTGGCGCAGGACGTCCGTGAGCGCCGGCACGATCGGGTCCAGCCCGCCACGGCCGCGTGCGACGAGCGCCAGCAGACCCTCGGCGTCGGCAGGGACGGCGTGCGCCAGGACTGTGGCCACGCCGGCCACCCTCGCCAACCCCCGCCGCAGGGCTGCTGCGCTCGCCGTCGCCTGGTCGAGGGAGCGCGCTCGCACCAGGTCGTTGAAGTCCGCGAGGACGACCTCCCACGCCTCCCGACCCACCCGCTCCGTCGACCACCGGTGCAGCGCCTTCGCCTGCGCCTCGAGCTGCGAGCCCGGGGCCAGCCCGTCGAGGAGGGCGATCATCCGACCGGTCAGGTGGAGCGCCTTGTCCGTGAGGTGCACGTGGGCCCGTCCCAGCAGGGGGCCGTCCGCCCCCAGGAGCCACTCGAGCAGACGCCGGTTCTGCGGGCGGAGGACGACGCTGGCCTTGACCTCCGTCGCGGGCGACCGGGCCTCGAGGCGCACCCGCTCGATCGTCCCCAGGGCCGCCGTCGTGGACACGTCGACGCTCGCATGCGCGAAGGTGTCGGTGCTGCCCCGGACGAGTTTCTCGCCCTCCGAGCCCGACTCGTCGCACGCCACCTCCAGGAGGGTGTCGGGGTGCGGGAGGGCAGCGGGCGGCATACCCCCATCCTGCGTCGGGCGGGCCGAGGCGCAACCGACTTTGCCCGCGTGGCGATCCGGCACCCGGCCTGTGCCGTCGTGCGCCCGAAGGATCCGGCCGCAACGACCCTGCGACGCGCCCGGAGCCGCTAGGTTGGCGAGGACCGCGCGGGGGCGCGGGACAGGGGGCGACACCATGGCGGCGACAGGCTCATCCCGCAGCGACCGCGACAGCGAGCACATGGCACCGTACGAGGTGGCTCGGATCTTCCGGGTCTCGCCCGCCACCGTCACGCGCTGGGCGCGCGTCGGCCTGCTGCCCTCGACCCGCACGGCCGGCGGCCACCGCCGCTTCGAGCGGACCCACGTGATGGCGCACCTCGAGCGGCTCCTCCGCGAGGGCGACGCCGACCGCCTGCGCAGCGCGATCGGCGACGGCTGAGCGGGTCCGCGCCGACACCGCACACGCCGGTCGGCCCGTGAGTGTGGGACGTGTCGGTCATGATGTGCGAGTCATGACGCGATCGACCCGATGGACCGCAGCCCAGGTGGCCGGCCTGGCCCCCGACGCCTCGTCGCTGGCTGCTGCCCGCAGGCTCGCCCGCCCGGGTCCGTGGTCCGACACCGGGTCGACCGAGACGTTGCTCTGGGGCAAGTGCCAGGGGTCGGGCAAGACGCCCTACCAGGTGAGCATCGACCTCGCCGGGCCCGACTTCCGGTGCTCGTGCCCCAGCCGCAAGTTCCCCTGCAAGCACGGGCTGGCACTCCTGCTGCTCTGGGTCGACGGCGCGGGGTCGGTGGCCGATGCCGCCGAGGCAGCCGGCTTCGCGCAGGAGTGGGCGGCCGAGCGGTCGGCCCGCGCCGAGGCGAAGGCGGCGGGCGACGCCGCCCGCCCCACGCGTACGCCCGACCCCGCCGCGGCGGCCAGGCGGCTCGAGGAGCGCCTCGCCCTCATGGACGGCGGCATGGACGACTTCGCCCGCTGGCTCACCGACCTGGCCCGCAGCGGCACGGCGTCGGCGCGCTCGCAGTCCTACGCGTGGTGGGACGGCACCGCCGCGCGCCTCGTCGACGCCCAGCTGCCGGGACTGGCCGACGACGTGCGCTCGGTCGGCGGCGCTGTCAGCGGGCGACCCGACTGGGCCGAGCGGCTGCTTGTCGCGATGGGTCGCTGGTGGACGGCCACGCGGGCGTGGGCCGCGCGCGAGGTGCTCGGAGAGGCGCAGCTGGGAGACCTGCGGGCCTACCTCGGGTGGGCGATGACCACCGAGTCCGTACGCGCGGCCGACGCGGTCACCGACCGCTGGCTCGTTCTCGGCGCCCACCGCAGTGACGACGGGCGCCTGCAGCAGCAGCGCACGTGGGTGCGTGGCGCGGCGACCGGCGAGACACTCCAGGTGCTCGACTTCGCTGCGGGTGGGCAGGTGCTGCCCGTGGCGCGCGTGGTGGGTTCGAGCCTCGACGCGACGGTGGCCCGCTACCCGGGCGCCGCGGTGCGGCGCGCCCTGTTCGTCGACGAGCCGGCCGTGGCCGACGACAGCGTGCGTATGCCGTCCGGTGCGACCCTGCAGGACGCCCGGTCCGTCGCCGCGCAGGCCTGGGGCCTCAACCCGTGGGCCCGCCGGGTGCCGGTCATCCTGGACGACCTGTGCGTCGGCGTCGACCGCGTCGTCGACTCCGAGGGGTCGAGCATGGCGCTCACCGACGACGCCGACGTGTGGCCGCTGCTGGCCCTGACCGGCGGCCGGCCGGGCCGGGTCTTCGGCGAGCTCGAGGAGTCGCGGCTGCGACCGCTCACCGTGGTCGTCGACGACGAGGTGGTGGGCCTGTGAGCGACGTCGACACGTGGTGGCGCGACGTCGGCAAGGCCGCGCTGCTCGGCACGGGCCGCCGACCGGTCCCGCCCCTGCCCGACCTCGGCCGAGCCGGCGTCCATCAGCGGCCTTCCGAGGGGCAGCGGGAGCAGGCGCTGCTCGACGCCGCTGCCCTGGGCTGGGCGGCCGTTCGCGCCGGACGGCGACTGGACCGGGACGAGCCACCGGACCCGGCCCCCGACGACCGGCGTCCGGCCGCCCCGCGGCGCGCCGTCCAGCTGCTCGAGCTCGTCATGACGCAACCGCCGGCGGGGGCCCAGCAGCGCACGGCCCTGCTCGTCCACTGGCTGCGGGCCGCCGACGACGCCGTCTGCCGGGTGCCGCACCTCCTGCTGCCGACACTGCTGGCGCTGGCCACCGCGAGCCGCGAGCTGCGCCGGCCGACGGCGGCGGTGCTCGGAGAGCGCGGGCTCTGGCTCGCGGGGCTGCGCGCCGAGTGGTCGTGGGTGGCCGACGTGGCGTCGGGCGCCGAGGCGCGCACGGCGTCGCACGGCCACGGCACCGCTCCGACCCTGGAGGAGTGGGCTCGCCTGCCCTCGCAGGATCGTCTCGTGGTGCTGGCCGAGGTGCGCGCCGACGACCCGGCACTGGCCCGCCAGCTCGTGGCCGGCACGTGGTCCACGGACCCCGCGCGCGACCGGCGCGACCACCTCGAGGCCCTGCGCATCGGGCTGGGGCCGGAGGACGAGCCGCTCCTCGAGGCCGGCCTCGACGACCGCGCCGGGGCCGTGCGCGAGATGGCCGCGACGCTGCTCGACGCGCTGCCCGGCTCGGCCCGCGCCGCCCGGATGGCCGAGCGGCTGCGTCCCCTCGTCCGGCGCACCGGCCTGCTCGGTCGCGGCCTCGAGGTGGCCCTTCCGGACGAGCCCGACCCGAGCGGCGTCCGCGACGGCCTGGGCAAGCCGCCACCGCGGCGCTCGGCCCGCGGGTGGTGGCTCGAGCAGATCTGCGTCGGCGCCCCGCTCGAGACCTGGGCCGAGCTGGCCGGCGCCGAGCCGGCGGCCGTGGTCAAGCGTCTCACCGACGCGCAGGCGACGGACGCGCTGGCCGGCATACGACGTGCCGTGCGGGCCCGACGCGACCCCGAGTGGGCTGCAGCCCTGCTCGAGCGGGGCTGGGACCCGACGATCGTGCCCGCTCTCCCCCGCGAGTCCCGCGAGCGCGCCGTACTGGCCCGACTGGACGCGACGAGCCACCTGCCACCCCACGCCGCCTCCATCATCGCGGCCTTCGAGGCCCCGTGGTCCCCGGACTTCAGCGTCGCGCTCGTGTCCCGGCTGCGCTCCTACCAGGCCGGCTCGACGATCGTGAGCGGGACGATGCCCTACCTCGTCGCCGGACTGCACCCCGCGGCCCTCGACCCCCTCCAACGCTGGATCGAGTCGACCGGCGCCGACCAGACCCTCACGACCAACCTGCGCAACCTGCTCCAGTTCCACTCCGTCAAGCGATCGATCACCGAGGCCTTCAGATGAGCGATTCACCTTCTCCCACCACGGTTCTGCGCGCCCACGCCGAGGACGCGTATGCCGCCGAGCTCACCGCACTGGCTGCCTCCGACGACCGGCCGCGGCCCCCGCGCTGGCGTCTCTCGCCGTGGGCCGTCACGACGTACCTGCTCGGTGGCATCCTCGAGGACGGCACCGAGATCACGCCGAAGTACCTCGGGTCGCGCCGGCTCATGGAGGTCGCGGTGGCTTCGCTCGCCACCGACCGCGCCCTGCTGCTCCTCGGCGTCCCGGGGACGGCGAAGACGTGGGTCAGCGAGCACCTCGCGGCTGCCGTCAGCGGCTCGTCGAGGCTCGTCGTCCAAGGCACGGCCGGCACGCCCGAGGAGTCGCTCCGCTACGGCTGGAACTACGCGCGGCTGCTCGCCGAGGGCCCGACCCGGGGGGCCCTCGTACCGAGCCCCGTCATGCGAGCCATGGAGACGGGCACCCTCGTGCGCATCGAGGAGCTGACCCGGATCCCGGCCGACGTGCAGGACGCCCTGATCACGATCCTGTCCGAGAAGCACCTTCCGATCCCCGAGCTCGACTCGGAGGTGCAGGCGCAGCAGGGCTTCAACGTCATCGCCACCGCAAACAACCGCGACAAGGGCGTCAACGACCTGTCGTCGGCGCTCAAGCGCCGCTTCAACACCCTCGTCCTGCCGCTGCCCGACACCCTCGAGCAGGAGGTCGAGATCGTCCGCACCCGGGTCGACTCCGTCGGCCGCTCCCTCGAGCTGCCGCCCGGCCTCGAGTCGCTCGCCGAGATCGAGCGCGTCGTCACGATCTTCCGTGAGCTGCGCTCGGGCGTCACGGCAGACCAGCGCACGACGGTGAAGTCTCCCTCCGCGACGCTCTCGACGGCCGAGGCCATCTCGGTGATGACCAACGGACTGTCCCTCGCCGCCCACTTCGGCGACGGCGTCGTGCGGGCCGACGACGTCGCGGCCGGCCTCGTCGGCGCGGTCGTCAAGGACCCGGTCCAGGACCGCATCGTCTGGCACGAGTACCTCGAGACCGTTGTCAAGGACCGCAGCGAGTGGACCGACCTCTACCGCGCGTGCCGCGAGCTGGGCTGAGCGTGAGCAGCCCTCTCGAGCAGGTGCGGGTCGAGGTGCTCGGTGTCCGGCACCACGGACCGGGCTCCGCGCGCTCAGTTGCGCGCGCCCTCGACGAGCTGGTGCCCGACCTCGTCGTCATCGAGGGTCCACCCGAGCTCGACGCACTCGTCCCGCTCGCCGCCGACCCCGACCTCGTGCCCCCGGTGGCCGGGCTCGTGTATGCCGTCGACGAGCCGAGGAGGGCGGCGTTCTACCCCTTCGCCGCCTTCTCCCCCGAGTGGGTGGCGCTGCGGTGGGCCGTCGAGCACGGGGTCGACGTCCGCTTCGCAGACCTGCCGGCGACGCACTACCTCGCCGACGACCCCGAGCAGGCACCCCGCCGTCCGGGCCGGCGCGTCGACCCGATCACCGCCCTCGCCTCGGCCGCCGGCTACGACGACCCCGAGCGCTGGTGGGAGGACGCCGTCGAGCACCGGCGCACCTCGTCCCTCGCCCACTTCGCCCACCTGCGCGAGGCCATGGAGGGCGTACGCGGCAACCTCGAGGTCGACGACGACGACCGACGAGAAGCCTTCATGCGCAGGGTGATCCGCGCCGAGATGCGCGGCGGGCGCGAGCGCATCGCCGTCGTGTGCGGCGCGTACCACGCCCCCGCGCTCGACCCCGCGGCGTTCCCCCCGGTCAGCCGCGACAACGCCCTCCTCAGCAAGCTGCCCAAGGTCAAGGTCGCCGCCACGTGGGCACCGTGGAGCTCGGAGCGGTTGTCGTATGCCAGTGGCTACGGCGCCGGGGTCCGCTCGCCGGGGTGGTACCACCACCTCTTCGTCACGCCCGACGAGGAGGTCGTGCCCTCGTGGTTCGTCCGGGTGGCGCGGGCGCTGCGCGGCGAGAACCTCGACGCGTCGACCGCCTCGGTCGTCGAGGCGACGCGGCTGGCCGGGGCGCTGGCGGCCGTGCGCGGGCGCCCCTCCGTCGGCCTTGCGGAGCTGACCGATGCGGCGCGGGCAGTGCTGACCGAGGGCGCCGACCTGCCCCTGCGGATGGTCGACCGCACCCTCGTCATCGGCGAGGAGCTGGGCCGGGTGCCCGACTCGACCCCGATGGTGCCGCTCGCGAGCGATCTGGCGAAGCAACAGAAGTCCTTGCGCCTCAAGGCATCCGCCACCGCGGCCGTCGTCCAGCTCGACCTGCGCCGCGAGTCGCAGCTCGCCCGGTCGGTGCTGCTGCACCGGCTGACGGTCCTCGGCGTGCCGTGGGGCACCGAGGTCGACGCGGGCCGCACGACCGGCACGTTCAAGGAGGCCTGGGAGCTCGAGTGGACCCCCGAGCTGGCCGTGGCCGTCATCGAGGCGAGCCTCTACGGCACGACGGTCCGCGGCGCCGCCGAGTCCCGCATCGCCGAGGAGGCGCGAGAGGCCGCCGACCTCGGGGTGCTCGGGCGGCTCATCGAGGAGTGCCTGCTCGCCGACCTTCCGGAGGGGCTGCGCGCCGTCGTGGCGGCCCTCGCCGACCGCACCGCCCGGCAGCACGACACCCGGGCCCTGCTCGAGACGGTCGAGCCGCTGGCCCGCACCTGCCGCTACGGCGACGTGCGCGGCGTCGACGTCGCGGGCGTCGCCCACGTGCTGCATACCGTCGTCGTGCGGGCCTCGGTGGGGCTGCGCGCCGCCTGCTCCAGCCTCGACGACGACGGCGCAGCCGCCATGCGCACGGCCCTCGAGGCCGCCGACCGGGGCGTCGCGCTCCTCGACCGCGACGACCTGCGCACCCCTTGGACCGAGGCGCTCGTCGCTGTCGGCCGGGACGAGTCGATCCATGGCGCCGTGGCGGGGCGCGTCAACCGGCTGCTCCTCGACGGCGGCCAGCTCACGCACGAGCAGGCAGCGGCGCGGCTCAGCCGGCGCCTTTCACCCGGCACGCCGGCACCTGCTGCGGCGGCCTGGCTCGACGGCTTCCTCACCGGCGAGGCGCTCCTGCTCGTCCACGGCGACGACCTCCTCTCGATCATCGACGAGTGGCTGGTCGGGGCGACGGAGGAGGCGTTCGAGGACCTCCTGCCCCTCGTGCGCCGCACGTTCTCGCGCTACCAGCCCGCGGAACGCCGCCTCATCGGGACGCACCTTCGAGACCTCGCTAGCGGTACGCATTCACAAGCGGCGACGGGTAGCTCCCTCGACCTCGACAAGGCAGCCCCCGCGATCGCGGCGGTCGCCCGCCTGCTCGGCCTGGAGGTGGCGTCATGACCGACCGCGACCGGCTGACCCGGTGGCGCCTCGTCCTCGGCGGCGAGCAGTCCGACGGCATCGGCGAGGCGGCCGGGCTCGACGCCGACGACCTCAAGAGGGACGAGGCGCTGAGGGAGCTGTACGACGGCGAGCGCCGCAGCGGCCTCGGGGCGTCGGCACCCAGGGTCGCACGGTGGCTCGGCGACATCCGCGGCTACTTCCCGTCGTCGATCGTGCAGGTCATGCAGCACGACGCGATGGACCGCCTCGGGCTGACACAGCTGCTCCTCGAGCCAGAGCTGATGGAGGCCGTTCAGCCCGACGTCAACCTCGTCGCGACGCTGGTCGGCCTCGGCCGGGTCATCCCGGAGCGGTCCCGCGCGACAGCGCGCGCCGTCGTCCGCGTCGTCACCGACCAGCTCGAGGAGCGGCTGCGAGCCGAGACGGTGCAGGCCGTCACCGGCGCCCTCAACCGGGCGGCCCGCACCCGGCGCCCCAGGTCGTCCGACATCGACTGGAACCGCACCATCGCGGCGAACCTCAAGCACTACCAGCCCGAGCACGGCACCGTCGTGCCCGAGCGCCTCGTCGGCTACGCCCGGCGGGCCCACCGCGTCGAGCGGCGGATCATCCTCTGCATCGACCAGTCCGGCTCGATGGCCGAGTCGGTCGTCTACTCCAGCGTCTTCGGCGCGGTGCTCGCCTCGCTGCGGTCGGTCGAGACGAGGCTCGTCGTCTTCGACACGGCCGTCGTCGACCTCACCGACGAGCTCGACGACCCCGTCGACGTGCTCTTCGGCGTGCAGCTCGGCGGCGGCACCGACATCAACCAGGCTCTCGCCTACTGCGAGGGCCTGGTCGAACAGCCCGGCGAGACGATCCTCGTGCTCATCAGCGACCTCTACGAGGGCGGCATCGCCGAGGAGATGGTGCGCCGCGCGTCCTCGATCGTCGCGTCCGGTGCCACCATGGTCGCCCTCCTCGCCCTCAGCGACTCGGGCCGCCCGAGCTTCGACGCCGAGCACGCAGCGGCGCTCGCGGCCGTCGGGGTGCCCGCCTTCGCCTGCACACCCGACCAGTTCCCCGGGCTCATGGCGACCGCCATCGAGAAGGGCGACATCGCCGCCTGGGCTGCCTCCCACGACATCGTCACGACCCACGAGTCCGCCCCGGAAGGCTGACCGCGGCTCGTCCTCGCGAGCAGCCGGACGGCATACTCGCGCCATGCGACTGCACCCCGAGGAGCCCGAGGCAGGGCCGTGGCGCCCTGTCGACGACGACGAGCTCGGGGCGCTGCTCCGCCGGCTGCTGCCGGACGGGCGTGGCGTGGTGCTCGTGGACGGCAGGTCGGGCAGCGGCAAGACCACCTTCGCCACGCGGCTGGCCGACCTGCTCGATGGCGCCGTCGTGCACAGCGACGACCTGTCGTGGAACCACGACGCGGTCGCCTGGGACGACCTCGCCGTCGCCCACGTCATCGAGCCGTGGAGCCGGCACGAGGCGGTCGAGTTCCGTCCGCCGGCGTGGGTCGAGCGAGGTCGTGATGGCGCCGTCCGGCTGCCCGCGGGCGTACGCGTTCTCGTCCTCGAAGGGGTCGGCGCGGGTCGCGCGTCGCTCGCCGCCCACGCCGACGCGGTGGTGTGGGTGCAGTCGGACCGTGACGAGGCCCGCGAGCGCGGGCTCCGTCGGGACGTCGAGCTGGGTCGCACCCCCGAGGAGGCCGTGCGGTTCTGGGACGAGTGGATGGGCACCGAGGAGCCCTTCCTCGCGCAGGACCGTCCGTGGGAGCGGGCCGACCTGGTCGTGGGATCGAGCGATGCCGTGCCGGCGCCGGAGTCCACGACGGTGGCGCCCGGCCCGGCGGTCAGGACGCTTCGGCGCTGAGGATCTGCTCGCGCAGGATGTCGGCGTGCCCGCAGTGCTGAGCGAGCTCGCGCAGGACGTGCAGGTAGACCCAGCGCAGCGGCAGGGGGCCACGGCGGTTGCCGTGCAGCAGGTCGTCGAGATCCAGGGCTGCGACCGCCTGGCGAGATGCCTCGCACGCCTGCGCGTGCGCCGCCCGGACCGAGGCGATGGTGTCGCGGTCGTGCAGGTCGAAGGACTCGTCAGGACTGGCCACCAGGCCCAGCTGCTCTCGGGAGCGGCAGGTGACGGCCTCGTCGAACCACACCCGCTCGACGAACGTCGCGTGCTTGAGGAGTCCGAGCAGCGTGGTCTTCGACGGCACCAGCGAGCGGCGGGCCTGCTCCTCGGTCAGTCCTTCCATAGAGTCGCCCAGGGCGATGCGGTGCTCGTCGAGAAACGCCTCGAACTGCACCTTCGCCGGTGCGTCGATCACGGCCTCGAAGCCCGGTGCAGCGGAGTGGGTCACTCGCGGATCATGGCAGAGGTGGCCCCGGGTGCGGGCCGGACGAAGCACGAGCGGCATCGAGCCTCGTAGGTGAAGGTGCCGTCGTCGGGGAGCGCCTCCGAGCCACCGAGGTGCTCGAGGAACGGCTCTCCCGCGCGGAGCACCTGGGTGTGCGTGGCGCTGAAGTCGCGGCACTGGTCACACACCGCGCGCCGGTAGCTCACGGTGTCGGGTCCGAGCTCGAGGAGGGCTCGCACGGGCGCGAAGAGCTCACCCCGGTGGTCGAGATCGATGCCGGCCAGCACGACGCGGGTGCCGCGGCGCAGCAGCTGGCCGATGACCTCGACGTCGGCGAGGCCGAACATGTGCACCTCGTCGACGGCCACGACGTCGAGCTGCTCGTCGAGAGCGGCGTGCAGGCTGGCGACCTTCGTCGTCGCGAGCTCGCCACCGCTGCGGGAGGTGACGCCCGTGTCGCGCACGTGCCGCTCGGACTGGTAGACGCGGTGGCGCACCCGCGTGAACTGCAGTGGCGACAGCATCGAGATGAGGGCGAGGCTCTTGCCCGACTTCATCGGGCCGAGGACGACGTCGAGCGACACCTGCGAAGCGGTGCGGGCGGCTGGTCTGACGTCGTCGATCGTGGTCACGGATGGCAACGCTATCGGCCGCCGGTGTCAGTCCTGGCGGCCCGGGTCAGCGCCCGCAGCCGTTCCGGCCGCTCACACGCGTCGTGCCCGCCGGGTCTGCTTGACCCGACGGGCACGACGACTGGATGGAACGAGTACGCGGGGATCGCGCGTGCTCAGACTTCCCCGCGCCAGGCGCCGGTCTCGGTGCCGCGCTCCTCGATGAACCGCTTGAAGTCCTTGGCCGAGGCGTCGACCTGGCGCTGGTCGATGCCGGCGGCCGCGCCGGCTTTCTCGACGACGCCGGCCGGCTCCCAGCCGAGGGCGATGTCCACGCGGGTGCGGTCCGGGCCCAGGGGCTCGAACGTGACGCGACCGGTGTGGCCGTCGGTGTCACCGCCGGTGCTGCGCCAGGCGATGACCTGGTCCGGCACCTGCTCGGTGATCTCCGTGTCGAACTCGCGCTGCACGCCGCCGACCTTGACCACCCAGTGGGTCTGCGTGTCCGTGGTCTGGGTGATCGACTCGACGCCGTCCATGAAGTGGGGGAAGGACTCGAACTGGGTCCACTGGTCGTATGCCGTGCTCACCGGGACGTCGACCTCGATGGACTTGGTGACCGTGCTCATTCTGTGCTGGTCCTCTCCGTGCTGACGCGACGGGCGTGTCCCGTCACTCGTCATGCAATTCCCTACCCCGCCGCTTCGCGCCGTAGACGCAGCGCACCCAACGTTGGACAGCACCGTTCCGGAGCCCGATCGCACGCGGTCCGCGCTCCCCCCGCTGTCGGTCCGCGCATCGACCCCGGCACAATCGCAGCCACGTCTACTCGCGGGTCGCCACCTTTGAGTGGAAGGCTGCGGGTGTGGCGTGACGAAAGCCACTCGCCCACCGGGCGTCGGCACGACGAAGGAGACCTGCTCGATGATCTCGCGGATCGCGATCGTCAACCGCGGCGAGGCTGCCATGCGCCTCATCCACGCCGTACGCGACCTCAACGCCGCTGCGGGCCCGGACGGCCACCGCATCGAGACGATCGCCCTGCACACCGAGGGTGAGCGGCGGGCGATGTTCGTCCGCGAGAGCGACCACGCATACGACCTCGGGCCGGCATCGGCGCGGCCCTACCTCGACCTCGCGGTCCTCGAGCGGGCCCTGCGCGAGACGAAGGCCGACGCGGCCTGGGTCGGCTGGGGTTTCGTCGCCGAGGACCCCGCCTTCGCGGAGCTGTGCGAGCGCGTCGGCGTCACCTTCATCGGCCCGAGCCCGGACGCCATGCGCAAGCTCGGCGACAAGATCGGCAGCAAGCTCATCGCCGAGGAGGTCGGCGTGCCCGTCGCGCCGTGGAGCCGCGGCGGCGTCGACACCCTCGAGGACGCGAAGGCCGCGGCCGCTCTCATCGGCTACCCGCTGATGCTCAAGGCGACTGCCGGCGGTGGCGGCCGCGGCATCCGCCGCGTCGACTCCGACGCCGACCTCACCGACGCCTACGAGCGCACCCGCGACGAGGCACAGCGGGCCTTCGGCTCGGGCGTGGTCTTCCTCGAGAAGCTCGTCACCGGAGCCCGCCACATCGAGGTCCAGGTCATCGCCGACACCCACGGCACGGCGTGGGCCGTCGGCGTGCGCGACTGCTCGGTGCAGCGCCGCAACCAGAAGGTCATCGAGGAGTCCGCCTCCCCGGTGCTCACCCTCGAGCAGGCCGACGAGGTGCGGGCGAGCGCCGAGCGCCTCGCCGTCGCCGTCGGCTACGCCGGCGCCGGCACCGTCGAGTTCCTCTACCACCCGGGCGAGCAGTTCTTCGCCTTCCTCGAGGTCAACACCCGCCTGCAGGTCGAGCACCCGATCACCGAGGTCGTCACCGACACCGACCTCGTCAAGCTGCAGATCCACGTCGCGAACGGCGGGCGCCTCGACGAGCTGCCCGGGGGCCGGCCCACCCAGCGCGGGCACGCCGTCGAGGCCCGACTCAACGCCGAGGACCCCGACCGCGACTTCGCCCCGTCACCCGGTCGGATCAGCCTGCTCGACTTCCCTGCCGGCCCGGGCATCCGCGTGGACACCGGTGTGGGAGAAGGCGACTCGATCCCCGCCGACTTCGACTCGATGATCGCCAAGATCATCGCGCACGGCCGCGACCGCGACGAGGCGCTCGCCCGCCTGCGCCGCGCCATGGCCGAGACGACCGTCGTCATCGACGGCGGCTCGACGAACAAGAGCTTCATCCTCGACCTGCTCGAACAGCCGGAGATCATCGACGGCTCGGCGGATACCGGCTGGATCGACCGCGTCCGCGCCGAGGGCCGCCTCGTCCTGCACCGCCACTCGGGCGTCGCGCTCGTCGCCGCCGGCATCGAGGCCTACGAGGACGCCGAGGCCATCGAGCGGGCGCGCCTGTTCGAGTCTGCGCGCGGCGGCCGTCCGCAGGTGCAGCACACGGTCGGCCGCGCCATCGACCTCAAGCTGCGCGGCACGGCCTACAAGGTCATGGTCCTGCGCACCGCGTCGCACCGCTACCGGGTCGCCATCACCAACGGCGGCGAGGCGCACGTCGTCGACGCGACGCTCGACCGCATCGACGAGTATGCCGGCCGCATCGTCGTCGAGGGACGCGCGCACCGCCTCGTCACCGCCACGCACGGTCCCGTGCACCTCGTCGAGGTCGACGGCGTCACGCACCGCGTCTCCCGCGACGAGGGCGGCGTCGTGCGCTCCCCCGCACCCGCGCTCGTCGTGGCGACGCCCGCCCGGGTCGGCGACGAGGTGGCCGCCGGCGCTCCGGTGCTCGTCCTCGAGTCGATGAAGATGGAGACGGTGCTGCCGGCCCCGTTCCCGGCGCGGGTGCGTGAGCTGCTCGTTTCCGTCGGCAGCCAGGTCGAGACCGGAGCCCCGCTCGTGCGGCTGGAGCCGACCGGCGAGGGCGCCGAGGTCGCGGAGGTTGCCGCCACCGAGAGTGTCGACCTCGACCTGCCCGACTCGAGCGCCGGCCGCGCGACCGTGCGCGAGCGCGTCGACCGCGGCATCGATGACCTCTCCGCCAGCGTGCTCGGGTTCGACGGTGACCCGAGCGGCGACCGGCAGGTGCTCAACGGCTACCTGACGGCTCGAGACGAGCTGGCCGCCGGGGGCACGATCCCGCTCGAGGAGGAGATCGCGGTCCTCGAGCTGCTCACCGACTTCGCCGAGCTGAGCCGCAACCGGCCGGCCGCCGAGGAGCGCCACACCGAGCTGCTCGTGCACAGCCCGCGCGAGCACTTCCACTCCTACCTGCAGAGCCTCGACGTCGACCGGGCCGGACTGTCGGCGGACTTCCGCGACAAGCTCGCCCGCGTGCTGCGCCACTACGGCGTGGCGGACTTCGAGCGCACCCCGGACCTGGAGGAGGCGGTCTTCCGCATCTTCCTGGCCCAGCAGCGCACGGCGCCGGAGGTGCAGGTCGCGACGTCGGTCCTGCAGCGCTGGCTCGCCGAGCCGATCCCGGCGCCCCCGCTCGATGCCTCCGCCCGCGACGCGCTCGACCGTCTCGTCGTCGCGACACAGCTGCGCTTCCCTGTCATCGGCGACCTCGCCCGCAGCGTCCGCTTCCGCTGGTTCGACCAGCCGCTCGTCGACGAGGAGCGCGAGAGCGTCCTGGCCGGGGTGCGTGACAAGCTCGCCTCCCTCGCGGCCGAGCCGGATGCACCCGACCACGCCGAGCGGGTCGACGAGCTCGCCGCCATCCCGGAGCAGATCGTGCGCTTCCTCGCCGAACGGCTGCACGACGGCGCCCCGCAGCGCCTGCCCGAGCACGAGCCGATGCTCGAGGTGCTCATCAAGCGGCACTACCGCGAGCACGAGCTGCACGGCCTGCACACCTTCACCGAGGGCGGCCGTCCGTTCGCGACGGCCGACTACACTCTCGACGGCCGTCCGACCCACCTGACCTCGACCATCGGGGCCGTCGACGAGCTGGTGCCCGACAGCGCCCTTGACGCCGCGGTGTCCAACGACGTCTGGGCGCGCCCCGAGCGCCACCAGTCCGTCGTCGACCTCTACCTGCGTTGGCCGCAGGAGCCCGAGTCGCCCGACGTCGCGAGTGAGCAGCTCGCGGCGCAGCTCCAGCAGCTCCCCTTCGCCCAGGACGTACGCCGGGTGGCCGTCGCCGTGAGCGCCGGGCACGGGCGACCGGTCGGCTACTTCACCTTCCGTCCGGTGGGCGGCACGCTTGTCGAGGACCGGCTCGTCCGTGGCGTCCACCCCATGGTGGGGCGCCGGCTCAACCTGTGGCGACTGACGGCATTCGACGTCACCCGGCTCGCCGCTCCTGATGACGTCCTGCTCTACGAGTGCGTGGCCAGGGACAACCCCGACGACCACCGTCTCGTCGCCCTCGCCCAGGTGCGCCAGATCGTCGTGGTGCGCGACGAGTCCGGCCAGGTGACGGGGCTGCCGCACGTGGAGCGCGCGATCACCAACTGCCTGGAGGCGATCCGCCGCGTCCGGGCCGGCCGGGGCCTGCGGGCCTCCAAGCTCGACATGAACCACGTCTGGGTGCAGATCTGGCCGACCATCGAGGCAGACCTCGGCCAGCTGACGGCGCTGCAGGGCAAGATCGCCCCCGTCACCGCCGGTGCGGGCATCGAGGAGGTGCTGGTGCAGGCCAACGTGGCGGGCGCCCCCGGTGAGGCCCCGATGCCGATCGCGGGCCGCTTCTTCTACCAGCCCGGCTCCGGGGTCACGAGCACCCTCGGGACACCGCCCACCGAGCCGCTCAAGCCGCTCGACGACTACGCCTCCAAGGTGGTGCGAGCCCGCCGCCGCGGCCTCGTCTACCCCTACGAGCTGCAGTCGATGATCGCCGGCGACGGTGGCTCGGTCGTCGAGCACGACCTCGACGACACGGGCGCGCTTGTGCCGGTCGACCGTCCCCAGGGCCTCAACAAGGCCGGCATCATCGTCGCGGTCGTGAGCTCGCCGACGGTGCGCCACCCCGAGGGCGTCCGCCGAGTCGTGCTGTCCGGTGACCCCCTGCGCTCGCTCGGCTCGGTCGCCGAGGCCGAGTGCGCCCGCATCATCGCCGCCATCGACCTCGCGGAGTCGATGCAGGTGCCTCTTGAGTGGTACTCCCTGTCCGCCGGTGCCCGGATCTCGATGGACTCCGGCACCGAGAACATGGACTGGGTCGCTCGGGCCCTCAAGCGGATCATCGAGTTCACGCAGACCGGCGGCGAGATCAACATCGTCGTCGCCGGCATCAACGTCGGCGCCCAGCCCTACTGGAACGCCGAGGCGACGATGCTCATGCACACCAAGGGCATCCTCGTCATGACGCCCGACAGCGCCATGGTCCTCACCGGCAAGCAGTCGCTCGACTTCTCCGGCGGCGTCTCGGCCGAGGACAACTTCGGCATCGGCGGCTACGACCGCGTCATGGGCCCGAACGGCCAGGCGCAGTACTGGGCCAAGGACCTCGCCGGCGCCCGCGCCATCCTGATGGCCCACTACGAGCACGCGTACGTCAGCCCGGGCGAGTCCGGGCCGCGGCGCGTCTCGACGAACGACCCGTCCGATCGTGACGTGACGACCTACCCGCACACCCTGCCGGACTCGGGGTTCACGACGGTCGGCGACATCTTCTCGCCGCTGACCAACCCGGACCGCAAGAAGCCGTTCGACATCCGCACCCTGATGCGGGCCGTCTCCGACCAGGACCACGAGCCGCTCGAGCGCTGGGCCGGCATGGCCGACGCCGAGACGGCCGTCGTGCAGGACGCCCACCTCGGCGGCATCCCGGTGTGCCTCATCGGCATCGAGTCCAAGTCGGTGCCGCGCCGCGGCTTCCCGCCCACCGACGGGCCCGACACCTACACGGCCGGCACGCTCTTCCCGCGGTCGAGCAAGAAGGTGGCGCGCGCCATCAACGCGGCGAGCGCCAACCGGCCGGTCGTCGTGCTCGCGAACCTGTCCGGCTTCGACGGCTCACCCGAGTCGATGCGCAGCCTGCAGCTCGAGTACGGCGCCGAGATCGGCCGGGCCATCGTCAACTTCGAGGGCCCGATCGTCTTCACCGTCGTCTCCCGCTACCACGGTGGCGCGTTCGTCGTCTTCTCCAAGACGCTCAACCCGCGCATGACGGTGCTCGCCATCGAGGGGTCGTTCGCGTCGGTGCTCGGCGGCGCTCCCGCCGCGGCCGTCGTCTTCTCCCGTGACGTCGACGCCCGCACGGCGTCCGACCCGCGGGTGACCGAGCTCGAGGGCCGGCTCGCGGCGTCCTCGGGAGTCGAGCGCGCGCGCCTCGCCACCGAGCTGGCCGAGCTGCGCAGCTCGGTGCGGTCGGAGAAGCTCGGCCAGGTCGCCGCCGAGTTCGACGCGGTGCACAGCATCCACCGAGCCGTCTCCGTCGGCTCGGTCGACGCCGTCATCGACCCGCACGAGATGCGTCCGCGCATCATCGCTGCCATCGAGGAGCGGTTGAGGCCCTGACAACGCCGCACCGAGCGTAGGGCTAGCCCAACCCGTCGAAGACGTCCGTGAGCGTGGCCGCACCCGGATCCCGGGGCGGCCACGCGACTACCACGTCTCCCGGGCCATGACGCCCATCCACTCGTCGTCGGGCCGTCGGGGTCGAACATGACGTGACGCTGGCTCCGGTGCTCCTCGATGGCGGCGAGCATGCGCGGCAGGTCCTCGTGGGTGCGCACCGTGATGCCGATGAGCTCGTCGGGGATGCCCCGGAGATGATGGACGCGGGTCGGGTCCCCGGGCTCGAGGCCGGCACGGAGCGCCGACGCTGACCCAACGCGTACTCCCGCATGGGGACGCCGCCGAAAAGAAGGCGTCGGAGCCCCCGGCCTCCCTCTTCGCGCACGAGGCGGAACGCCTCGGCGGTCACCTCGCCGAGCACGACGTGGTCGGGGTGACCCGTGACCCCGTCCGGGCCGAACGTCACGACGACGGGCCGCTCGTCGCGCAGGAAGTCCGCGAGCGGAAACCCGGTGCGGCGGCGTGACGCGCCACCGTGCCGTACATCGCATAGCACTCGTCGTCCGGGTGCGCCCAGACCCCGGCCAGCGTCATGCCCATGCGTCGATGGTGACAGACCGGGTCCGGCGTGGCACCGGTTGCGGCACGAGGGGCAGAGCGGTCGGCGTCTCCCAGCCGCGTGTCAGCGCACGACGGTCTGGCTGGGGTCGGCAGTCGGCGAGGTCCCGGGCACCGGCGTACCCGTGCCGGGCACTGGGGTCGATGGACTCGTCGACGGCGACGAGGGCTGGTGGCTCGGTCCGCCGGTCGGCCCGTCCGACGGCTCGTCGTTCGCGTCGTCCGACGGCTTGCCGGTCGGGTGGCCGGTCGGGTGGCCGTTCGGTGCGTCGCTCTGCTTGCCCGTGGCGTGGTCCGTCGGCTTGCCGCCGGGGTGGTCCGTCGCCTTGTCCGTCGGCTTGCCATGACCGTTGCCACCACCCTTGTTGCCCTTGGCTCCCGGCGCGAGGACGTCGGCGCAGAACGCCGCGACGTGGTTCGCACCACCGGCGGCCTTGACGAGGTTGGTGAAGGCGACGGACGTGTCGGCGTTGCCCTGCGTGCCGGGATGCTTGGAATGTGCCTGCCAGGCCGTGCACAGGCCGTGCTTGGCCGGCCCACTGGCGTCGGGTCCCTCAGGCGTCGCGGTCGTGCTGACCTGAGGCGCCGCCACCGTGCTGACCGCAGCCGGTCGTGGCTGGACAGCACCGGGCACGCCGGAGCCCGCCGGGACCGCGCCGCCGTTCGGCACGTGGGCGGAGACCAGCACCACCGTGCCGACGCCGACGAGGCCGGCCGCCACTCCACCGAGCGTGGCGCCGAGCTTGGCGCCGAAGGCGGTCGCGAACATGGTGTGTCTCCTTGGTCTCGCCGGCTGGTGTGCGGCACGGGCCCGGAACTCGGCGAGCGCCGGGCCCATGCCGTCGAGCTCGCGCTCGCTCGGCGGGGCCGTCAGCGCCCGGGTCACCGGGGCGAGGGACGGGTCGCGCATCGGGTCGCGCCCCGGCTCGCCCCGGTGGTGCCCGGAGGGAGAGCCGGTAGCGCCGTCAGAGCGCCCTCGGACCCTCTCCTGCCGCCAGTACGTGCCCATGTCACTCACGAAGCGCAGCCACGTCGGCCAGCGTTACACCCGCAGGGGCGACCAGACTCGCCAGCGTGCGCAGGCCCCGGTGGGCGGCAACCCGGACGGCGCCGGGCGTGCGCCCCAGCACGTCCGCCACCTCGCCCACGGACAGGCCGCCCAGGACCCGCAGCAGCACCACCTCCGCCTGAAGCGGCGGCAGCCGGCGCACGAGGGCCACGGCCTCCTGCGTCGACAGCGTGTCGACGACGTCGTCCGCGCAGTCCCGGACCGTCGCGACCCAGCTCGTGGCATGCCGGCCGAGCCGAGCTTCGCGTTCCCGTCTTCGGGCAGCATCGACTGCCCTGCGACGTGCGGTCGTGAAGACCCAGGCCCGCCACGCCATCTCGTCACCCCGAAAGGTGCCGAGCCCTCTGACGACGGTCAACCACGTCTCCGCGGCCACCTCGTCAGCGGTGTCTCCCCCGAGACCCAGGTAGCGCAGCAGGGGTGGGTTGAGGTCGCGCCACAGCTGGGCGAACGCGGCCTCGTCACCGTTCTGTGCGCCGGCGAGGGCGGTCTCGAACTCCGCGCCGATCACGGCCCCAGTCTGGACCGCTTCGGTTCGCCGTGACCGGGTTTCGTCGGTATGTCAGGTCTGGGCGGAGGCGTCCTGCTGCTCCTCGCCTACCACGGGCGGAGCGGGCACGCGCAGCGAGGTGACGCCGCCGAGGTCCAGCCACACGGCGTCTGGGGTGCGCACGACGCGGAGCAGCACGTCGTCGCAGCCGGGGCACCGGCCGACCAGGCCGGGCTCAGGCCCGTAGACGTGCAGCGCAGCAACCGCGGTCGTCGAGCCGCACCCCCTGCAACGTGCCAGGGCGGCCGTGACGTCGAGGGCGAAGAGCTCAGAGAGCGGCCCGGCCATGAGGTTGCCGTCCCAGTCCGCAGGTGCGCGCTTGGTGTCGTCGGGATTGGTCATGGTGCGAGCCTCCTCACGGGCCGCTCGGCCCGAATCGCTCTGTCCTGATGTGGTCGGCCGGGTGGCCGAGCCCGACGAGCAGGTCCGCAGCGGCCTCGACGAAGCCGGTCGGTCCGCAGACGTAGCAGGTGGGCTGGTCCGCCGGGAGCCAGCCGGGCGTGAGGAGGTCGTCCTCGTGCAGCCGCCCGGCGGGTCGCGGGCCGGCCTCGGGCGCACGTCGCGTGTGGACGAGGTGCACGTCGACGCCGTCCGCCGCAGCAAGGGCCGCGAGCTCGTCGTGGTAGAGCACGTCGTCGGGCGCACGCACCGAGTAGACGAGCCGGAAGGGTGGCGCCGAGCCGTCCCGCGCGCGGAGCATCGACATCAGGGGCACGAGGCCGGACCCACCGGCGACGAGCAGCACCGGACCGGATTGCACTGTGCGCCAGACGAACCAGCCACCGACAGGTCCGCGCAGCTGCACCGAGTCACCGACCGCGAGACCGTCGGCGAGGAAGCTCGAGACCTCGCCGTCCCGGATACGCTGCACGGTCAGCTCGACGCGGTCGCCGAGCGCCGGGGCCGCGACGGAGTAGCTGCGGGTCGCTGTGTAGCCGTCCGGCGCGGTGAGCCGCACGTCGACGTGCTGCCCCGGCAGGTGCCCGGGCCAGCCGTCGACGTCGAGCACGAGGGTCACGGCGCTGTCCGTCTCGGGACGGCGCTCGACGAGCGTCGCCGCCCGCCATGCGCGCCGGGCGCTCAGTCCCCCTGGTACCGCTGCTCGCGCCATGGGTCGCCGTAGTCGTGGTAGCCGAGCTGCTCCCAGAAGCCGGGTGAGTCCTCGAGCGTCAGCTCGATGCCGCGCACCCACTTGGCCGACTTCCAGAAGTAGAGGTGCGGCACGAGCAGCCTTGCGGGGCCGCCGTGCTCCGGGTGCAGGTCCTCGCCGTCGTAGGAGTAGGCGATCCAGGCCCGGCCGTCGAGGAGGTCCTCGAGCGGGAGGTTCGTGGTGTAGCCGCCGTAGCTGTGCACCATGGCGAAGTCGGCGGCCGTCTCGACGTCCACGAGGAGGGTCTCGAGCGAGACGCCGCGCCACTCGGTGCCGATCTTCGACCAGCTCGTGACGCAGTGGATGTCGACGGTCACCGTGTCCGCCGGCAGCGCCAGCAGCTCCTGCCACGACCACGTGTGCCGTGTGCCGTCCTCCGTGGCGACCCACAGCTCCCACTCGTCGTGGTCGACCTGCGGCGTCGGTCCGGCCGAGAGCACCGGGAAGTCGCCGGTGAGGTGCTGACCGGGGGGAAGCCGTTCGTCACGGTCGCGTGGACGGCCTTGGAAGCCTCGCGTCACGAAGTCCATGCCCAGTGACTGTACGGGCCAACGGGCCCCGTGCACACGGCATACGCCACATGGGAGTCAGCGGCGACGCGACCTCCCACGGTTGTCCCCAATCCGGGGACTCGGGAGGCAGGATGAACTCGTGACGACGACGGTGCCGATGATGTCGGTGTCGGACGGCGTGGCCACGATCCGGCTGTCGCGCCCCGACGCGGGCAACGCCGTGGACCTGCCGGCCGCGATCGCGCTGCGCGAGGCGGTCGGTGAGCTCGCGAACGGCCTCGACCGGGTCCACGTCGTCGTGCTGCGGGCGGAGGGCCGGCTCTTCTGCGCGGGCGGCGACGTCCGAGCCATGGCCGCGGCCCACGACCGGCCGGCCTTCGTGACGGAGCTCGCCGGCGTCCTGCACGAGGCGCTCGAGGCGCTGCGCTCGCTGCCGGTCCCGGTGGTCGCCGTCGTGCAGGGTGCCACGGCTGGAGCGGGGATCGGTCTCGTCCTGGCTGCGGACGTCGTGCTGGCCGCCGACCGCGCGACGTTCGTGGCGGCCTACCCCTCGGTCGGTCTGTCTCCCGACTGCGGCGTCAGCGCGCTGCTCCCTGCGGTGGTCGGGGCCCGACGCGCCGCGCTCTTCCTCCTCACCGGCACGCCCGTCGACGCGGCCACGGCCCTCGACTGGGGGCTCGTGACCGAGGTGTGCCCGGCGGAGACCCTCGACGCCCGCGCGGGCGAGGTCGTCGCCGCCATCGCCGCTCTTCCGCGCCAGGCGGTCGGCGAGGCAGCCCGCCTGCTGCGCCGGTCGGGCGAGCGCACGTATGCCGCGCAGCTCGCCGACGAGGCCGACACCATCGCGCGCCTCTCCGGGGGCGCCGAGACGGGCGCCCTCCTCCAGTCCTTCCCCAGCCCAGCCCCCCGCCGGCCGACCAATGGAGCCACGCCATGAGCGTCACCACCTCGAGCACCGTCGACGGCATCGTCCGCCGCAGCGCAGCCCGTCACCCCGACCGGGTGGCGCTCGTCTTCGACGACCGCACGTGGACGTATGCAGCCGTGGACGACGCCGTGTCCCGTGCGGCCGCCCACCTGCTGGGTCTCGGGCTGGTCCGCGGTGACCGGGTCGCCACCGTGGGGCTCAACTCCGATGCCTACCTGCTCGCCTACCTCGGCTGCGCCCGGGCGGGACTGGTCCACGTGCCGATCAACTACGCACTCACCGGACCCGAGCTCACCTACCTGCTGCGCGACTCGGGGGCCCGGGTGGCGCTGGTGGACGTGGCGCTGCGGGAGTCGGTCGAGGCGGTCCGCGGTGACACCGCCCTCGAGCAGGTGCTGCTGCTCCACGGCGGCGACGACGCGGTGCTCCCCCTATGGAGCGAGGGAGACGTGCCGGCCATCGATGCCGAGAGCGACGACACCGACCTCGTCCAGCTGCTCTACACCTCCGGCACGACGTCGCAGCCGAAGGGCGCGATGATGACGCACCGTGCCCTCGTCCACGAGTACGCCTCGTGCATCGTCGGCCTCGACCTGCAAGAGGACGACGCGCCGCTGCACTCGATGCCGCTCTACCACTCCGCCCAGATGCACGTCTTCCTGCTGCCCTACCTCGCCGTGGGCGCGACGAACCACCTGCTGACCCGGCCCGACGTCGCGACCATCCTCGACCGCGTCGAGGAGGACGGCATCGGTTCGCTCTTCCTCGCCCCGACGGTCTGGGTCCCGCTGTCGAACCACCCGGCCCTCGAGACCGCCGACCTGTCCTCGCTGCGCAAGGCGTACTACGGCGCCTCGATCATGCCGGTCCCGGTGCGCGACCGCCTCCGGCAGCTGCTGCCCGAGCTCGGCTTCTGGAACTGCTTCGGCCAGTCCGAGATCGGCCCACTCGCGACCGTGCTGCGGCCGGAGGAGCACGCCGGGCGCCCGGAGGCGTGCGGCCGCACCGTGCTCTTCGTCGAGGCCCGCGTCGTCGACCCGGAGGGCTCCGACGTCGCGGCCGGCGAGCCGGGCGAGCTGCTCTACCGCTCACCGCAGCTGTGCACCGGCTACTGGAACAAGCAGGACGCCACGACCGAGGCGTTCCGCGACGGGTGGTTCCACTCGGGTGATCTCGTGACCCGCGACGACGCCGGCTACCTCACCGTCGTCGACCGCATCAAGGACGTCATCAACACCGGCGGCGTCATGGTCGCCTCCCGTGAGGTCGAGGACGCGCTGTACACGCACCCGGCCGTCGCCGAGGTGGCGGTCATCGCGACGCCGCACGAACGATGGGTCGAGGCAATCACGGCCGTCGTCGTGCTGCGCCCCGGGCAGACCGTGACCGACACCGAGCTCATCGACCACGCCCGCGCGACCCTCGCGCCGTTCAAGCTGCCCAAGGCGATCCACTTCGTCGACGAGCTGCCCCGCAACCAGAGCGGCAAGCTGCTCAAGCGGGTGTTGCGCGACGAGCTGGCGCATCCGGCCGCCACGCCCTGACCCAGCCGCTGGGCGTCAGCCGCTTGGACGTCAGCCCGGGACCGCGGCATACGCGAGCACGGCCGTGACGGCCGCCCAGGCGCCGAGGCCCGCGAGGTTCGTCCGCGGGTGGAGGGTGAGGGCCGCGATGAACTCGCGGAGGAAGGCGCTCGGCACGAAGTACCACGCCGTCGGGGCCCCGGTGACGTCGGCGTCGAGGCCCAGGCTGCGGGTCAGCAGCGCCGAGCGACCGGCGTGGTAGGCGCTCGTGACCACCCGCACGTGCCCGGCCTCGTCGGCGCCCCGGGCGCGCAGGATCTCACGGGAGAGCAGCAGGTTCTCCTCCGTCGTCGTGGCGCGGTCCTCCGTCGCCACGCGCTCCGGTGGGACGCCGTGGGCGACCAGGTATGCCGTCATGGCCACGCCCTCGGCCATCGGCTCGTCGTCCCCCTGCCCGCCGCTCGGGACGACGAGAGGGTCGTGCCCGCGGGAGCGTTCTCCGCGCCAGGCCTCGAGGGCCGCATCCAGGCGGTGGGCGAGCAGCCGCGGGACGGTGCCGTCCACCAGCCCCGAGCCGAGCACGATGACGGCCGTGGGCGCCGGCCGCGGACGACGACAGCCGTAGGCGAGGCAGTAGAGCAGGTAGCTGAGCGCGGCGAGGCCCGGGTAGCCGGGCAGCAGCAGGACGACGCCGGCCAGGACGCTCGGGCCGGTCGTGCCGGACCCGACGACGACCAGACCGGCGACCGTCGCGGTGATCGTGACGACGCCCAGCACGAAGGCGATCACGTTGATGCGGTTGCGGCCGGCCGGCCGCAGGAGCCGGAGGCCGTTGCCGAGGAAGAGCAGGCCCAGCAGCACGGCTCCCACGCTCGGCAGGACGAGCGGGTCCACGCCGGCAGCCGCGACTGCCGCCCAGAGGGCGCCGACGAGGAGGACCCCGACGCGCCATCGCCGCGGTTCGGTGCGTGCGGCGAGGATCGCGAGACCCAGGAGCGCCACTGCGAGGACGAGGTCGACGAGCGGGCGCATGCCACGAGCATGCACGCTCGGACAGTTCGTCGCGAAACCGGCTGGTAGCGAGACCACCTGGGGGTGTCGAATCGACGACATGGACGCAGACGAGATCCGCAGGGCGTTCCTCGAGCACCTCGAGGCCAAGGCACACGCGGTCATCCCGCGCGCCCGGCTGGTCCCGGACGAGGACCCGACGACCCTTTTCACGGGGAGCGGGATGCAGCCGTTGCTGCCCTACCTGCTCGGCGCGGAGCACCCCCACGGGCGGCGGCTCGTCGACAGCCAGACGTGTCTGCGCGTGCAGGACATCGAGGAGGTCGGCGACAACCGGCACACGACCTTCTTCGAGATGCTCGGCAACTGGAGCCTCGGCGACTACTTCAAGGGGGAGCAGATCCCGCAGTTCTGGGACTTCCTCACGCAGATCGTGGGGCTGGACCCCGCCCGGCTCTATGTGTCCTGCTTCATCGGGGACCCGGCACACGGCATACCCAAGGACGAGGATTCGGCGGCGATCTGGACGCAGCTCTTCGCGGCGGCCGGGGTCAGCACCGACCGGGTCGAGGTGGACACCGAGGAGCAGGCGGCTCGCGTCGGCACCGGCGGGGCGCGAATCGCCTTCTACGGCAGCAAGAACTGGTGGTGCCGTGAAGGGGCTGCCGAGAACATGCCCGTGGGTGAGCCGGGCGGCCCTGACACGGAGGCTTTCTACCTCTTCCCCCACGTCGAGCACGACCCGGCCTACGGCGAGCACTGTCACCAGAACTGCGACTGCGGCCGGTTCATCGAGCTCGGCAACTCCGTCTTCATGGAGTACCGCCGCACCGAGGACGGCTTCGAGCCATTGCCGCGCCGCAACGTCGACTACGGCGGTGGCCTCGAGCGGATCGCGGCTGCGGCGCTCGACAGCTCCGACGTCTTCCGGATCAGCCTGCTGTGGCCGATCGTCGAGCGGCTGCAGGAGCTGTCGGGGCGAACGTACGAGCAGGAGACGCTCGCGATGCGCGTCATCGCCGACCACCTGCGCGGGGCGACCTTCCTCGCGGTCGACGGCGTGCGGCCGACCAACAAGGCGCAGGGCTACGTCCTGCGGCGGCTCGTGCGCCGGGCCGTACGCTTCGCGGTCGACCTCGGCATCGAGGACAACTTCTTCCCGCACGTCGTGCCCACCGTCGCGGGGATCTACGCGCGCCACTACCCCGAGGTGTCGGCTGCCACCGACGAGGTCGTCGCAGTGCTCGCCCGCGAGGAGCACGTGTTCCGGCGCACCTTGCGGCGCGGGCTGGAACGGCTCGAGAGCCACCGGGTGAGTGGGCTCACGGGCGCGGACCTCTTCGCCCTGCACGACACCTACGGCTTCCCCGTCGAGCTGTCGGCGGAGGTGGCGCTTTCCGAGGGCATCCCACTGGAGCAGGGGTGGCGTGCGGCCTTCGAGGAGCAGATGGCGGCGCAGCGGGCGAGGTCGCGGGGGCCAGCGGTGCGCCGATCGGGTGGTTAGGGTCCGGTCGGTTGCGTCAGTCGCCGGAGCGCACGACGCATCCGGGCGCGGGCGACGCGCCGGCCGGGAAGGCCTGCGCCAGGGCGTCGGCGATGCGCCGGCCCCGCTCCACGTAGCCCTTCGTCGTGAAGTGGATGCCGTCGTCGATGAACCACGAGGGCCGCACCTCGGCCCGCCAGTCGTAGACGCGCATGGTGGGGTAGCGCGTGCACGCGGCGACGAGGGCGGCGTTCCACTTCTGCATCTCCTGGTCGTCGTACGGCCCGGACGTGTCGGTGGTGCGCACCGTCAGCCACAGCACGGGGTGGTTGCCGATGGGGCGCATGAGCAGGTCGATGCGCTCGGCGAGCGGCACGACGCCGCCGACGTACTGGTTCGCGACCTCGTTGGTGCCCATCGCGAGGACCCAGCAACCGGCATACCCCTCGCTTGTCCTCGACGTGACCGCGCTCTGGGCGTTCGGCTGGCCGTGGAACGTCTCGACGATCGAGCGCGCCCCGAGGATGTCGGGCACGAAGCGCGTGACGCCGACTCGCTTGTACTGCGCGGCGATTCCCGTGCTGGCACTGGGTTGGTATGCCGGGTCGACCAGCCCGACGGACGTCGAGTCCCCGACGTGGACGACTGCCGTGCACGACGTCCGCGTGGGCGCGTGCGAGGGCGTTGTGGTCGAGGGCGGCCGAGGGGTTGCCGGCGTGGGCGCAGGGGCGGCGCTCGGGGGCAGGGTCGGGTCGCCCGGGTCGAGCGTTTCCGGCCTCCCGCTGGTCCCGCCCCCGACCAGGGTGGCCGCGCTGAGCGAGGTGACGGCAACGGCCGCGAAGACGATCGACCCGGCGACGGCAGGCGCGGCGCGAGGCGGCTCCCCGGGTGCGGGGCGGGGCCGGCGGAGGGCGCGACGGAAGCCGCGGCGCCGGATCGGGTTCTCGATGAGGTTCCACGAGACCGTGGCGAGCAGCAGGGTCAGGCCCAGCTGCAGCAGGCTGCCGAGGAGGTGGCCGTGGCCGAGGACGCCGGCGCCGGCGAGGACCACGACGGGCAGGTGCCAGAGGTAGATGCCGTAGGAGCGCTCGCCGACCCAGCGCAGCGGCCGGGCGCCGATCAGGGGACCGAGCCGCGAGGCCGGGTGCGACACGACGGCGACGAGTACCGCGGTGGCGACCGCCAGCAGCAGGATGCCCCCGTGGTAGAGCGAGACGGAGTACTCGTCGGTGCTCGTCACGAGCGCGAGGATGACGGCGAGGCCCACGAGACCGGCGGCGTCGAGGGCCAGGCGACGCGACACGGCGAGCCGGCGCGGCAGCGCACCGGGGCGCCAGGCGAGAGCCACTGCCGCCCCTAAGAGCAGCCCTCCGGCGCGGGTGTCGGTCCCCTCGTACGCCCGGGTGTTGTCGAAGCCCGGGGAGGCGAGCAGCCACATCAGGACGAACGACGCTGCCGCGAGGACGGCGGTGAGGATCGCGACCCGGCGCAGCCGCCCCTGCATCAGCACCACGAGGGCGAGGAGGAGGACCGGCCACACGAGGTAGAACTGCTCCTCGACCGAGAGCGACCAGAGGTGGTCGAGAGGGCCGGGCCCCGAGAAGCGCTGGAAGTAGGACTGGCCCGCGGCGATCGTCTGCCAGTTGTTGACGTAGAGGAGCGCCGCCGCCACCTCCGCCAGGCGTTCGCCGCGTTCGTCCGGGCGGGTGAGGGAGGTGACGACTGCGACGACCGCGAGCAGCACCACGACGGCCGGCAGCAGTCGGCGGGCGCGATGCAGGTAGAAGCGACCGAGCCCCACCTGGCCGGTGTGTGCCCAGCCGGCGACCAGGACGCGCGTGATGAGGAAGCCGCTGAGGGTGAAGAAGATCCCGACGCCGAGCAGGCCACCACCGAGCCCCGGCACGCCGAGGTGATAGCCGACGACGGCCGCCACCGCGAGCGCTCGAACTCCGTCGAGCGCCGGGAGGTATGCCGTGTCGCGTTCTGTCGGTCTGGGCATGGAGGGGTCCGCGCAGCTCGCCGGGGCAACGGCCTCCCCGGATCCCAGCAGGCTAGGTCGACCTCGCGGTGACCCCGTGGAGGGTCGGCGCCAACCGGGTTTGGGCGATTCGACGCATACGCATCCGATGCGGACAACCCGTCCTTCCGGTGCCGGTGCGCTGCCCAAGCAAGGAGCAGGGGCGGTCGGGCTGGCGTCCTACGGGGACGCCTCGCCGGTGGCGGTGGCGATGGGACTCGCGCCTTCGCTGGGGGACGGCGCGGGCGTGGCCGCGTCCGAGCTGAGGTCCTCAGAAGTGGGCACGGCCGACCCCGTGGGTGACGGTTCGCTCGTGCTGCCCGGATCGGTTGCACCGCCTCCACCAGGCGAAACGGTGGTCGGTGAGACGGTGCCGACCGGCGTGGTGGCGCCGGTCGTCGGCGTGCCGCCGTCGGTGCTCTGGACGGTCGCCGTCGTCGGGCCGCCGGAAGGCGGGGTGGCCGGGTCGTCAAGGGTGAGCGAACCCCGCTCCTTCTCGATGATCTGGAGGATCTGCTCCTCGTAGGCAGTCAGTCGGTCCGCGATCTCACTGAGTGGCACCTCGGAGAGGTGGGTGCCGAAGTCCGCGATCTGCGCCCAGACAGCGGCGATCTCCTTGTTGCCTGCGTCGCTGAGTGGCCCGTCGAGCGTGACGAACAGCTGCGTCGCGAGCGCATACGACAGGCAGTTGACGCAGTCGTAGTTGACCGCGGCCGAGATGTTCTGCGGCACCGCGACGTGGTTGTCGCCGGTGACCAGCACGATCTGGAAGGCAACCGACACGGCGGCACAGTTGGTGCAGCTCGAGAACGCGTAAGCCTCGTTGGTGTTCAGCGCCGGGGAGTCGTCGTCGATCCAGATCAGCGCGAAGGCGACGTCGTACTGGATCGTGTTGTCGGTCGTGTTGACCGCCATCGCCTGGTTGTCGCCGACCCCCGGTGCCAGGGGCTTGTTGAACGGGAAGACCCAGGGCTGCGGCACCTCCGCAGCAGTGCCTTGAGGGGCGCCGGCAGCACCGCCCGCGTCTGCCCCGGTGCCCGTGGGTGTCGGCGTGGCGGTGTGGGTGCCGGTCCCACGGGGAACCAGGACCAGAGCCAGCTCCGGCTTCTCGCGAGTTGGCCGGGCATCGGCGTCCGCCCAGCCGGTGACGAGAGTTCCTCGCTGGCCTTCGACGAGACCGGTCGGCGCGCGGCGGACCGCCGCCGGCACGGGGATCGCGCGCGCCGCCTGCACGAGGGTGCCGCCCTCGTAGGGCTGGACCGGGCGGTATGTGTCTTCGTGCGGCCACCATGCCAAGGCCAACCCGGCGACGAGGGCTGCGGCGATGAGGCAGACGAGGCCGCGGTGCAGGGGCTTGCCCTCGGTGCGCCGGAGTGCCGAGGTGACGAGCTGGCGCAGCAGACGGGTGATGAGCACCGCGGTCGCCAGGATGGGGAAAGCCACTGCGAGGATGGCGAGTCCCCGCGCTGCGACCTCGAGCAGGTCGGCGTCGGACCAGGCTCGAGCGAGAAGAGTCGCCTGCGCGCCGACGCTGGCCCAGGCAGTGCCGAGCAGCCGCGGGAGCGTGATGACCATCGTGAAGATCGAGAACGCCAGCATGGGCACCACCACCAGCACCCACAGGGTCACGACGGCCCGGGCCCACGGCTTGAGGATGCGTGTCTCCGGGTGCTTCCACCGCCACGGCAGGACGCCGAGCAGGGTGGGCTTGATCCGGTGGAACAGGTCGGGGACTCCGGTGACGTCGGCGAGCACGTGGTAGCCGTCGAAGCGGACGAGCGGCGTCAGCTGGCGGACCATCTGGAGGATCTGCGTGGCCACGACGAGCAGCAGCGCGTCCCAGTGCGTGGCCCACCAGGCCCCGGTGATCGCGACGGTGACGATCGCGTTGAAGTACAGGCCACCGAGGTCGGTGCGGACGCGACCCGCGCGGCCCAGCCGGTAGGAGTCGGTGACGTCGGTGTAGAACGCCGGCCAGACGAGGTAGATGCCGGCACCCATGACACCGGGTGTCGCGCCGCCGCGTCGAGCCGCCGCGGCGTGGCCGAACTCGTGGAAGCCGGCCGACAGGATGGTGACCGCCACGACGACCAGCAGGAGGCCGGGCTTGTCGAATGCTTGGTGGGTCGCTGAGGCGAGGCCCTTGTGGAAGAGCACCCACCAGCTCACGCCCACGAAGCCGGCCAGCACCAGGGCCACGACGACCGGGTGGAAGAGCCGAGCGAAGGGTGAGGTCAGCCGACGTGTCTGCTCCGGGTCGCTGACGGCGTACTTGAACCTCAGGGCGAGCAGAGGGTTCGACTTCTTCACCTCAGGCTGAGAGCCGTCCTCCTTGGCCAGCAGTCCCAGCGGCCGCAGCTGCTGGTCCACCAGGCTGCGCACGTTGTCACCGGTGACGGTACGGCCGGATGCCGCGCTGACGCGCTCCCCGACCTCGTCGTAGGTGCGCCGGCCGTCGACCGTGGACAGCACGAGGTAGACCAGCGGGGTGAGCTGGAACGTCTGGCCGTCGCCTCGGCGGGCGAGAGCCGGCGGCTCGCGGTAGCCGGACCCCACCATCTCGCCGATGAGCTCGACGCCGTCCGCACGAACGGCCGCGCCCGACGCGGTGGCGACAGGACGCGACGACGTGATCTCGTCGTCGCGTCCTGTCGAAGCCCCGGGAAGGACCGCCATGAGCCCCTACTGCTTGATGTCGGAGGTCTGGTCCGACGTCGCCTCGGCGGAACCGGTGATGTCCTGGTTGATGATGGCGTCCTGCTGGGAGACCGCTATCGCGTCGCTGTCCACGGAACCGACATTCGCGCCGACCGCCGCGTCGATCGGAGCGGCCACGTTGGCGTTCGCCGCGACCGCGCCGTTGATGGGGGCCGCAACATCCGCGTCCGCGTCGACGTTGACGTCGACGTTCAGCAGGTCACCGTCCAGCAGGCCCCCACTGGTGACGCTGCCTGCCGTGTCGCCCACCGTGCCGGTGGCCCCGTCGACCGCACCACCGACGCCGTCCGTAGCCCCGTCGACGGTGTCGCCCACGGTCCCGCTGTCGACCCCGGAGGCGGTTTCAGCCGGCGCCGTGGTGGTCTCCGCGGAAGGAACCGCGCTGGTCGCGTCGCCGGCACCCGTCGCGGTGCCCGAGCCGACGACGTCGTTGCCCTGGTCGAGGCCGCTGTCCTGCACCGAGTGCGCGGTGGCGTCGGCGTCGATGCCTTGGTTGATCATGACGCCCTGGTCGCTGAGTGCCTGCGCGGTCGAGTCGGAGGACAGGATGTTCGCGCTGACCGCTCCGTCGATGGGAGCGGCAACATTGGCGTTAGCCGCCACGGCCAAGTCGATGGGGGCGGCCGCGTCGATGGCGAGGTTGATGTCCGCATTCAGGTCGAGGATCGAGACGACCTCCTTGTCCGGCAGGGCCGTCGCGCTCTCAGCGGCGAGCTCCTCGGGCGAAAGACCGACGGGCAGGTTGTCACTCATCGCGGATCTCCATTCTGGCGAAAGACCTTCAGGACGTCGGACGCGTTCATACCCCGACTCTTATGTCCGCGAACGCGCCTTTCCAGCGACAGCCGGCAGTCAGTCCAGAGGGCAACTTCCGCAAAGGCCGGCTCGGGTCATCAAAGACGACCAGAACCTTTGTGCCGCCGGTGGAGCAGCCCCAGATGGGCCCTACCTGCAGCGACGTAGCGGGTTCCAGAGAGGACTCTGGCAGGCCCGAGAGCCCCGCTTGGCGGCCTTTGAATCGCTGACATTCAGCCGCACGAAGTAGTCGTGGTCGTCGTCACGACATGCGGACCTGAGCGACAGCTACGCGTACTGCTCCTGGTGCAGCGGCTCGCGCCCTGATCGTTCGGGAGGAGCGCCGCGTTCGGCTCGGGTCCTGAGCCCGCGGAGCATCCCCGTTGCCATGACGTAGTCGGCGGGGACGACGGCTCCGGCGTAGAGGGCCGTGAGCCACCAAGGATCGGAGCGGCCCCGCGCCCGCAGGCGAACGAGTCCTCGCGCGCATCCAACCCGGTATGCCGGCTAGACCGTCTGGGCCGAAGGGCGCCCATGCCGCCGACTGCATGCACATGGAGTCTCCTGGCATCGCCACCAGCGCCCCGCGTCAGGTGACAGACGGCGGCCAGCGATGGCTGCGCCACTCGTCCCACGTCGTGAACCCCACCGGTGGCTCGTCAATGGGCTCACTGCCGTCCAGCTCACCGACCGTCGGGACGTCGATCTTCGCCGCCCACTCGACGAGCTCTTCATCGCTCATGTGCCAGGTGGTGTGTGCCGCCTCAGCCAAGCGCTGATCCAGTCGCCTCCGCTGCTCGGCCGGGGCCAGTTCGAAGTAGTGCATCTCCACGCGCGCGCCGAGGTCTGCTGCCGCCTGCCGCAACGCGGAGCGCTCGTCCCGGCCCCAGAGTCCGTAGTCGAGCACGACGCTGGTGCCGAGCTCGAGGACGCGCAGCCCGATCTGGACGAGCCGACCTTCGATCACGTCCTGGACCGACGGCGGGTTGTCGTGCCCGTACAGGGCCTTCACCCATTCGTCCTTCGTGAGGCGAAGTGCTCTGTGCTCGACCTCCATGCGCCGCGCAGCAGTGGTCTTCCCGGTACCCGGGAGCCCCACGGTCAGGAACAGCGTCGGTTGCCTCATCCTCACTCCCCATCCACAGCGAAGGCCTCATCTTCGCTGACGTGCGCGCCTGCAGCGCGCTCCCCCGCGATGCCGAGTCGGTGCCATAACGTGCGGGACGAGGGTGTCGTATTTGTCGGTCGCCGTTCGTGTAGTAGGCAAGACGCGGGCCAACGGGGTCCGACAGAGCAAAGGAGCAGTCGTGGCCGAGTATCTCCTCTACTTCAACCAGCAGTGGGTGGGCGACCACTCCGAGGAGTGGTTCCGTGGGCGCGGACCGCTCGCCATGGCGGTCGTCAACGAGATGAAGGCTGCCGGCGTGTACGTGTTCGCCGGGGGCCTGGAGGAGGAGGAGGACCCGGTCTACAACGCCGACCCCACCGGCGGTCCCGTGATGATCACGGACGGGCCCTACGTCGAGACCAAGGAGTTCCTGGGCGGGTTCGCCATCGTGGACGTGGCCGACGACGAGGCAGCCAAGATGTGGGCGGGCAAGATCGCTGAGGCGTGCGGCTGGCCCCACGAGGTTCGCCGCTTCAAGTCCCAGCCACGGGTCGACTGACCACCGCCGACAGCGAGGTCCGGGTCCGTCGGGTCGGCGCCGCATACGCCCAAGTGCTTGGCGCCTCCCGTGTACGGGTACTGGCTCGCCGTGCAACAACGACGCGTCCCGTATCGTCTCATCGCCACCACCATCGGCATGGTGGTGCTGACCGCCCTCGGTCTGCTCCTCGTCTACGAGGTCCGACGAGTCCTCGTCTGGATCGTCGTCGCCCTCTTCTTCGCGGTGGCGTTGTATCCGGTCGCGAACTTCCTGGAGCGTCGCTATCCCAGGGCCCCGCGGTCGGTGGCCACGCTGTTGGTCTTCCTTGCCGTCTTCCTCGTCCTTGCCGCTCTTGCAGCGGTTTTCGCCGTGCCACTGGCGCGCGAGGCCACCGACCTCGCCGGCCAGCTACCGAAGCTCATCGCCGATGCGCGCGCCGGCCGAGGACCCGTCGGCGGGCTGCTCGACCGGACCAACGCGCTCGAGTGGGTGCAGCAGAACCAGGCCCGCATCAGCCAGTACGGTCGCAGCCTGGCCACCCCGGCACTGGGCCTCGCGAAGGCGGCAGCCACCACGGTGGCGGCGGTCGTCACGATCTTCGTCCTGGCGTACCTCATGGTCCTGGAGGGGCCCAAGGCCGTCGACGGTGCGCTCGGGCTCCTGGGTGACCAGCGTCGTGCCGAGCGGGTCCGAACCGTGGGCCACGACTGCGCCAAGACCGTCACCGGCTACCTGTCCGGGAACCTCTTGATCAGTGTCATCTGCGGGGTCCTGACCTACATCGTGCTCAAGGTCCTCGGCGTCCCGTTCGCGGGCCTCATCTCGCTCTTCGTCGGGATCGCGGACCTCATCCCGCTGGTCGGCGCCACCCTGGGCGCGGTCGTGGCGCTGGCCGCTGGGTTCCTGCACTCGGTCACCGCCGGGATCGTCGTGCTCGTCTTCTTCGTGCTCTACCAGCAGCTGGAGAACCACCTGCTCCAGCCGGTCATCCTGTCGCGCACTGTCAAGCTCAACCCCTTGACCGTCCTGCTGGCCATCCTCCTCGCCGTGGAGCTGGCCGGGATCCTCGGCGCCCTGCTCGCCATTCCGGTGGCCGGCATCATCCAGACGATCGCCCGGGACGTGTGGGATCACCGCAACGGAGGAATCAAGGCCGAACCCACCATCGGGGAAGACCGTCAACCTGCGGACGCCTGAAGCGCCCAGGGCTCGGCGGATCCGCTAGGACTGGGTGCGCAGGTAGCGGCCGAAGTGCGGCACGGTGAAGGCGATGAGGCCGCGCTCCCCGGAGTAGATGAGCCCTTTCTTGATGAGCGCGTCGCGGGCCGGCGAGAGGGACTGCGGCTTGCGCCCGAGCACGTCGGCGACCGCGGAGGTCGGCACCGCCTCGCGCTCGGTCACCCCGTCGCGGACGTATGCCGTCGCGTCGCCGTTCGCAGCCCCCGCCTCCAGAGCGTCGCCCCCCATGCCGGACGGGTCGACGAGGGCCGCGTCGGCCATGGCCCGGAGGTACTCGCGCTCGGCCGGCGTGGCCCGCTCGAAGCGGGACCCGAAGAAGCCGACGGCCAGCTCCGACTCTGCCTCCGGCACGGCGACGCGGATGTCCTCGGCGGTGACGGGCGAGGTGGGTGCGACGTCCCAGACGACCTTGCCGTACGCCTGGATGAAGTAGGGGTAGCCGGCGGTCACGGCATACATCTCGTCGAGCGCCTCGCGGGTGAACTCGCACCCCTCCTCCGAGGCGGGCCCGACGAGCGCGCGGTCGGCGGCCTCACGCGGGAGCCGGTCGATGCGCGAGTAGCGAAAGAGCCTCTCGGAGTAGGACTTCGAGGCCGACAGCACCGCCGGGAGGTGTGGCAGACCCGCGCCGACGACAATCACCGGCAGGCCCGACTGCGAGATCTCGTGGCAGGCCGCGCAGAGCGCCGACACGTCCTCGGGGTCGAGGTCCTGCATCTCGTCGATGAAGAAGGCGACGCCCTTGCCGACGTCGGCCGCGAGGCCGCCGATGTCGGTGAAGAGCTCGACGAGGTCGATCTCGATGTCGCCGGAGTCGGCCCGACCGGTGAGCGCGGGGACGTCGATGCCGGGCTGCCACCGGTCGCGCAGCTTGGCGCCGGTCGGTGCGTCACGCAGCACGAAGGCCTTGATGATGCCGAGCACCTGATCGACGTCCTCGGGGCGCGGGTGGCCGAGCTCGCGCACGGCCTGGTGCGCGGCCGCAGCCAGCGGCCGGCGCAGCCGCTGGTCGGGTCGGGCCTCGAGCTTGCCGGTGCCCCAGTCCGCGCGCACGGCCGAGCTGCGCAGGGCGTTGAGCAGGACGGTCTTGCCGACGCCGCGCAGGCCCGTCAGCACGATCGAGCGCTCGGCCCGGCCGCGCGCGATCCGCTCGAGCACCACGTCGAAGGTGCGCAGCTGCTCGTCACGACCGGCGAGCTCGGGCGGCCGCTGCCCGGCGCCGGGGGCGTAGGGGTTCGTGATCGGGTCCACGCTCGGAGGCTATACGGCTCTCTACCGTCGATCCGAGACATCCGGTCGGCGCCGCTTCGGCGCGTCGCGCCAGCGCACCGACATGCCGGTCCTCAACGGAGAGAGAACATTTGACTCGCATTCCACCGAATCACGGCATGAAAAACGCCGTTCCGCACGGTCAGGGGTGGTCATGCGGAACGGCGCGTTGCGACTATAACGCGCCGCAGACTGTCCGCGTCAACTGATGGCCGAGATCTCGAAGACTTCGTCGGGGTGCGCGATCGCGTCCTGCTCCGCGACGAGCAGCATCTCCTCGGACCCGCTCGCGTGCGTCCGCTCGAGCACGGCATACATCGTGGCGGCCGTCCGGCTCAGCGCCACCTGCGGACCGTCGGTCAGGTAGTGCGCGAGGAAGACGGCGGCGGTCACGTCGCCCCCGCCGCGGACCGTCATGGGCAGCATCGGCGTCGTGACGACCCACGCGTCCTCGGCCGTGACGCACGCCATCTCGATCGACTCCGCCGGGGTGTCGGACGTCAGGGCGCTCGTCACGAGCACGACCGACGGCCCCTGCGCCACGAGCTCCCGGGCGGCGGTGACGAGGTCGCCTTGCGTGGTGACCTCGCGCCCCACGAGGAACTCGAGCTCGAACTGGTTCGGCGTGACGATGTCGGCCTTGGGCACGACGTGGTCACGCATGTACTCGGGGATGCCCTCGCGGACGAAGAAGCCGCGCCCCACGTCACCCATGACGGGGTCGCAGCAGTAGACGGCGGCGGGGTTGGCCGCCTTGACGCGAGCAACGGCGTCGAGGACGACCTCACCGACCGCCTCGGCGCCCTGGTAGCCGGACAGCACCGCGTCGATCGCGGGGAACGCGCCGCGCTCCTGCACCCCGTCGATGACGGCGGCGACGTCGGCCGGCGCGATGAGCGGACCGCGGGTCGTGCCGTAGCCGGTGTGGTTCGAGAAGGTCACCGTGAGCACGGGATACACCTCGTGGCCGAGCCGCTGGAGGGGGAAGACCGCGGCCGAGTTGCCGGCGTGGCCGTAGGCGACGTGGGACTGGATCGACAGGATCTTCACGGACCCACCCTAATGGGTTGCCAACACAGCATAGTTCTAGTCATAATCGAACTATGTTGTGGCAGATCGACCCCACCTCACGCACCCCCCTGCACGTCCAGGTGGCTGCCTGCGTGCGTCGCGAGATGGCGTCCGGACGCCTGTCGAAGGGCGACCGCCTCCCGTCCGCGAAGGAGGTCGCCGGCATCCTCGACGTCAACCTCCACACGGTGCTGCGGGCCTACCAGGCGCTGCGCGACGAGGGCCTGATCGACCTGCGGCGTGGCCGCGGCGCCGTCGTCACCGCCGCCGACCCGGCCGGTGACGCGCGGCTGCGCTCGATCGTCGCCGAGCTCGTCGCCGAGGCGCGCCGCACCGGCACGACCCCCACCGACCTCACCCGACTGATAGAGAGCGAGTTCCAGCGATGACCATCGACCGCCGACCCACCCACGCCCTCGTCGCGAGCGCGGTGCTCGCGCCCGCCGTGGCCGCGTTGGGCACGGCCATGGCGTATGCCGTTCGCGACCGTCTGCCGGAGCAGCTGGCCGTGCACTGGGGCGCGGACGGCCAGCCGGACCGCTGGCAGTCCTTCACGCCGGCCGTGCTCACCGCCGCCGTCATCACCACGGTCATGCCGCTCGCCCTCGTCGCCCTGGCCGCCTTCATGCACCGCTCGGCCCGGGGCCCTGTCGCCGCCGTCGCCGGAGGCCTGGCGGTGTTCCTCGGCGGCCTCCTCTTCGGCGGGCTGCTCGCCCAGCGACCGGGGCAGGTCCCGCAGGCGTTCCCGCCCCAATGGACGGTGCCGACCCTCGTCCTGACCGCGCTCGTCGGGGTGGGGCTCTGGCGCTGGGGGCGCACGACACCACCCGAGGTGACCGGCGCCCGCCAGCCCCTGCCCGCCGATGCGGCACGGCTCGACGTCGCGCCGACCACCCGCCTCGCGTGGACCGGTCGTGCGAGCCTGCCGGTGGGACCGACGACGGCTCTTGCGGTTGTCGTCGGCCTGCCGCTCGTCTGGGTCGCGCTCGCCGGGTTGCCCTGGGTGTGGCTGCTGGCCCTGGGCCTCGGCGCCCTGCTGGCCATCACCCTCTCGGCGCGCGTGACCGTCGACGCGTCGGGCCTGCGCGTCTCGAGCGCCGGGTTGTCGTGGTCCCGTGTGCCGCTCGAGCGCGTGGCCTCGGCCGGGACGACGAGCGTGTCGCCGCTGCGCGAGTTCGGCGGGTGGGGCTGGCGCCTGGCCATGGACGGACGTCGCGGCTACGTCACGCGCGCCGGGGAAGCCCTGGTCGTGCACCGCATCGGCGAGCCCGACGTCGTCGTCACCGTGGACGACGCCGACGAGGCGGCGGCCGTCCTCAACACGCTCGCGGCCCGCACTCCCTGACCCGACACTCGCTCACCGACCGGCGACTGTTGTTCGCCACGGCGCGCCTCGGGCGACGTTTCCCCCGCGTGCCACGGGCCTTCACCGACGAAGGGTCGTCGGTCGACGTCGCCGCCGTGTCAGGATGGAAGCCATGAGCACCATCCCCACGACGACCGTGTCCGAGCTGCCCGACGACGCCGTGCTCGTCGACGTCCGCGAGGCCGACGAGTGGGCCGCGGGTCATGCGCCCAACGCCATCCACATCCCGCTCGGCGAGCTGCCCTCCCGCATCGACGAGCTGCCCGAGACCGACGACACCGTCGCCGTCGTCTGCCGCATGGGCGGCCGGTCGGCGCGCGCCGTCCAGTGGCTCGTGCACCAGGGCTACGACGTGGCCAACGTCGAGGGTGGCATGGTCGAGTGGCAGCGCGCCGGCAAGCAGCTGAGCGGCAACGGGCAACCCAGCGTGATCTGACCTGCGAGGGACCATGAGCGACAGGAATCCCGGGGACGTCCCGGACCAGCCGGACCCCATGACCGACACCTGGTCGGCCTGGCTGCCGCGTCTCGACCCTCCGACGCCCCGGCTCCCGCAGGCCGCCGGGCCGCCCGAGCCCGTGATTCCTCAGCCCCAGCCACCACCGACCAAGCCTGCGTATGCCGTGTCGCCGCCGTGGGCGCCGCCCGTGCCGCAGGCGTACCGGCCTCCGCCGCCGACCCGCCTCCTGGCCGCCATCCTCTGCACGCTGTTCTGCTTCATGCCGTTCGGCATCGTGGCCATCGTCCGGGCGATCTCGGTCCGCCCGAAGTGGGCCCAGGGCCGGTGGGACGACGCCTACCGCGCGTCACGCTCGGCGAAGACCTGGTGCGTGCTCGCCGCTCTCGTCTGGCCGGGCAGCGCGCTGTTCTTCGCGTGCTCGGGGATCGTCGGGTTGGCGTTCCATCACTGAGCGACCGCCGCCCGGACTCGCCTTGAACAAGCCTCGTCAGGTCACCGGGATGGTCGCGGGTCGGGTGCAGATGAGGGCGTCACCCTCCGGAGCCGTCGAGGGTGCCTGGACGACCCCGCCACCGACAGCCGCCGGGCGAGCCTGAGCAGCACCACGGTCGTCGACCTGCACGCAGAACTGCCACCGCTTCACACCACGGTCGATCGCGGCCCGGGGCGCCGTGAACGAGTCGCCCGGCACGTCCAGCGTCAGCGGCCACGCGGCATACGCACTCCCGCTGATGCTGGCCCCGGCAGCGATGACGTGACCGCCCATCGCCGGGGCGGCCGCGAACCGGACGTTCGGCGCCGGCGCGAAGCCCTGCTTGCTCACCCGCAGCACCCCGGACTGCTCGTAGACCCAGGCATGCTTCGGGTCGACATCGTTCGGGAGGACGGCGCTGCCGAGCTCGGCCGGGACCACGTCGTAGGCGAGCACGGGCTTCGTGCCGGTGTTGGTCAGGGTGTAGTGGAGAACCTGCCCCGGGGTGGCCGCGATGCCGGCACCGGTGGCCGGGACCTTCGGCGGGGCCGGCGACATCGTCACCTCGAGGCGCACGCCCCCCTGCGTCACGACCTGCACCGACGAAACCGGCCCGTCCGCGGAGGTGGGCGTTCCCGGTGAGGGCTTGGCCTCCCCGCAGCCGCCAGTGAGAACCGCTCCAAGAGCAAGCGCGGCAAGAGTCATCGGCTTCAGTGGCTTCATGGTCGGGAAGACAATCACGGCGGGCGGATCGTTGCAGCCCGAGCCGTATTCGGGTGTTTCTGAGCGTCACCTGCACGTTGCCATGGAGCCCGCTGGAGGTACTGCCAAGCCGGGGCGCGTTTTGGGCAAACACTGTTCAAACCACCCGTGCGGGCCTCCCGCGCCGCCGTCCGCGGGCGTATTTTGGCCCCAGCCCTGGAGGCGATGCGCCAGTCACGCCCGGCCGCCCGATGGTCAGAGGAGACCTGATGAAACGTTCCGTCCGCCTCGCGCTCGCCGGCGCCGGCGCCGCCGCCCTTCTCGTCCCGGTCGTTGCCACCGCAGGTACCGTGAGTGCCCACCCGGCGCCGCACCGTCCCAGCCCCGCCTCATCCCGGACCTCGACGCCGATAAAGCACGTCGTCGTCATCTTCGGCGAGAACGTGTCGTTCGACCACTACTTCGCGACCTACCCCCAGGCCGCCAACATCCCCGGGGAGACGTTGCAGGGTTCGACGACACCCGCTCCCCGCTTCACCGCGTCGCCGCGCACCCCGCGGGCCATCGCCACGCTGGCGCACGACCGCCTGCTCGCGCCGAACAACCCCAACTCGATCCAGCCGCAGCGCCTCACCCCGGGCCAGGCCGTGACCTGCGACCAGGACCACACGTACACGAATGAGCAGAAGGCCTACAACTCCGGCGCCATGGACAAGTTCGTGGAGTTCACGAGCAAGGACGAGTGTGCCGCCCCGACCTACGGCCGCCCCGGCCTGACGATGGACTACTACGACGGCAACACCGTCACGGCGATGTGGAACTACGCCCAGCACTACGCGATGAGCGACCACGCGTTCAGCACGACCTTCGGTCCGTCGACGCCCGGCGCCATCAACCTCGTCTCCGGACAGACCCACGGCGTCAAGGAGTACAACGCCGACGGCACCCCGGCGACGACCCCGGCCGCCGGCGACTACACGGTGCGCTTCCCCGATGCGAAGGGTGTCGGCACCATGACCGGCGACCCTGACCCCGTCTACGACGACTGCTCCAACAACAGCCACACGAAGAGCTTCACGCTGGCCGCGATGACGGGCCGCAACATCGGCGACCTGCTCAACGCCAAGAAGGTGTCGTGGGGCTGGTTCCAGGGCGGCTTCACGCCGACGACGGCCGCATCCGGTGGTGCCCCTGCAGCCTGCATGACCTCCCACACGAACGTCGCCGGGGTCGCCTCGACCGACTACAACCCGCACCACGAGCCCTTCCAGTACTACGCGTCGACGGCGAACCCGCACCACCTCCCGCCGGCGAGCGCGGCCGAGATCGGCCATGACGGGCAGGCGAACCACCAGTACGACATGACGGCCTTCGACCAGGTCGTGGGCACCGACAACCTGCCGGCCGTCAGCTTCCTCAAGGCCCCGAACTACCAGGACGGGCACGCGGGCTACTCCGACCCCATCGACGAGCAGCACTTCATCGTCAAGGAGATCAACGCCATCCAGAAGTCGAAGCACTGGAAGGACACCGCGATCGTCCTGGCCTACGACGACTCCGACGGCTGGTACGACCACGTCGCCGCCCAGGTGAAGAACGCCTCCAACACCACCGACGACGCCGCCTTCTGCACCGACGCGGCCGCCTCCGGGGTGCCGATCGCGCAGGGCTACCAGGACCGCTGCGGCCCCGGCCCGCGCCAACCGCTCGTGGTCATCTCGCCCTTCGCGAAGACGAACTTCGTCGACCACAGGCAGACCGATCAGGCCTCGATCCTGCGCCTCATCGAGGACAACTGGAACGTCGGCCGCATCGGTGACGGCTCGGCCGACGCCTGGGCGAACTCGATGCGCCACCTCTTCTCGTTCGACGCGTCGCCCGCACCGCAGGTGATTCTCGACGAGACGCGGGGCACGGTGGTCTCGGTCAACCGCAAGCACCGCTGAACCGCACAAGGAGGGCGCGCCGGGTCACCCGGCGCCCCCTTCTTGCGTCCGGGCCTACTTGAGCAGCCGCGACATCCGCCGGTCGGCGAGCGGCTTGCCGCCCGTCTGGCACGTGGCGCAGTACTGCAGGGACGTGTCGGCGAAGGAGACCTCGCGCACGGTGTCGCCGCACACGGGGCACGCCTCGCCGGTGCGGGCGTGCACGCGCATGCCGGCCCGCTTGGCGTCCTTGAGCTCCTTGGCCGGCTTGCCCGACGCCGTCGCGACCGCGCTCTCGAGCGTGTCGCGCAGGGCGGCATACAACCGGTCGACGACCTCGGGCCCGAGCGAGCCCGCGATCGCGAAGGGGCTGAGCTTCGCGACGTGCAGGATCTCGTCGGAGTAGGCGTTGCCCACGCCGGCGATGAACTCCTGGTCGCGCAGCAGCCCCTTGATCTGGGTGCGCCGGCCGTCGAGCATCGAGCGGAACTTCTCGAGCGTGAAGTCGTCGGCCATCGGGTCGGGGCCCAGGCGCGCGATGCCCGGGACCTCGGCCGGGTCCTTGACGATGTAGGCCGCCAGCGACTTCTTCGTGCCGGCCTCGGTCAGGTCGAAGCCCGAGCCGTCGGACAGCCGGACCCGCAGCGCGATGGGCGACTTGCCGGGGCGGACCACGGTGGTCGGCAGCTGTTCGGACCACCGCAGCCAGCCGGCCCGCGCCAAATGGAAGACGAGATGGGTGCCGTCGGCGTCGATGTCGAGGAACTTGCCGTGGCGGTGGACCCCGTCGACCGGCGCTCCCTCGAGGGCCTGCGGCGGCGGGTCGAACGTCTTCAGGACGCTGAAGGACGCGAGCTCGACCTTGATGACGGCGAGCCCGGCCGTCCGCTCGGCGAGGAAGTCGACGAGCGCCTGCACCTCGGGCAGCTCAGGCATGCGGCCAGTCTGTCATCCCGCGCCGACCGAACGGCCCGGACGCGAAGGCTGCTCCTCGTCGGCGACCGGCTCACCGACCTTGCCGGACTCGTCGAGGATGCGGAGCATGGCGTGTCCGTCGGGCGCCGAGAAGGTGGGCACCGACCGGGCCGCCCACGGGCGGCTGGGCGCGTCGAGCTTGATCGGGTTGGAGAGCACCTGCTCGGTGGGCGAGAGGTGCCGGATGCAGATGGCGTCGACGCGGTCGGGCCGCGCCTCGGCGAAGTCGGCGTAGATCTGCGGGTCGTGCTGGCCGTCGTCGCCGACGAGCAGCCACGTGATCTCGGGGAAGTCTCGGGCCAGCCGGTCGAGGCTGGCCCGCTTGTGCGCCTGGCCGCTGCGGAACCACCCGGTGTTGGTGGGTCCCCAGTCCGTCATCAGCAGCGGGCCGAGCGGGAAGCCGTTCTCGAGGAGGAACCGGGTCAGGGTCGAGGCGGTGTTCCACGCCCCGGTGGAGACGTAGACGATCGGCGCACCGGGGTGGGCCGAGAGGAAGCGGCGGTACATCGGCGCCATGCCGAAGACGGCCCGGCGGGCCTTGCCGCGGCGCACGAAGGTGTTCCAGGCGGCCAGCATCGGCCGCGGGAGCATCGTCGTGATGACGGTGTCGTCGATGTCGCTGACGATCCCGTGCCTCACGCCGTCGGCCACGATGAAGACGTCCGCCGGCACCGGCTCGGCGCCCCGGGCCCGCACGACGACCTGCTGCCAGCCGGGCTCGAGGCCGTGGTCGTGGGCGACGAGGTCGATGTAGCCGCTGCGGTCGGAGCGGCCGAACACCTCGCGCTCGCCGATCGTCACGCTGACGGGCACGCCGCTGGCGTGGGCGGTCAGGAACACCCGCCAGCCGCGCTCGTAGTGCGCGGGCACGAGGGCGCCGGTGGCGTCCTGCCGGCTCGGCGGGCCCGCCTGCCCCTTGCGCTGCAGCAGGATCCGGGCGAAGACCCGGACGAAGGACGTCGACCCGTAGCCGATGTGGGTCACGACCTTGTTGCTCCACCCACGGCCACGCAGGACGCGCTCCACCTGTCGGTTGACCGAGTCCTCGACGATGGCGGCCGCGTGCGGTCGTGACATGGCCACAACCTACCTGCCGACGCCGCGGGCGGGTGTCAACAGGCGGACCCCATCAGGCGGCGGTCGGGGTCGGCGGGTTTGATGGACGGCGTGCATCCCATCGGCGACGTCCTCAGCAAGGCCGCGGCAGGCGACTTCCCCGCCGTCGACGGCGGGTGGCAGCGTGTCGGGCCCTGGCGGCCCGGGGTCGAGGGCGTCGTCGCCTTCACCGGCCACGCGTACCTCGCCGTCGACGACGACGTGTCCGACGGGACGCTGGGCTCGCTCGGGCCCGACGGCTTCGGCGGCGCGAGCAACCCGCGGGTCGTCTCGCGACTCGCCGGCTCCGGGTGGATCGACGCGCTCGACATCGTCCTCGTCGCCCGCGGGACCGGCGGCGAGCCGGCCCTCGTGCCGCGCAGCGACCTGCGCAACCACCCGCGTGCACAGCACGCGACGTCCGTCCGCAGTGACGTCACGGCGTTCGGGTATGCCGCCCCGGACGACCACACGCTCGTGACCCTCTCGACGGGGCTCGGCGCACTCCCCGAGGTGGGGCTGGAGACCGACCCGGCCAAGGAGCACGTGGGCGCCGACGTGGTGCGCGACGCCCTCACCCTCATCCCGGAGGGCGACGTGGTGGTGGCCGCGTGTGCTCCCGGCAACGCCCGCGCCCTGCGCGCCTTCCTGTCGGCTGGCTTCGAGCCCGTCGCCTCCGTGCAGCTCTGGCGTCCCGACCGCTAGCCGGCATGCCTCACGGGGGCACGTACGGTGGGGCCATGCTCAGGGGATCTCGCGCCAGGACTCTCGTCGCCGTCTCGCTCTCCGGTGTGCTCGTCAGCACGCTCGGCGCCGGCTGCTCGCTCTTCTCGTCGCCACCCGTGCCGGACGACACCGCCCGGGCGCTCGCCGCGGGGCTGTCCACCGCCGACCTCGGCGCCGTCACCTTCAAGGGCACCACCCCGGCCAGGGCGACCGCCTTCGTCAAGGCGGCCTACAAGGACCTCGGGATCCTGCGGCCACAGGTCACGCTGGGCAAGGTCAGCCACGGCGAGGGCTCCGACCGCGCCACCGCGACCCTCGAGACCCGCTGGGACGTCTCGAAGTCCCCCACGGACTGGACGTACGAGACGACGGTCGACCTGAGGCTCGTCGACGACCGCTGGCAGGTGGCGTGGACGCCCGGAGTCGTCGCGCCCCAGCTCACCGCGGACGAGACGCTCGACCTCGTGCGCAAGTGGCCCCAGCGCGCCGACATCGTCGACGCCTCGGGCGGCAGGATCATGACGGAGCGCGAGGTGGCCGCCGTCGGCATCGACAAGACCCGGGTCCCCGGCGCCGAGGCCACGGCCTCCGCCAAGAAGCTTGCCGCCCTGATCGACATCGACCCCGCCCGCTTCGCCGCGAAGGTGGCCGCGGCCGGCTCGAGGGCCTTCGTCGAGGGCGTCACCCTGCGCGAGAGCGACCCTGTCCTGCAGAAGAACGGCGCGGCGATCGCGAAGGTCAAGGGCGCGCTGACGGTGCCGGCGATGCAGGTGCTCGGCCCCAGCCGTACGTGGGCGTCGCCGATCCTCGGCACGGTCGGTCAGGCCACCGCCGAGCAGATCTCGGCCTCGAAGGGCACGCTCCAGGCCGGCGACACCGTCGGCCAGACGGGCCTGCAGTACCGCTACGACGCGCGCCTGCGCGGCACGCCCGGCCTCGCGGTGCAGGCCGTCAAGCGCGGGGCCGACGGCAGCGCGCTCGACAAGCGCGAGCTCTTCGCCGAGGCCTCCACCGACGGCGAGCCGCTCACGATCACCCTCGACCCCAAGGCCCAGAGCGCGGCAGAGGCTGCGCTCGCCACGCAGACCGCACGGCCGACCGCCCTCGTCGCGGTGCGCGTGTCCACCGGCGAGGTCCTCGCGGCCGCCGTCGGACCGGGCGCGAAGGGCTCGACCCTCGCCCTCGCCGGCAAGCAGGCCCCCGGCTCCACGTTCAAGATCGCCAGCTCGCTGGCCAACGTGCGCAAGGGCGCCACGGCGGCGACCAAGCTGCCGTGCACCGAGAGCCTGACCGTCAACGGGCGCCGGTTCAGCAACTACACCGACTACCCCAAGGACAAGCTCGGCGACATCCCGATGCAGACCGCCCTCGCCTACTCGTGCAACACGGCCTTCATCAGCCAGTACTCCAAGGTGAGCCAGGCCGACCTCGTCGCCGCGGCGCAGTCGCTCGGCATGGGCGAGAAGCTCGACCTCCCCTTCACCGGCTTCCTCGGCTCGGTGCCTGCCACCGACGACGTCGTCGAGCACGCGGCGTCGTTCATCGGCCAGGGACGCGTGGAGGCCTCACCCCTGACGATGGCCCTGGTCGTCGCCTCCGTCATGAAGGGCCAGACGGTGCGCCCCCAGCTCGTCGCGGGCGCCCCTGCCCTGCCCGAGCCGGCGACGCCGCTCGCCGCGTCCGAGGCCGACGTGCTGCGCCAGGAGATGCGCGCCGTCGTGCAGGAGGGCTCCGGCAAGGTCCTCAAGCCTCTCGGCGTGGAGTACGCCAAGACCGGCACCGCCGAGTTCGGCACGAAGAACCCGCCGGACACCCACGTCTGGATGGTCGCGGGCCGCGGCGACATCGCGATCGCCGCCTACAACGAGGTGGGTGACAACGGCGTGACGGGCGCAGCGCCCTTCATCATCGGCTTCCTCAAGGCCTACGACCTCCGCTGACGGGGGGCGCCCCACCCCACC
>NZ_JBYTCI010000017.1:0-79161 GCF_058790095.1 Terrabacter sp. FW104-15G4B | reverse complement strand
AGGAGGGGCATCCCGGTGGGGGTGGGCGCATAGGGTGTCGGCATGAGCTCGTGGGGCGCACTGCTGCGTCGCGGTCACCTCGGCACGGAGGCCGACCGCGCGACGTACCGCACCCTGCACACCGCCCTGCTCGCTTCGCCGCCGTTGCGCCTGGGCCTGACTGCGACGGCAGCCGAGAAGTCGCTCAAGCACCTGCGATCGCTCCTCGGGGCGACGGCCGTGGCGATGACCGACACCAACGGCCTGCTGGCCTGGGACGGTGGGCGGTCGCACCATGCCGGCCAGCCTGCCGTCATCTCCGCGGGCACGCTCGCCCACGGGCGCACCGCCGTCGTCGACGGTGCCGACGTCGCGTGCGAGGAGCCGTCCTGCGTCGTGCGCCAAGCCATCGTGGCGCCGCTGGACGTCGACGAGAAGGTCGTCGGCACGCTGCAGGTCTTCACGGGACGGGCCTCCGCGGGGTTGGTCCGCGCGACCAACGAGGTTGCGCGGTGGGTGTCCGGACAGCTCGAGCTGGCCGAGCTCGACGCCTCGCGCACCCGTCTGATGGAGGCTGAGGTCCGTGCGTTGCGCGCCCAGATCAGCCCCCACTTCATCTACAACTCGCTCACGGCTATCGCCTCGTTCACGCGCACCGACCCTGAGAGAGCCCGCGAGCTGCTCCTCGACCTCGCCGAGTTCACCCGTTACTCCTTCCGGCGCCACGGCGAGTTCACGACCCTCGCCGAGGAGCTGCGCTCGATCGAGGCCTACCTCGTCATCGAGAAGGCCCGCTTCGGTGACCGCCTGACTGTCACCGTTCGGGTGGCGCCGGAGGTTCTGCCGGTTGTGGTGCCCTTCCTGTGCCTGCAGCCGCTCGTCGAGAACGCCGTGCAGCACGGCATCGAGAGAGGCGCAGGCGAGGGCCGGATCACCCTGCTCGCCCACGACGCCGACCACGAGTGCGTCGTCACCATCGAGGACAACGGGGCGGGGGAGGATCCGGAACGGGTGCGCCGCATCCTCGCAGGCGATCCGGAGAGCGGGTCCGTCGGCCTCGCCAACGTGGACGAGCGGCTGCGCACCGCCTTCGGTGACGACTACGGGCTCGTCGTCGAGACGGCCCCGGGCGCGGGCACAAGGGTCGTCGTGCGGCTGCCCAAGTTCCGTCCGGGGGTGCACGTGTGACCGGGACGCTGCGGGTCCTCGCGGTCGACGACGAGGCACCGGCTCTCGACGAGCTGGCTTGGATGCTGGGTCGGCACGAGTGCGTGGGCCAGGTGGTAACTGCGGGCTCCGGCGAGGCGGCGCTCCGGGTGCTCCACGAGGACGCGGTCGACGCGATCTTCATGGACGTCCAGATGCCCGGCCTCAGCGGACTCGACCTCACGCGCGTCCTCTCGCGCTTCACCTCCCAGCCGCCGGTCGTCTTCGTGACGGCCCACGAGCAGCACGCCGTCGACGCCTTCGACCTCAACGTCGTCGACTACGTGCTCAAGCCGGTGCGGGACGAACGGCTGGACCAGGCGGTTCGCCGCGTGGTGCGCCTGCTGCACGGCGGCGAGTCGGCCCCCGTGGGCGCCGCGGCCGCCGACGAGAGCATCGTCGTCGAACTGGCCGGTGTCAGCCGGCTCGTGCCACGGTCCGACGTGATGTTCGTCGAGGCGCAGGGCGACTACGCGCGCCTGCACACCGCCGCGCAGAGCCATCTCGTCCGTGTGCCGCTGACCGCGCTCGCCGACCAGTGGCGCGATGCCGGCTTCGTGCGCATCCACCGCTCCTTCCTCGTCGCGCTGCGCCACATCACCGAGTGGCGCACCGAGGGAGGCCGCACGACTGTCCTCGTCGGTGGACACGAGCTCGTGGTCAGCCGTCGTCACACGCGGGCGCTGCGCGACCTGCTCGTACGCCGCGCCCAGCCGCTCGGCCGGGGTGGGCCACCATGACCCAGCCAACCCCGAACCAATCCCGATCCCGCATCCGCGTGACCAGCCCGCGCACCTCCGCGGCGCGGACGCGGAGGACGTCCATCGCCTCGGAGATCGACGAGCAGACCCGGCTCGGTGAGCTCTACATCACCTCCCTGATGCGCAGCCAGCTACGCCTGGCCCTCGGGGTCCTCGTCGTGCTCGGGCTCACGCTCGGCCTGCTCCCCTTGGCCTTCCGGGCCGTTCCGGCCATCGCCGAGGTAGAGGTCCTCGGGGTGCCCCTGCCGTGGGTCCTGCTCACTGTCGCCGGCTTCGCAGAGATCATCGGCCTCGGGTGTTTCTACGTGCGTCGGGCCGAACGCAACGAGGACGCCTTCAGCGACCTGCTCGACGGACGCTAGGTGAGGGCCCCGCACCCGTGAGCAACTCCGCCAGCATCGTCGCCGTCATCCTGGTGTCGCTCGCGTCCCTCACGGTCGGGGCCCTCGGGTTGCGGCTGTCTCGCACCATGAGTGACTTCTACGTCGCTTCTCGCGCCGTGGGCCCGCTGCTCAACGCCTCGGCCATCAGCGGCGAGTACCTCTCTGCCGCATCGTTCCTCGGCGTCGCAGGCCTCGTCCTTGCCCGCGGCGTCGACATGCTGTGGCTGCCCATCGGGTGGACGGCCGGCTACCTGCTGCTGCTCGTCTTCGTCGCCGCACCCCTGCGCCGCTCGGGGGCCTACACCCTTCCCGACTTCGCCCAGCTGCGGCTCGAGTCCGTCACCGTGCGGCGGGCGTCGAGCCTGCTCGTCGTCGCGATCGGTCTGCTCTACCTCATCCCGCAGTTCCAAGGAGCCGGCCTCACCCTGCGCACGCTCACCGGCGCGCCGTCGTGGGTGGGGCAGCTGGCCGTCGCGCTCGTCGTGTGCCTCAACGTCCTGCCGGGCGGTATGCGCAGCGTGACCCTCGTGCAGGCCTTCCACTACTGGCTCAAGCTCCTGGCCCTGCTGACGCCGCTGTTCTTCCTCCTCGGTGCGGTCGGTGCCCGAACGGACAGCCCCCACGTCGGGACCGTCCTCGTCGCCGACTGGGTCGAGCCCCTGCGCGGCGACCACGCCCTCTACCTGACCTACTCACTGGTGCTCGCCACGTTCTTCGGCACCATGGGCCTGCCCCACGTCGTCGTGCGGTTCTACACCAACCGTGACGGGCGCGCCGCTCGACGGGCGACGCTCGCCGTCCTGGTCCTCCTGTCCGGCTTCTACCTGCTCCCGGTGGCCTACGGCGTGCTGGGGCGCTACGTCGCCTCCGACCTCGTGGCCGCGGGCCGCAGCGACTCCGTCGTGCTCGAGCTGCCCAGCCGCCTCTTCGACGGGCCGCTCGCCGAGGGGCTCACGGCGCTGCTGGCGGCCGGGGCCTTCGCGGCATTCCTGTCGACGTCCACCGGACTGGTCGTCTCGGTGGCCGGGGTGCTCAGCCAGGACCTCGTGCGCTGGGGCGCCGGTCATCGGCAGGGCATCCGCACCTTCCGGCTCTCGACGGTTGTCGTCGTGGCAGTCTCGTTCGTGCTCACCGTCGTCTCCGCAGGTGTTCCCGTGGCACACGCCGTCGAGCTGACGTTCGCGGTCGCCGCCTCGACGTTCTGCCCGATGCTCCTGCTCGGCATCTGGTGGCGCGGGCTGACCGCACGCGGCGCACTCGTCGGCATGGTCGCCGGTGGCACCCTGTCGATGGGCGCCGTCGTGTCCACGATGTTCGGCATCGTCACGGGCGGCTGGTTCGGCGTCGTCATGGCGCAGCCGGCCGCCGTCAGCGTGCCGCTGTCGTTCGCCGCGATGGTGCTCGCCTCGTGGGCCACCCGTTCCAGCGTCCCCGTGCACGTCGCGCAGACCATGGTGCGGCTGCACGCTCCCGAGCACATCGACCTCAACCGTGGCTCGTTCCACCCGGAGCGCTGGTACCGCCGGGGCGTGCGCGGCCCGGAGCCGTCGGACGTCCTGGGCCAGCCACCCTCCGAGGGCACGGTCTACGGCGCCGGGCACCCCGCATACGACAGCGGTGCGACGACCGCTCGTCGCTCGAGCACGACCGCTCGGCGCAGCTGAGCCCGCGCACGGCGAGCAGTCGGCGCCACTGGCCGATCGCGCCCCCGCTCGGGGTGCCGGCGCGCGCCGCCGGCTCCTACCTTTGCTCACGCAGGCGGCCCGACCGCACTGGATCCGCGCGTCCGAGCCGACCGGACCGACCGACCGCAGTCCCGGTACGACCCAACCGCCCGGAGGTGGCCCGTGAGCAAAGAAGCTCCAGACCGCGTGGTGGACGACCCCAACGTCGCCATGCAGGACTCGCCCGAGTTCGCGCAGCTGCGCAGCAAGTTCCGCAAGTTCGTCTTCCCGCTGACCGCGCTGTTCCTGGCGTGGTACTTCCTCTACGTCCTGCTCTCGGTCTTCGCCAAGGACTTCATGGGAACCCGGGTCGCCGGCAACATCACGTGGGGCCTGATCCTCGGGCTCCTCCAGTTCGTCTCGACCTTCGCCATCACGATGATCTACGCCCGCTGGGCCGACCGCGTGTTCGACCCCGAGGCCGAAGCCCTTGCCCGGAAGATGGGAGAGCAGCAGTGAGCACGCTCCTGGCCTCGTCCTCGTCGCTCGTACCCGCAGCGACCACCGTCGGCAACCCGGCGATCAACATCGGCATCTTCGCCCTGTTCGTCGTCGTCACGCTCGCCATCGTCATCCGCGCCTCGCGCAACAACCGCAGCGCGGCCGAGTACTACGCCGGTGGCCGCGCGTTCACCGGCCGCCAGAACGGCATCGCCATCGCCGGCGACTACCTTTCGGCGGCGTCCTTCCTCGGCATCGCCGGCGCCATCGCCATCAACGGCTACGACGGGTTCCTCTACTCCATCGGCTTCCTCGTCGCCTGGCTCGTCGCGCTGCTGCTCGTCGCAGAGCTGCTGCGCAACGTCGGAAAGTACACGATGGCCGACGTCCTGAGCTTCCGGCTGCGGCAGCGTCCGGTGCGCATCGCGGCCGCCATCTCGACCCTCGTCGTGTCGTTCTTCTACCTGCTCGCCCAGATGGCTGGCGCCGGAGGACTGGTCGCCCTCCTGCTCGGCATCGAGGGCGCCCTCGGCCAGCGGCTCGTCATCGTCGTCGTCGGCATCCTCATGATCTTCTACGTCATCTACGGCGGCATGAAGGGCACGACATGGGTGCAGATCATCAAGGCCGTGCTGCTCATCATCGGTGCTGCGCTCATGACCGTGTGGGTCCTCGGCAAGTTCGGATTCAACCTCTCGACGCTCCTCGGTGAGGCCACCACCGCCTCGCAGGAGGCTGGCGGCAAGGACCTGCTCCAGCCCGGCCTGCAGTACAAGAATCCCGTCGACTTCATCTCCCTGGCGATGGCTCTCGTGCTCGGCACAGCCGGCCTGCCCCACGTGCTGATGCGCTTCTACACGGTGCCGACCTCGCGCGAGGCCCGCCGTTCGGTCGTGTGGGCCATCTGGCTCATCGGCATCTTCTACCTGTTCACGCTCGTCCTCGGCTTCGGTGCCGCGGAGCTCGTTGGAGCCAAGGAGATCAAGAACGCGCCCGGCGGCGTCAACTCCGCAGCCCCGCTGCTCGCCTTCGAGCTCGGTGGCGAGATCCTGCTCGGGATCATCTCCGCAGTGGCCTTCGCGACCATCCTGGCCGTCGTGGCCGGCCTCACGATCACTGCGAGCGCCTCGCTCTCGCACGACATCTACAACACGGTCGTCAAGGGCGGGAAGGCCACGCCCGAGGAGGAGGTCAAGGTCGCGCGCATCGCAGCGCTCGTCCTCGGCGCCATCGCCATCGTCGGTGGCATCTTCGCCCTGGGACAGAACATCGCCTTCCTCGTCGCCCTCGCCTTCGCCGTCGCAGCGAGCGCGAACCTGCCCACGATCCTCTACTCGCTCTTCTGGAAGAGGTTCAACACCAGGGGTGCGCTGTGGAGCATCTACGGCGGCCTGGTCAGCGCCATCACGCTGATCATCTTCAGCCCGGTCGTGTCAGGCAAGGCCATCGACCCGGTGACGAAGAAGAGCCCGTCGATGCTGCAGGGCGTGGACTTCCACTGGTTCCCGCTCGACAACCCCGGCATCATCTCGATCCCGCTCGGCTTCGTCCTCGGCTACATCGGGACGGTCACGAGCAGGGAGTACAACGCAGCGAAGTACGCCGAGATGGAGGTGCGCTCGCTCACCGGCCACGGTGCCGAGCGGGCCACCTCCCACTGACGCCACCAGCCGACCGCGTGGCTGGTCACAGGGACGGCGAGTGGCCGCGCACCCGAGGGGGTATGCGCGGCCACCCGCACGTCATGCACGGATCGTCCCGGGGGTGGCAACCTCTCGCGGCGCCGTGACGTCTACAGGTCAGGTGCCGTGGGACGTGCGGCCGGAGCCCAGGAGGGTCACATGTCGATCGGCGCGGGACGAAGCGAGCGGGACCAGCCGTCCTACACGTGGCGGCCGGGGCGTGGCTTCGCCGGCGGAGCCGTGACCGGCATCTGGTTCGCGGCGGTGCTCGCGCTCCTGACCGCGGTCGTCGACCTCGTCGGCTCCGGGTGGAGCGCAGGACTGCTGGTGGCCGCCGCCGCAGAGCTGCTCGGCACCCTGCTCGTGGCCGTGCCGGTGTTCACGTTGGCCGGCGGCGCACTCCGGTCGGCCGGACGCGCCTTGGCCGTCGGAGGGTATGCCGCTGCCGCCCTCGTCGCGAGGCTGCTCCTTGCTCCGCTGGTCGACTCCGCCGTGGGCGGCACCCCGTCGAGCGGTCCTCAGCTCGCGGGCCTCGCCGCGCTCTCCGTAGTGGCGGCTGTCGTCGCGGCCCTCGTCTCCACGCGCGACCGTCTCCCGCGCACCAGTGGGCGGCTCCGGTTCCGGGCCGGTGGGCGACCGACCGGTGGTGGTGTCCCCGGCCCCTCGGCCGCGCCGGCGCCCGCGAGCCGCTATCTCTCCGGCGGCCCGTGACGGGACGGGCGCGAGTCAGATGACAACGAGGTCGTCGCGGTGGATGACCTCGCGCTCGTACTCCGGGCCCAGGTCCCGCGCGAGCTCCTTCGTCGAGCGCCCGAGCAGGGCCGGCAGCTCGGCCGAGCTGTAGTTGACCAGTCCACGGGCGATCGCGGTGCCGTCGGGGGAGCAGACGTCGACGGGGTCGCCGCCGTGGAAGGAACCCTCGACGGCCATGATGCCCGCGGGCAGCAGCGACTTCTTGCGGTGGACGAGCGCCGTCACGGCGCCGTCGTCGACGATGAGCCGCCCCCGGGCGGTCGTCGCGTGCTCGAGCCACAGCCGCCGTGAGCGCCCCCGGACACCGATCGGCAGGAAGACCGTGCCGACGTCCTCACCGGCCAGCACCTGGATGACCTGGTCCGCCGCGGTCACCGTGGTGGCGACTCCGGCGGCAGTGGCGATCCGCGCGGCCTCGATCTTCGTCGTCATGCCGCCGGTGCCGACCTTCGAGCCGCTGCCGCCGATCTCGACGTCGACGAGGTCCTGCGGTCCCCGTACGACAGGGATGCGCTGCGCCCCGGGCCTGGCGGGTGGTCCGTCGTAGAGGGCGTCGACATCCGAGAGGAGCACCAGGGCGTCGGCGTCGACCAGATGGGCGACGAGGGCGGCGAGGCGGTCGTTGTCGCCGAAGCGGATCTCGCTCGTGGCCACCGTGTCGTTCTCGTTGACGATGGGCAGGACATCGAGGTCGAGCAGCCGCTCGAGCGTGCGACGGGCGTTGGCGTAGTGCGTGCGTCGGGTGACGTCGTCCGCGGTGAGCAGCACCTGACCGACCGTGATGTCGTGGCTCGCGAACGCCTGCGTGTAGGCCGCGAGCAGCGCACCCTGGCCGACGGAGGCGGCTGCCTGCTGGGTCGCGAGGTCGCGCGGCCGGGCGGCCAGGCCGAGCGGGTGGATACCGGCCGCGATGGCTCCCGAGCTCACGAGCACGATCTGCACGCCGCCCAGGTGCTTGTGCGCCAGGGCGTTGGCCAGCGCGACGAGGCGGCCGCGGTCGATCCCGCCGTCACCGCCGGTCAGCGAGCTCGAGCCGACCTTGACGACGAGCCGTCGGGCGGTGCTGATCACGGAGTGGGGCGACACACCCCGAACTCTAGTGACGCGCCGTGGCGCCGGCGGAGTCGTCCGTCCAGCGTCCGGGAAGGGATAGGTCGTCCGCGAGCACCACGACCTACGCTGGAGGCATGTCCCAGACGATCGACCCCACCGTCGTCGAGCACGTGGCGGCCCTGGCTCGACAGGCGCGCACCGCCTCCCGGCGTCTTGCCCTCATGTCTCGAGCCGACAAGGACGCCGCCCTGCTGCTCCTGGCCGACGCCGTGGACGCGGCCACACAGGCCGTCATCGCGGCCAACTCGGAGGACCTCGAGCGCGGACGCGCGAACGGGATGAGCGAGAGCCTGCAGGACCGTCTGCGGCTCGACGAGGCCCGCGTCGCGGCCGTCGCCCAGGCCCTGCGCGACGTCGCGGCCCTGCCCGACCCGGTCGGCGAGATCGTGCGCGGATCGACGCTCGCCAACGGGCTGCAGATCCGTCAGGTACGGGTGCCCATGGGCGTCATCGGGATGATCTACGAGGCCCGCCCGAACGTCACGGTCGACGCGGCCGGCCTGGCCCTCAAGTCGGGCAACGCGGTCTTGCTGCGTGGCGGCTCGGCCGCGTCCAGCAGCAACCACGCGCTCGTCGAGGCGATGCGCGGCTCCCTTGCGACGCAAGGGCTTCCGGTCGACGCGATCACTCTGCTCGAGCAGGGAGGCCGCGACGCCGCCCGTGCCCTCATGACGGCCCGCGGCCTCGTCGACCTCGTGATCCCGCGCGGTGGCGCCGACCTCATCCAGACCGTCGTGAGCGAGTCGACCGTGCCCGTGATCGAGACCGGGGTGGGCGTGTGCCACGTCTACGTCGACCGGGCCGCCGACCTCGACAAGGCGCAGGCGATCACCCTCAACGCCAAGACGCACCGGCCCAGCGTGTGCAACGCGGCAGAGTCGCTCCTCGTCCACCGGGACGTCGCCGCCTCCTTCCTGCCCAGGGCCCTCACCGACCTCGCAGGCGCCGGGGTGCGACTGCACGTCGCGCCCGACGTCACGGAGTACGCCGAGGCGGCGGGGACGGCATACGACCTCGCGAGCGAGGCGGACTACGGCACCGAGTGGCACGGGCTCGAGATGAGCATCGCCGTCGTCGACGACCTGGACGAAGCGATGGACCGCATCCGTCGCTACGGCACGGGTCACACCGAAGCCATCGTCACCGAGGACCGAGCGGCTGCCCGGCGGTTCACGGCCGAGGTCGACGCGGCGGCCGTCATGGTCAACGCGAGCACCCGGTTCACCGACGGCGGCGAGTTCGGCTTCGGCGCCGAGATCGGCATCTCGACGCAGAAGCTGCACGCCCGCGGGCCGATGGCCCTGCCCGAGCTGACCACGACGAAGTGGGTCGTCGAGGGCGACGGACACGTCCGCTGACGGCCGCTGCCAACGCCCGGCGCACCGGATGGCATGATGACCGACCATGGAAGGCACCGAGGTCCGCAAGCTCGCTGAGCTGGAGGACGACCACTGGTGGTACCGCGAGCGGCGCCACCTGCTGGCCAAGGCCATCTCGGGGCTCGCCCCGGGACGGGCCATCGACATCGGCGCGGCCGGTGGTGGCAACACCCGCGTGCTGCGTGCGCACGGCTGGGACGCCGTCGCGCTCGAGTACGGCGTCGAAGGTGCCGAGGTGGCGCACGAGCGCGGCCTCGCGACCCTGCGTGGTGACGCCACGCGGCTCCCGCTCGCCGACGGCAGCCTCGACCTCGTCGTCGCCTTCGACCTGCTCGAGCACCTCGAGAACGACGACGCCGCAGTGGCCGAGGTGCTGCGGGTCCTCAAGCCCACCGGCACCTACCTCGTGGCTGTCCCCGCCGACCCGCGCCTGTGGTCGATGCACGACGAGGCCGTCGACCACGTGCGCCGCTACACCCGCGACGGACTGCTCGACCTGCTCCGCCGGGGCGGCTTCGAGATCAAGGACGTCCGCTCATGGAACGTCCTGCTGCGGCCTGTCGTCGCGCTGCGACGCCGGACGAGCTCAGGCTCGGACCTCGAGAACCTGCACCCGGTCGTCAACCTCGGCCTACGGGGGATCATCGCGGCCGAGCGCTACCTCCCCGTGGGCTCGCTGCCAGGGGTGAGCCTTCTCGTCCGCGCTCAGCCGCGCAGCTGACTACGCTCCGGCCGGGGGACCACCTGCGGCTGGGGGCTGTCCTTGGTGACCGTGAGGCCGTCGGGCAGCTCGTGCCCGGCCACCGGCAGCTGGTGCCCGTCGACCGGCGCCTCGGACCCGGTGGGGATGCTCGCCTCCGTCGGCGAGCCCGGCAACGGCGTGTCCGTCGGGCCGTGGAGGCCCGTGTCGGCGGTCAGGGAGTCGTAGGCGATGAAGTAGGTCGGACGGCCCTGCATCTGGCCGTACATCCGGCCGATGTACTCGCCGAGGATCCCGACACAGACGAGCTGGACCGCGCCGACGCCCGCGACGATCGCGACCGTCGAGGTCCAACCGGCGACGGTGTGCCCCTGCGAGCGTGAGATGAAGGTGTAGAGCACCAGCAGCACGGCGAGGACGGCGCCGCCGAACCCGGCGAACGTCGCCAGCCGAAGCGGTGCGGTCGAGAATCCCGTGAGCGAGTCCAGCGAGAGCTTGAGCATCTTGATGAAGGGGTACTTCGAGTCCCCGGCCGCGCGTTCCTCGCGCTTGTACTCGACCGTGTCCGAGGGGAAGTTGAGAGCCGGGACGATGAAACGCAGGACGCGGTTGTGCTCCGGGAGGCTGTTCACGGCATCGACGGTGGCCCGGGACATGAGGCGGTAGTCGCCCGCGTCGGCGTGGGCCGACGTCTGGGACAGGAAACCGATGAGCTTGTAGAACGCCCTCGCGGACCCGCGCTTGAACCACGTGTCGGTCGAGCGGTCGCTGCGGACGCCGTAGACGACGTCGACGCCGTCGCCCTTGGCCGCCGCGAGCATCTGCGGGATGATCTCCGGCGGGTCCTGCAGGTCGGCGTCGATCGTCACGACGTAGTTGCCGAGCGCGCTGACGAGACCGGCCGAGATCGCCGCCTGGTGACCGGCGTTGGCGCGCAGGCGCACGACGCGCAGCGCAGGCCACTCGCGGTGGTACCGCTGGAGTAGGGCGGGGGTCAGGTCCTGGCTGCCGTCGTCGACGGCGATGACCTCGTAGGTGCTGTCCATGGCGTCGAGCAGGGGACGCAGCCGCGCGACGAGGAGCGGGAGCACCTCCTGCTCGTTGTACATCGGGATGACCACGGACAACACGGGAACCATGAGTTCTAGCGTACGGCGCAAGATGACCTGGGGCTGTCACGTCACTGTGGCGGCACTGTGCGCGGCGTCCCCGCCAGCCCGCGGCGCGTGAGCGAGTCCAGGAGCGAGCCCCAGCCCGGACCAGGTATGCCGCCCGGCGGGCCGGAGCACCACTGGTGGTACTCCGCGGTGGCACGCGGTGCCGCGTCCCGGCGGGGGGAGTGCCTCTCGACGAGAGCCTGGGTGTCCCTCGCGCCGCACACGGGGGCGTATGCCGTCGGCTTCCACCCAGCCCACCGCGAGGTCAGCGTCCACGCCGGGACCCGTGAAGGGCACCCCTGCGTCGACCAGGACGAGTGCGCAGCACCAGGTCGAGCTCCGCCACCCGCCGGAGGTCGGCGCCCCTCGCCGGGCACTGGCACGACGTCGTCCTCGCCGCGGTGGCCGCGTGCGAGGAGCCCTTTGCGACGGCGGGGCACGAGTGGCTGCGGCGCGCGGACGGGGCGCTAGGCTGGCCGCATGTCTGATCGTGTCCTCGCACTCGCCACCCAGGGGGAGGAAGCCGCCCGCGAGCTTCCCATGCCGGTGATCGCCTTCTTCTTCATCACCTTCGCGCTCTTCCTCGTGGCCCTCGCCGTCACGTGGAGCTTCCGCAACACCGCCTACAAGGTGCAGGCGCCGCGCCGCGCCAGTGGCGCCCAGGGCACGCACGGAACGCAGGGCGGATCCGACGGGGCCCCGCACTGAGCATGCGCCTCGGCGTCATGGGTGGGACCTTCGACCCGATCCACCACGGTCACCTGGTGGCCGCCAGCGAGGTCCAGTCGCGCTTCGGGCTCGACGAGGTGGTCTTCGTACCGACAGGACAGCCCTGGCAGAAGGCCGACCGCTACGTCTCACCCGCCGAGGACCGCTACCTCATGACGGTCATCGCGACCGCCTCCAACCCCCGGTTCACGGTGAGCCGGGTCGACATCGACCGGCCGGGACCGACCTTCACGATCGACACCTTGCGCGACATCCGGGCCGAGCGGCCCGACGACGAGCTCTTCTTCATCACCGGGGCCGACGCCCTCGCCGAGATCCTCTCCTGGAAGGACGCCGAGCGCCTATGGGAGCTCGCGCACTTCATCGGCGTGACCCGCCCCGGCCACGAGCTCTCCGACAAGGGGTTGCCTGAGGACCGGGTCACCCTCCAGGAGGTGCCGGCCATGGCGATCAGCTCCACCGACTGCCGCGGCCGCGTGGCCGACGGCCAGCCGGTCTGGTACCTCGTACCTGACGGGGTCGTCCAGTACATCAACAAGTACCGGCTCTATGCAGACCCACAGGGGGCTTCACCCCCGGTGCACCACCCGGAGGACGCGCGCGGGATCCCTGCGCGCGCCCTTGCCTCTCAAGGAGATTCGTGACCGCAGCAGACCATTCGATCCAGCTCGCCAAGGTGGCCGCCGTCGCTGCCGAGGAGAAGCTCGCCGAGAAGGTGCTCGCCATCGACGTGAGCGAGCAGATGCCGCTCACCGACGTGTTCGTCATCGCCTCGGCGCCGTCCGAGCGGCAGGTCGGCGCCATCGTCGACGAGGTCGAGGACCGGCTGCGTGAGCTGGGCACCAAGCCCGTGCGCCGCGAGGGCGAGCGCGAGGGCCGCTGGGTCCTCATCGACTTCGGCGACATCATCGTGCACGTGCAGCACGAGGAGGAGCGCGAGTACTACGCGCTCGAGCGCCTCTGGAAGGACTGCCCCGAGGTGGACCTGTCCACCGTGCCGGCGCCCGGCCGGCCGCGCGCCGGGGGCGAGCTCGCCGACGCCGAGGAGTGAGCCGCACCGGGTCGGGCGGGCCCGTCGGCCCGCGCCGCATCGTCCTCGTGCGGCATGCAGAGACGGTCGACAACGCCGCACGCGTCTGGCAGGGGCACAAGGACACCGAACTGTCCGAGCGAGGACGCGAGCAGGTGGCGGCGGCCGCACCGCACCTCGCGGCCTACGCCCCGGCACTGATCGTCTCGAGCGACCTGCAGCGTGCCGCCTCGACGGCGGACGCCATCTCGGCCCTCACCGGGGTCGAGGTGCGTCTCGACGCGCGGCTGCGCGAGGTGCATGTGGGGGAGTGGCAGGGCCTGCACGCCGACCAGGTGCGCGAGCGCTACCCGGACGTCGTCGCCGCCCTCGACCGTGGTGAGGACGCGCCGCGCGGCGTGACGGGCGAGACCCGTGCCGACGTGGCCGAGCGCGCGGGGGCCGCCCTGCGAGAGGTCGCCGGGCAGCTGCTCCCGGGTGAGACCGCCGTCGTCGTGGCCCACGGCGTCTCTGCGCGCGTGGCGGCCAGCGACCTGGTGGGGCTCGACCAGGACGTCTCCGACGCGGTGTTCCGGGGGCTGGGGAACTGCCACTGGATCGAGCTCGTCGAGGCGCGAAAGAGCTGGTCCGAGCAGACCCGCTGGCGCATCAGCGGCTGGAACCTCGGGCCCTGGAACGTCTGACTCGAAAGGCCGCCGCCGATTTTGGCTCTCGGCTGCCGACCCGCTATGGTTACGCAGTCGCTTCGACGAGGTGACACCCGCACGGGGCTGTGGCGCAGCTGGTAGCGCACCTGCATGGCATGCAGGGGGTCAGGGGTTCGAGTCCCCTCAGCTCCACCGAAGGACGAAGGGCCGGACGCATCAGCGTCCGGCCCTTCGCCGTCCTTCCCGGCACCCTCTCCCGGCCCCCGAGTCGGTAGGATCGACGCCGAGCGCGCGAGCCGTGCTCGCGGACGAGGGAGCCGTACCCGCCCAGCGACAAGACGGCCAGATCGGGACGCCATGCACTGGCTCGTGCTCATCCTCTCGGGTGGCCTGGAGGCCGTCTGGGCCACCGCGCTCGCCGCCTCGGACGGCTTCCGCCGCCCACGGCCGACAACCCTCTTCGCGGTCTCGCTCGTGCTCAGCATGGCCGGCCTCGCCTGGGCCATGACCGCCCTCCCGACGGGGACGGCATACGCCGTCTGGGTGGGGATCGGTGCTGTGGGCACCGTGCTGCTCGCGGTCGCCCGTGGCCAGGAGCGGCTGGGCGCCGCGCGCGCGGCGCTGCTCCTCGTTCTGGTCGGTTGCGTCGCGGGCCTCAAGGCGGTGGCGTGATGCCGTGGGTCGTGCTGCTCGCCAGTGCCGTGCTCGAGGCCGTCTGGGCGTCGGCGCTGTCGGCCTCCGACGGGCTGTCGCGCCCCGTGCCCGCCGCGGTCTTCCTCGTCGCGGGCGTCCTCAGCATGGTGGGGCTATCGCACGCCGTGCGCAGCATCCCGATCGGCACCGCGTATGCCGTGTGGACCGGTGTCGGGGCGGCCCTGACCGTCACGTGGGCGATGGCGACCGGCACGGAGCAGTTCTCCGTCGTCAAGGTCGCCCTGCTCACGGGGATCGTCGCCGCCGTGGTCGGGCTCAAGGCCATCGGCCCCGGGCAGGCCCCGCACCGCTGACCGTGCGGCCGGCGGCTGGGCGGCGCTAGGGTCAGACATGGGTTCGTGGTGGCTCGAGGCGGTCGGCTGGGTTGGTTCTGCGGTCCTCGTGTGGTCGCTGCTCCAGACCCAGCTGTGGCGGCTGCGGCTGCTCAACCTCGTGGGCTGCGTCGTGCTCATCGGCTACAACGCAGCCATCCACGTCTGGCCGATGGTCGGGCTCAACGTCGTGCTGGCCGCCATCAACGTCGTCCACCTGGCGCGCATGTCGCGAGTGAAGCACGACGCGTCGGCCTACGAGGTGCTCGAGGTCGCCGGCGACGACACCTACCTGCGCCACGTCCTGCGGGTGAACGAGGGCGACATCCGACGCTTCAACCCGCAGTTCGTGCACGACCCCTTCACCGGGGACCCCTCCTACCTCGTGCTGCGAGACGACGAGACGGTCGGGGTGGTGCTGATGCGCGACGCGGGCGGGGGCACCGCGCAGCTGCTGCTCGACTGGGTCACGCCTCGCCACCGTGACCTGACCCCCGGCGAGTTCGTCTTCGGGCCCGACGGTCCCTTCCGGCGACGCGGCTTCCGGCGGGTGCTCACGCCGCCAGACATGGTGGAGCCCTACTACGAGAACCTCGGCTTCCGCCGCGACGGCGACGCCTACGTGCTCTGAGCCGCCTCTTCCGAGCCGGCGTGTGGGCGTCGCACCCTCGGGCCCGGCGGGGTACGCAGCCACACCCTCATCGGTGGGCTCGGACCTTCCGGCGAGGGTGATGCAGCCCGCGAGCGTGGCGAAGAAGGCGACGGCGGCCACGGCCTCCCGGCCCGGCTGGACCCGGTCGCCGAGGAAGACCAGGCCGATGACCGCCGGCACGACCGTCTCGGTCGCGAAGGTGAGGGCCGCGACTGTGGTCACCCGGCCGCGTGCCAGTGCCAGGCCGTATGCGACGAGGGCGAGCACGGCGTGGGCGACGAGCCCCCAGGCCAGGGCGCTCGTCAGCAGTCGCCACGGCGGCGCGGGAACCTCGAGAAGGCGAGCCGCCACCCCCACACCGCCGAAGCCCAGCCCTGCCGCGACCGCCAGCACGACGGCGCCGCGGCGCCGGTCGTGGTCGAGGGTGCCCGCCACGAGCAGGGCCGCCACGAGTGCGGCTGCCGACAGCAGCCACCACACCGCGCCGGGACCGGGGTCCTGGGCCATCCCGTCCGCGGCGGCGAGGGCCAGCCCCGACAGGCCGGCGACGACCACGAGCAGGGCGACCACCTCGAGGGCGCCCAGGCGCACGTGCAGCACGACAACGGACAGCGCGGCCGTCACGGCGACCGAAGAGGCCACCGCCGACTCGACGAGGAACAGCGGAAGCGTGCGCAACGCGGCCACGGACGCGACGAAGCCGCCGGCGTCGAGGCCGAGGCCGATCGCATACGGCCACCCCGCGCGGGCGCGCACCAGGAGCGTGGTGCCCTGCGGTGTCGCGGTCATGCGGCGGACGCCTATGGTCTGCAGCACGGTGCCGGCGCCGTAGGCGAGCGCCGCCACCAGGGCGCCGAGCAGTCCGAGCGTCACCCGGTCATGGTGGCCACCGCGGCTGGGAGGAGCCTGACCCGAGGGCGGGACGAGGGCGGTGACCCTGGCCACCATGGAGCGTCAGGCACCGGCTCCCCGCCTACGCTGGAAGGTGGGAGCCGAGCACACTCTTGGGGCCCGGCGGCCCGAAGAGGGCGGTGATGACCGGTCCGCGAAGGCGCACCAGAGTGGGTCTGAGAACGGCAACGACCAGAACCTCACGTCGCGCGAGGACCCGAACATCCTGCGGGTGCTCGCACCCACCGGCGCCGGCCCCGACCCGACGGGTGACCGGACGGGAGCGGAGGCCGAGCTGCGGGCCAGAGCCCTGCAGCGGCTCAAGAAGAAGGCGGACTTCCGCAACCACCTGCTCATCTACGGCCTGGTCAACGCGATGCTCGTCGTCATCTGGGCGGTGACGAGCGGAGGTTTCTTCTGGCCCATCTTCGTCCTTGCAGGATGGGGCGTCGGGCTCGTGGCCAACTTCTACGACGCCTACGTCAAGGACGAGCCGAGCGAGGCCCAGGTGGAGGCCGAGGTGGAGCGGCTTCGCGATCGCTGACGTCCGCGCCTCAGGCCAGGCGCTGGCACTTGCTCATGAAGCGGTCCGGGTCGACGACGGCCCGGTGGAACTCGCCCTTGGCGATCTCCTCACCGTCGGAGTCCTTCACCGTGACGTGACAGACGAGACGTCGCCCGTCGTTGATCGGCTCCGCGCACAGGACCGTGATCCCGGCCCCGACCGGGCTGCCCTTGACGTGCTCGATCCGGACCATCGTCCCGACCGTCGTGTGGTCGGCGTCGATGGTCTGCCGGCAGACCTGGAAGGCGGCGTTCTCGCACCACGTGATCAGACGCGGGGTCGCGAGGACGTCGAGGTCGCCGCTGCCGACCCGGGCGGCGGTGTCGTCGGCGGTGACCGTGTGCTGGAACTTGCGCATGGGCATTGGACGAGTCTGGCAGACAACGGTGCGTTCGCCGATTCGTCTCGACAGGTGGGTCCGCCGGCAGCTCGGCTGGTACGTCGACGGAGGGCGGACGCGGGGCTGCGCTAACCTGTGGGACATGGCTGGCCTGCTGCTCCTTCCGCAGCCGCGTTGACGAAGGTCGGGGACTCCCGACATCAACGCGGCTCCCCTCCTGTGCGAGGGGTTTCTTTTTGCCCAGACGAGCAGCGACGAGAGAGACGACATGAGCGAGCAGAGCAACGAGACGCCGTTCCGTTACACCGCGGCGATGGCGCAGCAGATCGAGACCGCCTGGCAGGACCGCTGGGAGGAGGAGGGCACCTTCGACGCCCCCAACCCCGCCGGCCCGTGGGCAGAGCCCGAGAAGGTCGCCGCGCGCGGCGAGAAGCTCATCGTGCTCGACATGTTCCCCTACCCCTCGGGTGTCGGGCTGCATGTGGGCCACCCGCTCGGCTACATCGCGACCGACGTCTACAGCCGCTTCCACCGGATGCTCGGCAAGAACGTCCTGCACGCGCTGGGCTACGACGCGTTCGGTCTGCCGGCCGAGCAGTACGCCGTCCAGACCGGCCAGCACCCTCGGAAGACCACCGAGGAGAACATGACGAACATGAGGCGCCAGCTGCGCCGCCTCGGGCTGGGCTTCGACAACCGCCGCACCTTCGCGACGATCGACGACGACTACTACCGCTGGACGCAGTGGATCTTCCTGCAGATCTGGGACGCCTGGTACGACGCCGATGCCGTGCGCGAGGACGGCGGGCGGGGCAAGGCGCGGCCGATCCGCGAGCTCGTCGAGGAGTTCGAGTCCGGCCGCCGTGCCGTCATCGACGCCGACGGCCGCGGCTGGGCCGACCTCTCCGCGACCGAGCGCGCCAGGGTGCTCGAGGGTCACCGACTGGCCTACACCGACGAAGCACCGGTCAACTGGTGCCCCGGCCTCGGCACGGTGCTCTCCAACGAGGAGGTCACCAACGAGGGCCGCTCCGAGCGCGGCAACTTCCCGGTCTTCCGGCGCAACCTCAGCCAGTGGAAGATGCGCATCACCGCGTATGCCGACCGCCTGGCCGACGACCTGGACGGCGTCGACTGGCCCGAGAAGGTCAAGCTCATGCAGCGCAACTGGATCGGCCGGTCCAAGGGCGCCCGGGTCACCTTCCCCGTCGTCACCGGTATCGGGGAGGAGGACGGCATCGACGTCTTCACGACCCGACCGGACACGATCTTCGGGGCGACGTTCATGGTCATCGCCCCCGAGCACCCGCTCGTCGACGTACTGGTCCCGGCCGGCGAGTGGCCCGAGGGGACGCGCGATGCCTGGAAGGGGGTCGACGCCGACGCGAGCGCGACCCCGAAGGAGGCCGTGGCGGCATACCAGCTCGCGGCGTCGCGCAAGGGTGACGTCGAGCGGCAGACCGAGGGCAAGGACAAGACCGGTGTCTTCACGGGCTCATGGGCCACGAATCCCGTTACCGGGGAGCGCATCCCGGTCTTCGTCGCCGACTACGTCCTGATGGGCTACGGCACCGGCGCGATCATGGCGGTGCCCGGGCAGGACACGCGCGACTGGGAGTTCGCCGAGAAGTTCGACATCCCCATCGTCCGTACCGTGCAGCCCCCCGAGGGCCACCCGGACGACCAGCCGTTCCTGGGCGACGGTGTGGCGGTCAACTCCTCCAACGAGCGCATCTCCCTCGACGGCCTTCACGTCGAGGAGGCAAAGGCGCGCACCATCGAGTTCCTCGAGCGCGAGGGCATCGGCGAGGGGACCATCAGCTACCGCATCCGCGACTGGCTCTTCAGCCGCCAGCGCTACTGGGGGGAGCCCTTCCCGATCATGTTCGACGAGGACGGGGTGGCGTATGCCGTGCCGGACGGCGAGCTGCCCCTGACCCTGCCGGACGTGCCCGACTACAGCCCGAAGACGTTCGAGCCGGACGACGCGCAGAGCAGCCCCGAGCCGCCGCTGTCCCGAGTGCCCGAGTGGGTCGAGGTCGAGAAGGACCTCGGGGACGGACGCGGACTGCGGAAGTTCCGCCGGGAGACGAACACCATGCCCAACTGGGCCGGCTCGTGCTGGTACTACCTGCGCTACCTCGACCCGGCCAACCACGAGGCGTTCGTCGACCCGGAGAACGAGGCGTACTGGCTTGCCCGTCAGGACAAGCCGGTCAAGGGCGCCCCTGCGGGCACTCGCGACCCTGGCGGCGTCGACCTCTACGTCGGCGGGGTGGAGCACGCCGTGCTGCACCTGCTCTACGCGCGCTTCTGGCACAAGGTCCTCTTCGACCTGGGTCACGTGCGCAGCGAGGAGCCCTTCCGGAAGTACTTCTCGCAGGGCTACATCCAGGCCTACGCCTACACCGACAGCCGCGGTCAATACGTCCCGGCCGCGGAGGTCGAGGAGCACCCGGGTAGCCAGGGGACCGAGCCGACGTTCACCTGGCAGGGGCAGCCCGTCAGCCGGGAGTACGGCAAGATCGGCAAGTCGCTGAAGAACTCCGTCAGCCCCGACGAGATGTACGACGCGTACGGCGCCGACACCTTCCGGGTCTACGAGATGTCGATGGGGCCGCTGGAGCTCTCCAAGCCGTGGGAGATCCGCGCGGTCGTGGGCAGCCAGCGCTTCCTGCAACGCCTGTGGCGCAACGTCGTCGACGAGGCGACCGGCGAGCTGCGTGTCGCCGACACCCCGCTCGACCAGGCGCTGACGACCCAGCTGCACCAGACGATCGCGGGCGTGCGTGAGGACTTCGAGGGCCTGCGCTTCAACACCGCCATCGCCAAGCTCATCGAGCTCAACAACGCGGTCACCAAGCTCGACGCGCCGCCGCGCGAGGCCGTCGAGGCGATGGTGCTGATGCTTGCCCCGGTCGCCCCGCACCTCGCCGAGGAGATGTGGCAGCGGCTCGGTCACGAGGGCGGGGTGGCGTATGCCGCCTTCCCCGTGAGCGACCCCGCGAAGATCGTGCTGGAGCAGGTCACCTGCGTCATCCAGATCAAGGGCAAGGTGCGTGACCGCGTGGAGGTCAGCCCCGACATCTCCGACGACGACCTGCGCGAGCTGGCCCTCGGGCGTGACAAGGTGAGGGCGGCGACCGAGGGCGGCGTGCGCACCGTCATCGTCAGGGCGCCGAAGCTCGTCAACATCGTGCCCGTGTGAGCCGGGTGCGCGCCCTCGGCGACGGAAGGACCGGGACGTGACCACGAGGATCGTGACCGACTCGACGGCGTACCTGCCCGGTGAGCTCGTGGAGCGCCACGGCATCGAGGTCGTCCCGCTCCACGTCGTCGTGGGCGGGCACGACCACGTCGAGGGCAGGGACATCGCGGCTGCTGGGGTCGCCGAGGCCCTGCGCAGCTACACCATCGTGACGACCTCGCGGCCGACGCCGCAGGTCTTCGCCGAGACCTACCGCCGTCTGGCCGACGAGGGCGCGACCGCCATCGTGTCGGTCCACCTGTCGTCCCAGATGTCCGGCACCGTCGAGGCGGCCCGCATGGCGGCGGAGGAGTCCCCGGTGCCGGTCGAGGTGGTCGACAGCGAGACGATCGGCATGGCGATGGGTTTCGCGGTCGTGGCCGCAGCTGAGTGCGCGGCCGCGGGCGCCGATGCCGCTGCCGTGGTCCACGCCGCGGTGACCCGGCTGAGCCCCTCGGGAGTGCTCTTCTACGTAGACACGCTCGAGCATCTGCGTCGGGGAGGCCGCATCGGGGCGGCATCGGCGCTGCTCGGCTCCGCGCTCGCCATCAAGCCGATCCTGGCGGTGCGCGGTGGACGGATCGTCCCCGTCGAGAAGGTGCGCACCTCCTCACGTGCCGTCGCCCGCATCGAGGCCATGGTCGTCGAGCAGGTCACCAAGGGTGGTCACGCCGTCGACATCGCGGTGCACCACCTGGACGCGGCCGCTCGCGCGAACCAGATCGCCGCCGAGCTGCGCGCGATGGTGCCCGGAGCGCGCCAGGTGCTCGTCGTCGAGCTCGGGGCGGTCGTCGGCGCCCACGTCGGGCCGGGCACCGTGGCCATCGCCGTCTCGCCGCGCCCGGACGAGCCGCTGCCCGAGGCACCGTCGCAAGAGCAGGTCTCCGGGTCGTGAGCACGGGCACGGTGCTCGCCTGGGCCGGAGGGGTCGCCGCCGCCTTCCTCATCGGCTCGCTCAACCCGGCCACGATGATCGCCCGCCTCCTCGGCAAGGACCTCGCGTCCTCCGGTTCCGGTAACCCGGGCGCGACGAACGCCGGGCGGGTCCTCGGACGCAGGTGGGGCGTCGTCGTCGGCGTCCTCGACGTCCTCAAGGGACTCGTCCCGACGTTCGTGGCCGGTCACCTCTTCGGCGCGCACGCGGCATACGCCGTCGGCATCGCGGCCGTCCTCGGCCACATCTGGTCACCCTTCCTCAAGGGACGCGGCGGCAAGGGTGTCGCCACCACCTTCGGGGTGATCCTCGGGGTGCACCCGTGGGTGGCGCTGGTCGTCATCGTGGTCTTCGTCGTGGCCGTCGCGCTCACCCGGTGGGTCGCGGCAGGTTCCATCTTCGGGTCCGTCGCGATGCTCGTCGTCGCGATCCTCATCTGGACGGGCCACGCCCCAGGGGATGTGTGGACCGCCTTGTGGCTCATGGCGATCGGCCTGCTCGTCCTCGCGCGTCACAAGAACAACGTCATCGGCTGGTGGCGCCAGCGTCACCTGCCCTGAGGCGGTTGCCGCGGCGCGTCCACATGGCCGGAGTGGGGCGACAACGCGCCGGGCGCTCGCGGCTAGAAGACGATGGTGCGCCGGCCTGAGAGGAAGACGCGGGACTCGGCGTGGTCGCGGACCGCGCGGGACAGCACCCGCCGTTCGACGTCGCGGCCGATCGCGACGAGGCGCTCGGGCGACTCGGCGTGGGTGACGCGCACGACGTCCTGCTCGATGATCGGACCCTCGTCGAGGTCAGCCGTGACGTAGTGCGCGGACGCGCCGATGAGCTTGACGCCGCGGTCATGCGCCTGGTGGTAAGGCTTGGCGCCCTTGAAGCCCGGGAGGAACGAGTGGTGGATGTTGATGGCGCGGCCCTCGAGGGCGCGGCACAGGCCGTCGCTGAGGATCTGCATGTAGCGGGCGAGGACCACCAGGCCGACGTCCTCCGTGTCGACGAGACGCAGCAGCTCGGCCTCGGCGTCCGCCTTGGTGTCCTTGGTGACCGGGATGACGGTGAAGGGTAGGCCGTAGTACTCGACGAGCCCGCGGCAGTCCTCGTGGTTGCTGACGACGCCGACGATGTCGATGGGTAGGTCGCCGGACTTCCAGCGGTAGAGCAGATCGAGCAGGCAGTGGTCGAACTTGCTGACGAGGATCAGCGTGCGGCAGTGCTCGTCCTCCGGGCGGGCGGCCAGGTGGTGGTGCGCGATGGCGGGGCTTTCACGGATCGCACCCAGGACCCGCTCGACCTCGTGCGCCTCGGCGTCGAAGACGGTGCGCATGAAGAACAGGCCGGTGTCCTCGTCGGAGTACTGCTGGTTCTCCACGATGTTGGCCGAGACGGCGAGCAGCGCCGCGGAGACGGCAGCCACGATTCCGGGTCGGTCGTCGCAGGTGAGGGTCATGATGTGCCGGGCCATTGGAGCAGTCTGGACCAGCCGGGGACAAGCGCGACAATCGACGCGCGGGGCGTCTCGCGTCGTGGCCGTCCACACCCCTTCGAATGTCCGTGGAGTTGTCCCCAGCGAGCGCCGGGAGCGCCGTGGCCGGACGCCCGGCTTCCTACCGTCGGGGTATGCCGTTGCGACCCGCCCGCAGAACCCCGGACCTCGAGCGGGTGGCCCGGATCCTCGGCTCGGGATCCGCCCGCCGGTCGGCCACTCCTCCCGCAGTCGAGAAAGGCGAGGACGACGACCTCGGAGGCTGGTTGCCGTCCCCGCCTCGAGCGCCGACGGAGCACGCGCCGGACGACGTCGAGGACGGCAGCGCCGGCGGCGGCGGGAGCAGCTCCGGCGGTGGCGTCGCGTCCGCGGTCCGCCGGCTGACCCTGCGGGCGACCGACGACGACGAGGTCGCGCGGCTCGACGCGGACCTGCGCCGTGCCCGCCGACCTGCCCTGCTGACGGTTCCCGACGAGCTGCGCACGGCACGTCGCGGGCTGAGCAGCGCGGCCGTCGTCGCGCTGCTCGCGCTGGTCGTCGCCGTCTGCTGCGCGTTCGTGCTGCGGGTGCTCTGGGCCGAGCGGTCGGCCCCTGCCCCGGACCTCGCGCCCGGAGTGACGCGCTCCGTCCAGGTGGGCGGGGGCACGGCGGTGGCGGCGACGGTCCCCGCGCCGAACGGTCGCAGCGCACCTTCGCCCGTCTCGTCGGTGTCGTCGCCGTCCGGCCCGGTCACGTCGGGGGCCGCCCCACCCGCGACCGGCGCCGAGCTGGTCGTCCACGTGGTGGGGCAGGTGGCGCGGCCCGGGCTCGTGCGCCTGAGGCCCGGCGCTCGGGTCGCCGATGCGATCTCGGCCGCGGGTGGCACGCGTGCCGGCGCGGACGTCGCGGCCCTCAACCTGGCACGACTGGTCGTCGACGGCGAGCAGATCCGGGTCCCCAAGCCGGGGGAGCCGACTGCGGCTGCCAGAGGGGTGGGCGCGCCCGGTGGGTCAGGATCGTCAGGCCCCGGTTCGGCCGGGGCCACCGGCCCGGCTGTGAGCCTCAACTCGGCTGACGTCGCTGCCCTCGACGGGCTGCCGGGGGTCGGGCCGGTGCTCGCCCAGCGGATCGTCGACTGGCGCACCGAGCACGGTCGCTTCACCTCTGTCGACGAGCTGGGGGAGGTGAGCGGCATCGGGGACAAGCTGATGGCGCAGCTCCGGCCGCGGGTGACACTGTGAAGGCGAGGCCACTGGACCCACCGCGGGAGCGGGAACAGGTGCCCCGGGGACCGTCCTTGGTCGTGCTGACGGGTCGGGAGACCCTGCGCCGCGTCCGCCCGCGGTCGCCTCAACGCCTTGACCTACGCCTGCTCGTGCCGGTGGTGCTCGTCTGGCCTATCGTGGCGTTCTGGGGCCTGGTGGCACCGGTCTGGCTGGTCGCCGCGGTGGCAGTGGTCGCTCTCGCGGCCGGCGTGCTCTCGATGGTCGCCCTGAGGGGCATCGCCGTGAGTTGCGCCGTGCTCGCGCTGCTGCTCGGCGCCGCTGCGGGCCACCGCGCGGTGCGCTCGGCCGGACCGGTCGACGGGCTCACAGCCCAGCGTGCGGTGGTCACCGTCCGCGCCACGGTCGCAGCCGATCCTCGAGCGGTGCAGGGCTCCTCTGCCGCAGAGGACCGGTCGAGCGGTCCGGTGGTCAGTCTGGTCCGTCTCGAGGTGACACAGGTCGTCGGGCGGGGGCGGACCGCCGCGGTGAGCGCGCCGGTGCTCGTCATCGGCCGGGGAGCGCAGTGGTCGGCCCTTCGGTGGCACGACGAGGTCGAGGCAGTGCTGCGGCTCGGTGCGGCCGAGCCCGGCGACGACGTGGTGGCGATCGCCACCCCGAAGGGATCTGTCCGAGTCCTCCAAGGGCCGGGAGGCGTGTTCGACGCGGCCGACACGGTGCGGGCACGCTTCCGCGCTGCCACCGGGTCACTCTGGCCCGACGCGCGAGGCCTCGTGCCGGCGCTCGTCGTCGGGGACACCTCCCAGACGCCGCCCGACCTCACCGTGGTCATGCTGGCGACCGGGCTCAGCCACCTCAGCGCCGTCTCGGGCAGCAACGTGACGTTCGTCCTGGCGGCAATGGTCTGGGTCTGCGGCCTCGCCGGAGTCCCACGGCGCTGGCGTCCCGTGATCGCCGCGCTCGGTCTGGCGGGCTTCGTCGTCCTGGCGCGGCCCGAGCCCAGCGTCGTGCGCGCCGCCGTCATGGGACTCGTCGGGCTGCTCGCGCTGTCGACGTCCCGACGCCGGGCTGGGATCCCGGCACTCGCCGCGGCGATCGCGCTTCTCCTCGTCTGGGACCCGTGGCTCTCGCGCTCGTACGGGTTCGCCCTGTCGAGCATCGCCACCCTCGGTCTGCTCGTGCTCGCACAGCCATGGGGGCGCGCCGTCGCCCGCAGGCTGCCGGGACCGTTGAAGCCGCTGGGTCCCGTGCTCGCGATCCCCGTCGCGGCCCAGGCGGTCTGCGCTCCCGTGGTCGTGCCGCTGCAGGGGAGCGTGTCGCTGGTCGCGGTGCTGGCCAACCTGCTCGCCGCGCCGTTCGTGGCGCCGACGACCGTAGGGGGCGTGGTCGTCGCCGTCGTGTCGGTCGTCTGGGTCGCCGGGGCAAGCTGGCTGGCATGGGCAGCGGCGCTGCCGGCCCAGGCCATCGCCGCGGTGGCCCGCTGGTGCGCCGAACTGCCCTTCGGCAGCATCGAATGGGGTGACTCGGCGGGCGCCGCGCTGCTGCTCGCCGTCCTCACCGTGGGCATCATCGCCGCGGCCCCCTGGGCGTGGCACCGGACGCGACACCGACCCACCGTGGCCGTCGCGGTGGTGGTGCTGGCGGCCGGGCTGGGCGCGCCGACCACCCCGATCGCGTGGCCTCCGCCGGACTGGGTGCTCATCGCCTGCGACGTCGGCCAGGGTGACGGCCTCGTCGCCGACAACGGCGGTGGGCACGTCGTCGTCATCGACACCGGGCCGGACCCCGAGCCGATGCGTGCGTGCCTCGACCGCGTCGGGGCCACGGCCGTCGACCTCCTCGTGCTGACGCACTACCACGCCGACCACGTCGGCGGCCTCGCCGCGGTGCTCGAGAGGCCCGTCGCCGAGATCCGCGCGTCACCCGTCCTCGACCCGCCTGACGAGGCGGCCCGCGTCGCACGGCTGGCGGCAGCCGCACGCATACCCGTGGGCGAGCTCCGAGCCGGCGAACAACTCACCGTGGGCGGGGTCAGCGCAGACGTGTGGTGGCCTGCGCGCCGCATCGACGCCGGGTCCGTGCCGAACAACGGCTCGGTGGTGCTGACCATGCACCTGCGTGGGGTCAGCGTGCTGCTGGCGGGTGACATCGAGCGGGAGGCGGCGGCCCAGGTGCTGGGTGAGCTGCAGCGCGATCCGCTCCGATGGGGTCGGATCGATGTCCTCAAGGTGGCGCACCACGGGTCGAGCAACCGTGACGACCGAATCCTCGACCACGTCGACGGCCGGTTGGCGCTCATCAGCGTCGGTGCCGGCAACGACTACGGTCACCCGGCACCGGCGACCATGAAAGCACTGCAGGACAGGGGTTTCCAGGTTCACCGCACGGATCTGGAGGGCGACGTCGCGATCGTGGCGCGTGACGGCGACGACGTCCGGGCTCTCTCCCAGTGACCGGCTCGGGCAGAAGGGGGCCGTTGGTGTGCAGGGGGACGGTGGAGATCAGGCGGGGTTGGTCGGCGCCGACGGGTCGACCGGCGACTCGTCGGGTCCGGCCGGAGCTCGCTGCACCGCCCGGTCGCCGTCCTGCGCCGAGAGCTCGAAGTCGTCGAAGTCGAAACCGGGGGAGACCAGGCAGCTGACGAGGGCATCGACCGGCCCGGGCACCGTGCGCTGCCACACGTGCGCCGGCACCACCGCCTGGGCAACCTCCCCGGGAGCGAGGTCAGCCCCCAGCACGGTGGTCTCGACGGAGTCGACGGCGGGCGCCTGGCCGTCCCCGCCGAGCTCCAGCACCACCGAGCCGCGGTGCACGAGCCACACCTCCTCCGAGGCCACCCGGTGCCAGCTCGAGGACTCGCCCGCCGGTAGGAGGAAGTGGATGAGGGTCGCCAGGGCGCGCTCGCGCCCGTCGGGGAGGATCACCGACTCGGGTGAGGCCCACGTCTGGCGGTACCACCCTCCCTCGGGGTGGGGCTGCAGGTCGAGGAGGTCTGCGAGAGCTGGGCGCATGCACCCATCATTCCCGTCCCGGGGCGCCCCGAACCGCCCTTCCGGCCTTGGTGAGTCGGGGCGGCGGGTCCTGCCACGGTCCCCGTCCCAGGCCCTGAGGCGGACGGGCAGATCACCACCGAGAGTGGTTCGACGACGGCCGCCAGCCGAGCAGCGATGCCGTTCGGGCGTGACGACGCCGCGGAGGACGCGGCGGCGTGGGGACGGGCGTCGGTCATGGACATGGGCCGGCCGCTCGTTCGGTCGACTCCACGTGGTTCGGCGCAGACGGCGTCGCGGATGGGACCCCCTCCGGAGGCCTCAGGCCGACACCCCGACGGCCGCTTCCCGCCGGGCGTCCCCCGCGGCCACCAGCCCGTCCGGGCCGAGCACCGCGGCGCCCACCCCGCCGAAGTACATGTGCGGGCCCGGATAGCGGTGCACCGCGAGCCCGCTCGCCTCGGCGGCGGCCGCGATGTCGTCGGACGGCTCGTGCTCCACCCGCGGCGACCCGTCGTCCATGAAGCGCACGTGCAGCCGCGGCGCGTCGATGGAGTGCTGCAGGTCGTCACCGAGCAGCAACCCCCGACCGAGGACCTGCATGAGCGCCGTGGTGATCCGGTCGGCACCCGGCGACCCCACGGCGAGGGCTGCACCGGTCGCGCTGCGTCCCGTCGTCGGGGCCATGTTGGACGCGAGTCGTGTACCGGGCGCGACCGCGTGCAGACCGAGCCGGTTGAGCTCCGGCTCGCCCAGGGCGTTGTTGAGCATGATGCCGGTGCCCGGGATCACCATGCCGGCGCCGTAACCGGCGGACATCGTGACGGCACAGGCAGTTCCGTCCTCGTCGACGACCGAGACGTGTGCCGTGGAGGCCGAGGTCGGCAGGCCTGCGAGCCCATGGCGCTCGACGGTCTCGAGCAGCGCGTGCCCCTCGGCGTCGAGGTCGTTCGACCGGTCGTGGACCGTCAGCCGATAGGCCAGGACCCGGCGCTGGATGTCGATGACCTCCGCCCACGTCCAGTGCTCGTGCCGCGCGAGCTGCCCGAGCATGGCTGCCAGCATGGGACCACCGACGGAGGGCGGTGGGTTGAGGGCGATGGACCAGGTGCCCATCGTCCGCATCGTGGGGGTGCGCTCGACGGGCTCGTATGCCGTGAGGTCGGCCCGGGTGATGAGGCCACCGTTCGCTGCCATGTCGTCGACGAGAACCCGTGCCACGGCCCCGGTCGTGAAGAGGGAGACACCTTGTGCGGCAAGGAGGTCCAGGATCTCAGCGAGGTCGACGTTGAGCGACGTCTCGCCCGGCTCGAGCGGGCCGCCGTCCGCGCCGGTGACGAGCGCGTGAGCCTCGGGGTCCGCTCCGAAGAGCGCGTCCCGGACGATGCCGAGGTAGAGAGCGGCGGAGGCCCCGACGCGGTAGCCCTCCCGGCAGGCGCGAGCGGAAGGCTCAACGAGGCGACGCCACGGCAGAAGCGCAAACCGGTCTCTCGTGAGCGAGAGCGCTTGCAGTGCGCCTGAGTTCGCGACCGACCCGTGGCCCGCGCCGATCGTGACGCCGCCGCCGTACTCCGTGGGGACGTGCCGCACGCCTCGTCCGAAGGCCGCGCGGTCGAGCCCGCGACCCGGCATCTCCACGTTGCCGTCGATGACGACGGGGTCCTGCCCCGCCGGCCACACGTTGACGAACGCGCCGCCCATCAGGCTGACGACCCCCGGCTCGGTGCTCATGGCCACCAGTGCTGCAGCAATGGCGGCGTCGACGGCGTTGCCGCCGTCGGCAGCGGCCTCGAGACCGGCCTCGAGCGCGGCCGGGCTGGGAGCGGCGAGGGCTACGCGGGTCATGTCGTGGCCCTGGCCATCGAGTGGTACTCCGGGTTCGGCACGAGACCGAGCGCCGTCGAGACGCGGTTGGTGAGGTCGAACATCCCCACCACCTGGACGAGCTCGACCACCTGGTGGTCGCCCAGCCCCACGACGCGTAGCGGCCCGAGGTCCTCCTCGGTGACCTCTGCAGGGTGCAGCGTCAGCTTCTCGGCGTAGGCCGCCATGGCGTACTCCCGCTCGGCCAGCCCTGCCTGCCGCCAGTTCGACGCGACGAGGTCGGAGGTGACGGCGTCGCCGGTGTGCTCGCGCAGCGCGGCGCCGTGGCTGACCTCGCAGTACGTGCACCGGTTCACGCTGCTGACGACGACGGCGAGCAGCTCGCGGTCGGCCGGGGACAGGTGGCCCTCCTTGTTGAGCAGGAGGTTGAAGTAGCCCCACCACGCCAGGAACTGCTCACCGTTGACGGCTTGGGCGCGGAAGACGTTGGGCACGAAGCCGAACGCCTCCTGCGCCCTGTCCCAGAGGCGGCTCACGCCCTCGGGGACGTCGGGCCGCTCCGGCACGGGCAGGTAGGAGATGCGCTCGGGATCACCCATGGGGCCACCGTATGCCGCGTGGTGCCCGGGCGCCCCCCGGTGACGTGCCGTACCTGGTGGGGTCGGCCCGGTGCCTCAGGCCCTGGCGCCGACGAGCTCGGCGGCCGAGGCCTTGGGGTCGGCGCCGGCGGCCTCGCACAGGGCGTCGAGCGCCGCGGCGACGGCGGGGACGCGCTGCAGGTCCGGCGTGGTGACGGCCAGGATCTGGCGCCGCGACGCGGGTGACAGCGGCAGGGTCGCGACCTCGTCGTGCTTGGCAGCGTTGAGGATGAGGTCGGGCACGAGGGCGACGCCGAGGCCGGCGGTGACGAGCCCGAGCTGGGCGACATAGTCCTCGGTCTCGAAGGCGACGTTCGGTCTGAACCCGGCGGTGTCGGCCAGGGAGAGCAGGTGGCCGCGGCAGCGGGGACACCCGGCAATCCACTCCTCACCCGAGAAGTCGGTCAGGGTTGCGGCCTCGTCGCCGGCGTGCGGATGGCTTCGAGGGACGACGAGGCGGACCTCGTCGTCCATGAGCCGGCGGGTGACGAGGAGGGAGAGGTCCTCCTCGAGCTCGCCGAGGCCGCGCCCCTCGTAGGCGAAGGCCACCGCGACGTCGCAGTCGCCGTTGCGCAGCGCGGCGAGGGACTGGGGCGGCTCGGCCTCGGTGAAGGTCACGGTGATGTCGGGGTGGCGCGCCTTCAGGATGGCGAGCGTCTTCGGCACGAGCGTGGCGGAGGAGCTGGGGAACGCCTGGAGGCGCACCCGTCCGGCCCGCAGCCCCGCGATGGCCGTGATCTCCTCCTCGGCGGCGTCGAGCGCCGCGAGGACACCGACCGCGTGGCGGGCGAGAACCTGTCCTGCCTCGGTCAGGCGAACCTGGCGGCCGTAACGCTCGACGAGCACGGTGCCGGTGCGCTGCTCGAGGCGTCGGACCATCTGGGAGATGGCCGGCTGGGTGAAGCCGAGCGCGTTGGCGGCGCTGGTGAAGCTGCCCTCGTCGGCGATGGCCTTCATGACCCGTAGTCCTGCAGCGTCGATCATGCCCTCAGCATAACTGCTGATTATGGTTTGCCGGGGAAGCTGCAGTACCAGAAGCGGATTGCGCGGCACGTAGGCTAGTCCGGTGCACCAGCCGAACGGCATACCCCCACAGTCGGCGGCGACGACTCGCCTGGCGACCTCGCGCACCCTGCCCCTCGACACCCACGACCTCGGGAGCTTCGACGAGCTCGTCGACCTGGTCAGCGGTGGGGGCGTCGTCGTCCTGTCGGGTGCCGGGATCTCCACCGACTCCGGCATCCCCGACTACCGCGGTCCTGACGGCACCCGTCGCGTCGAGCCCATGACGTACGGCGAGTTCGCCGGCTCCAGCGACGCCCGGCGACGGTACTGGGCGCGCAGCTACATCGGGTGGCAGCGGTTCAACGCGGCGGCACCCAATGAGGGCCACCGGGTCGTCACCGACCTGCAGCGCGCCGGTTACGTCGGGCCCATCATCACGCAGAACGTCGACGGCCTGCACCAGGCTTCGGGCGCGACGGACGTCATCGAGCTGCACGGCTCCCTCGACCGCGCCGTCTGCCTGACCTGCGGGGAGTACACCTCGCGGATCGGGCTGCACGAGAGGATGACCGAGGCGAATCCGGGGTTCATGGAGCGGTTCGCCGAGGCAGCTCAGGCTGTCGGCTCGCAGTGGGGGGAGCAGGTGCGGCCCGACGGCGACATCGTGCTGGCCGACGCGCTCGTCGAGTCCTTCCACGCGCCGCGGTGCCTCGTCTGCGGCGAGGACACGGTCAAGCCTGATGTCGTCTTCTTCGGCGAGTCGGTGCCCAAGGTGCTTGTCGAGCGGTGCTTCTCCCTCGTGGAGGACGCCGGGGCCGTGCTCGTGCTGGGATCGTCCCTGTCGGTGATGAGCGGCTACCGCTTCGTCCGCCGCGCCCACCAGCGCGACGTGCCCGTCGCCATCGTCACACGATCGGCCACGCGAGGTGACGCGGAGGCGACGCTGCGCCTGCACGCGCCCCTCGGTCCGACGCTGAGAGAGCTGCGCGACGCGCTCGGTCACTGAGAAGCCCTGGTATGCCGCCCCTCGGCAGTCCGGGGGCGGCCCCGTCCCTGCGCTGGGTGGCGAAACACCCCTGTCCTGGGGCTACTGGGCGACGGACCGGGTCGGTCGAGCCTCGGTGCCGTCATCGTCGCGGAGGTCCCAGAGCTCCTTGGTCTGCACTGCCCAGTAGACGGCGAAGAGCACGATGATGATGACCTCCGCGATGAGGACGAGGTGGTCGAAGCCGCTCACCGTGACGGCAGTCACCACGCTCACGCCGAGCGCGACGGCCAGCGCGAGCGCGATCGCGATGTAGATGCGCTTGTAGGTGGCGCCGTCCCGACCGGCGGCCCCTGCGTGCCGTTCCCCGGCGCGCAGCGCGCTGAAGACCATGACGGCGATGACGCCGGCCACCATCGTGCCGGCGGCGATGCCGTGGCTCACCGCGATGAAGCGATCACGTAGGACGAGGAAGAGGGCGAGCTCGCCGAGCAGCACCGCGCCGCAGGTGGCCGTGACGACCATCGAGCGCACGGTGGGCCGCTCGGACCGGTCGCGCACCGAATCGCCATGCTTGAGCCAGGTGACCACGATGGCGGCGACGACCGCCACGACGACGAGCGACCAGACGTTGTTGCGCACGGCCGCCGCGATCTCGGCAGGCGTCTGGGTGTACGCGTTCGGCCCGCACCGTCCGTCCGGCACCGTCGGCACCATGGCGACGACGAAGGCCATCAAGCCCGAGAAGTCGAGCAGCACGTCCTCCTCGGGGGAATGGCCCTTGTAGGCGATCAGGTTGGCCCCGAGCGCGCAGAGCGAGCCGACGAAGACGGTGCGTGCGGGCGTGTAGTAGTAGGCGCTGATGGAACCGAGCCAGCACGAGTGGGCGGTCTCCCACCACCACTCGTAGCCGACGGAGAGCAGCAGCATGAGGAGCAGGGCGATCATCGCCCCGCGCAGATAGCGGTAGGTGAAGACGACGTCTCGGGTTCGCCCGGGTGCCATGGCGCTCTCCTTCGCAGGACTCACTGGTCAGAGTCTGCAGTCGTCCCGCCCGATACGCCCGCCGGAGGAACGCCGAAGCCGGCGGCGCGAACGGGCGCGGGCGGCATACGTCGTCGGTCGTCGGGGGCTTGGGGTCGCTCAGATGCGGCGCAGGACCGCCGTCACCTTGCCGAGGATCGTGGCATGGTCACCGTCGATGGGGGAGAAGTCGGGGTTGTGCGGCATCAGCCACACGTGCCCGTCTGTGCGCTTGAACGTCTTGACGGTTGCCTCGTTGTCGAGCATGGCGGCGACGACGTCGCCGTTGTCGGCGTGTTGCTGCTGGCGCACGACGACCCAGTCGCCGTCACAGATGGCGGCCTCGACCATGGAGTCGCCGTTGACCTTGAGCAGGAACAGGTCTCCCTCGCCGACGAGCTGCTTGGGCAGCGGGAAGACGTCCTCGACGACCTCCTCGGCCGTGATCGGCACACCGGCGGCGATCTGGCCGAGCACCGGCACGTAGGACGCCTCGGGGCGTGCGTCACCGGAGCCGGTCTCGGTGTCGTACTGGTCGCCGCGCGGACGCGGAGGCGTCGCGTCGCCGCCGCGGTAGCCGAGCTCCTCGGCCTTGGCGTCCGGGGACACGACCTCGAGGGCGCGCGGCCGGTTGGGGTCGCGCCGCAGGTAGCCCTTGGCGACCAGGGCGTTGAGCTGGTGGGAGACGCTCGACGGGCTGGCCAGCCCCACGGCGTCGCCGATCTCGCGCATGCTCGGCGGGTATCCCCGGCGGTCGACGGAGTTGCGGATGACCTCGAGCACGCGCCGCTGGCGCACGGTGAGCCCGTCTCCGGTCTCACGGTCGGGAAGCTCGGTGACGCCCATGGTGTCCCTCTCGTCGGCTCGTCAGGTCCCCTCCGTCGCCGGCGTGCACGGCCAGTGTCAGTGGTGGCTGGTGAGGTCTGTGGTGTGAGGAAAGACTACGAGGTTCGAACACAGTTGCCAAACACGTGTTCGAGGCGTGTCTCGACTTCATCGCACATCCGTGCTAAAAATCGTACAGACGTTCTATCGAACACATGTTCGCCGGATCTGGAGCAAGGGGAGGTCATCATGAGCGCCATCGTCCTCGAGGCCGTTCGACAGCCGCACACCGAGGGGCCGGCACACCCACGTGTCGACGAGCGCCCTCACCTCGTGCTGGTGCCCACGGGCCCCAGGGCAGTTCGTGCCGCTCGGGCGGCCCAGCCCCCGATGCGCCTCACCCGGTTCGGGCGTCTCACGGTGACCCTGCTCGTCGCCATGGTCATCGCCCTGCTCGGCGTCGGTCTCGCCGGCCAGCTCGCGTCGGCCAGCGGCGATCCGCGCGTCGTCACCGTCGGGCAGGGGCAGACGCTGTCGGGCATCGCGGCTCGAGAGCTCCCCGGGTTGCCGGTCTCCGAAGGCGTCGTCCAGATCCAGGTGGCCAACGCCCTCAGCTCGTCCCAGGTGCACGCCGGCCAGCAGCTCGTGGTGCCGTCACCCTGACCCATCGATCATCGGGTCGGTGCACCGGACGCAGGCGCGACACGCGGCCGCGTCCCCCTGACCCCCAAACGGCCGCGTTGGCTCCACCTCCAGCGGCTGGCGGTAGCGGCGCTTCGACCCCGCCGCTACGGCCCAGAGCGCCGCACTCCTGACAGGGGTGCGGCGTTCTGCTTGTCGGGGTGGCCCTACGGGGTTGGGGCCCGGGAGGCGGCGCCGCCCCCGACGAGCCCTGTGGACGACGGGCATCGAGCCGCGATCCAGCGTCCTACCGTGCTGTTCTCGGAAGGAGCAGGGGATGCGGTATGAGGTGGACACAGCGGCGCTGCGAGACGCCGCAACATCCGTGGACGAGGCATTGGCGCAGGTGCAGCGCCTCGCGCTGACCGACGACCTCCGCGCGATCGCGGCGGCTGTACCGGGCGGCCGCACCGCGGCCGGACTCGCCCAGGTCGCAGCTGCCTGGGAGGCTCGGCTCGCCGGGACGCGCTGGGTTCTGAAGGAGCTCGGACGTTCCCTCGTCGTCGCGGCCGACGCGTACCAGGCCGTGGAGCGCTCGGCTCGTCAGGTAGTGTCCGGTGCTGGCGGAGGCTCGGCGTGACCGCGCTCGCAGCTGCGACCACCATGTCGGTCCGGAGCCTCCGCGCCAGCCGCCCGCAGGCCCTTCTCGAGGTGAGCCGGCGACTGGAGGACCGGCGGCGCCGCGTCCTCGGCCTGGCGCAGGTAGTCCTCTGGCGTCGTGCCGCCGCCCCGCGCTGGACTGGTGCTGCCTCCTCGGCCGCAGCCGATCGCTACGGGCTCGTCGCCGCGGGTCTCGGTGACCTCGCGGCCAGCCTCGCGCAGAGTGGGCACGCCGTCGGCAGCGCCGCCGGCCGGCTTCAGTCCGCGATCGACCTGGTGCACCGCGCAGATCGGCGGGCTGCCTCGGAGGGAGCGTGGGTGGACGATGACGGACAGCTGTTCCTTCCGGTCCGGTCCACTCTCGAGGACCCCCTGGCGCAAGCGCACCGGACACGGCTCGACGCGCTGCTCAGGCAAGAGGTCCACGCGTGTCTGGCCCAGGCCCTCGACGCCGCCGGCGAAACCGACGCACAGCTGCTGCGCGCGCTGCTGTCGGCGGCGCGAGGCGCGCCGGGCGCCGAGGACGTCGCAGCCCGCGCGGTGCCAGATCTCTCGCGTCCTCCGGTCTCCGGCGCTGGCGGCCCGGGGTCTCTCGTCTTCGCGTCCGCGGCCTGGTGGCGTTCGCTCACGCAGGAGGAGCGGCGAACGGTTATTCGCGACCGTCCGGAGTGGGTGGGGGCGCGCGACGGCGTGCCCGCCTCGGCTCGACACGAGGCCAACCTCACGTTGCTGGCGCGAGCGGAGAGGGCCGCCCAGGCGCGCGCCCTGGCGGCGGAGCGTGCCGCGTCGCCGACCAATGCCGCGGAGCGCACGCGGGCGGCGGAGCACGTCGCCGCCCTGCAGGCTGTTCGCGAGGTCCTCGCCCGGCGTGACGGAGGACAGCGACGGCTGATGCTCCTGGACACCAGCGGGCTCGACGTCAAGGCGGTGGTGTCGCTCGGCGACGTCGACCGGGCGGAGCACGTCGTGACGTTCGTCGGAGGGCTTTCGACGATGGTCGGCACCGACCTGCGGCGCTACGACGACACCTTCGTGCGGATGCGCGGTGAGGCGAGGGCGGTGGCGGGTGGCGACGATGTCGCCGTCGTGACGTGGATGGGCTACGACGCGCCTCAGGTCCACGAGATCATCGGGCCCGTCGACCGGAGCGTGCTCAACGCCACGATCGCTCGCGACAATGCCGGCGCCCTCGCCGACTTCGTGACCGGCCTGGAGGCAGCCCGCGACCGTCCCGCCCACCAGACGGTGTGGGCCCACTCCTACGGCGCCACTCTCGCCGGGTTCGCCTCGTTGCGCACCAGCGCCGTGGACGACGTTGCCGTCTTCGGCGCGCCGGGGCTTCCCTTCTCCGACGTGTCGCGGACGGCGCTCAAGCCCGGTGCCCTCAACGTCCTCGGCGCCGTGGGCGACGACGTCTTCAGCTACGGCTGGATGGTCCACGGCACCCGCGCCGCCGACGTCCGTGGGGCCACCCGCCTGTCGACGTTCGCGCTCAAGCAGACCGGCTCGGGGTGCAACCACTGGCTGCACCCGAGATCGGAGTTCGTCGACGCCGGCCGCACCTCCACCGGCCACTCCGACTACCTCCGAGCCGGCACCGACAGCGCGCGCAACCTCGTCGTCATCGCGGCGGGTCGGCCGGACCTGCGGGTCCTGCAGGGCGCGGATGAGCGCGCCTGCCACACGACGGGCCCGAGCCTGGGCACCGACCCGCTGCGCTGGCCCAGGCTCGTCCCGTGAGCCGCCGTGAACGGATCGTCATTGCGGCCGGGCTCACGCTCCTGGTGCTTCAGACTGTGCCTCTCATGGCCGTGGGGTGGGTTTCGGACGGAGGCAGGGCCGCCGCCGACGGCCTGCTCGTCGGGCTGGCGTCGCCGGTGCTCCTCGCGGTGGCGGCGTTCGGCGCGGTGCTGGCCGTGGCGGTGATCCGATGTCCGCCACCGGTCCGGACGCTGGACCGGCTGAGGTGGGCCGCCGGCGCAGCGCTGGCCCACGTCGGGGTCCTCGCCGTCGCACTGGTGCTCGACGGTGCGGCCGCCTCGGGCGCGGCCGGCTTCCGGGCATCGATGAACGACGGGTCGCTCGAGTGGTCCGTCGCCGCGATGCTCCTCCGGGCAGTCGTCATCGACCTGCGGGCGCCGATCGCCTTCGTCGTCGCCCTCGTTGCACTGTGGATCGCCGCTGCGCAGACGCCGTCGTCATCGTCATCGTCGGCGCCCTCGCCGGTACAGGACCGGCTCAGTGGCGGCTCGGGGCGAGGTCGCGCTCCGGAAGGGTGAACCAGACAATGGTTCCGTGCGGATCGGCCTGCTCGATCCCCATCGCCCCGCCGTGCGCCTCGACGATCCGCCTCGCGGTGGCGAGCCCGACGCCGCTGCCCTCGACGGAGCCGCCCACACGTCCGAACAGCGCGAACGCCTTGTCGCGGTGCTCGGGTGCGATGCCGATCCCGTTGTCGCGCACACTCACCCGCCACCCCGTCTTCTCACGACGCGAGCTGACCTCGATGACCGGGTCAACGGCCGGCCGCGCGAACTTCACGGCGTTCGTCAGCAGGTTGAGCAGGACGGCATACAGCTGCTGTTGGTCCACCTGCACGACAGGCAGGTCGTCCGGCCGGACTCGGGCGCGCTGGGCTCGGAGCATCGGCGTCAGGTCCTCGAGCACGCCCCCGAGCACGTCGTTGAGGTCAGCCTCCTCAATCTGCAGCTTGGCGCCGACGAGGGCGAAGTCGAGGATGGCGTCGATCATGCCGGCCATCCGGCCGGAGGCCCGAAAGGCCGTCAGGGCAAGACGCTCGAGGGCGGGGTCCTGGGCGACCGCGGGCTCCTGGGAGAGCAGCTCGGCGCTGGCCATGATCGCCGACAGCGGGGTGCGCAGGTCGTGGCTGATCTGACCGGCGAAGAGCGAGAGGAGCTCGTTGGACCGGTGCAGGTCGTCACGGGCGGCGGTCAGGGCCGCGAGCGAGGCCTCCAGCTCCCGCTCGCGCAGGCGCAGCTCGAGGATGTCGACGACGCGTTCGGCCAGGACGGTGAGGGTGGCCTCCCGCTCCGGTGAGAGGGTGCGCGGCCGGTCGTCGAAGACGCAGAGCCGGCCGATGACGACGTCCTGCGGCGTGATGAGGGGCGCCGAGGCGTAGAAGCGGACCTCGCCGATGCGACCGGTCACGAAGGGGTTGTCCTGGAAGCGGTGGTCTGCGCTGGCGTCGGGGACCAGCACGACGTTGCTGTCCTCGAGCAGGGCGGCGCACATGGAGTCGGCGCGTGCACAGATCGAGGGTTCGAAGCCGGCCGTGGCGATCTGGTGCTGCTCGGTGGCGCTGATCAGGTTGATGGCGGCGTTGGGGACCTCGCAGATCTGTGCGGCGAGGTCGACGAGCGCCTGCAGGTCGCGACCTGGCGCGTGCCCGAGGACGTCGTAGCGTCGCAGCTGTTCCTCCCGGCTCGGATCGGGGTTGCTCCTCACCCTCGACGCCGGCCGCACGGCCTCGCGCAGGTCTTCCATGATCGTTGCCCCCTGTCGGTTTGACCGCATTGTGACAGATCGACGCTTTTTGACCGTCTCGAACTGCCGCGAGGCAGCCGTGGCCCAGGAGTGCGGGCGGGGGCGGTCAGGCGTGTCGTCAGGCGGAGGCCCGCGGCGACGAGGCGGCCGGCTCACCCACCGGCACGATCAGGCTGACCGCCGCGCGGTGGTCGGTGGCGGTGACGACCCGCCCGTCGAAGAGGCTGGCCAGCTCCCGAGCCCCGGCCACGTCGGCGCCCCAGGCGGTCTGGCCCCCGCCGCCCTCACAGGTCACCTCGATGCGCGCGTGGGACCCGGCGTCGATGGTGGTCAACCGGACCCGTCCGGGGCGGTCCCCGCCGCCGGTCGGGCGCTCGACTGCGCCCAGTGCGCCCGAGATGAGGGCGTCGAGTGTCTGCTCCAGTGCGACACGCGGTAGATGCACCGGCACCGTGCCCGAGGGGGTGTGCACGACGTGCGGTTCGCCGGTCGCCGGCTGCCAGCGCTTGACTGCCTGCGCCACCACGGCCTCGAGGTCGAGATCCTGGGCGTCCCTCGTGCGCTCGAGGTCCGAGCGCTCGAGCAGCGCGGTGATGGCCGCCGAGAGCCGGTCGACCTCCGCGAGCGACGAGCGCAGCTGGACTGCCACTGCGGGCGGTGTCTCGCGCCAGAGCGTGAGGTCCTCCAAGTCGAGCCGCAGCGCCGTGAGCGGTGTCCGCAGCTCGTGCGAGGCGACCTCGGCGAAGCTGCGCTCCCGCGCCAGCATCACCTCGAGGCGTTGGCCGCTGTCCTGCAGCGCCTGTGCGATGGCATCGGCCTCAGGCACCGACGAGCGCGCGGGAGGGATTCGGAAGTCGCCCCGTCCGAGGCCGCCGGCGGCGACGGCGAGCGACTGGAAGGGCCGGGACAGCCGCCGGGCCAGCACCAGACCCGCACCGGCTGCCGCAACGAGCAGGGCGACTCCGATGATGAGCAGCGGCGTCAACGCCCCGAGGACACGCGCCCTCAGCGCGGCCTGTGACCGCAGGAGGACCAGGGTGCCGCCGCTGGCGACGGGGCGCGTGGCCGAGAGGGAGTCGCCCTCGGTGTCGGGGGCGTCGCCGGCGCGCACGGTCGTGCCGTCGACGGCTGTGTAGAGGGCCACGTCACCCGGCGAGACGGCCCGCGCCAGCAGGGCGGCCGTGGCGGCGGGGTCGTGCGTCTGGTGCTCGTCGAGGAGCAGGCCTGTGAGGTCGGCGGTGCGCTCGAGCAGCTCCTGCTGGGATGCCCCGACGAGGTCGGCGACGAACCAGGCACGAGGCACGCCGTAGAGCACGATCACCAGGGCGGTCAGCCCGACGAAGGAGGCGACGAGACGCCTACGCATCGGTGGTTCCGGCCTCGAGTCGGAAGCCCACACCCCGCACGCTGACCACACGGACCGAGGAGGAGTCGTCGGCCAGCTTCTGTCGCAGGCGGCCGACCGTCACGTCGAGCGTCTTGGTCGAGCCGAACCAGTTCTCGTCCCACACCTCGTCCATCAGGCGCTCGCGGGTGAAGACCGACCCTCGCTCGGAGTCGAGCAGGGCGAGCACGTCGAACTCCTTGGAGGTCAGGAAGATCTCATCCCCACTCACCCAGGCGCGGCGCGAGGAAGGATCCACGCGCAGGGGCTCGAGCGCGCCGGACGACAAAGGAGCGCGGTCACCCGGCAGGTAGGCGGCAACTGGCTCGGCGGTGCCCTCCTGGACGGGGGGTGCAGCAGGGTCCGCGGGCGCGGCAGGGCCCGACCTCGAGGGGAAGAGGGGAGCCGCGTCGGCACCGCGCACGTCGCGGTTGGTCCGACGAAGCAGGGCGCGGGCGCGCGCCAGCAGCTCCGAGAGGCCGAAGGGCTTGGAGAGGTAGTCGTCCGCGCCGACGTCGAGCCCGACGACACGGTCGAGCTCGCCGCCCCGGGCGGTGAGGATGAGGATGCCCCCGTGGTAGCCGGCGGCGCGCACGGTGCGGCAGACCTCGAGCCCGTCGAGGTCGGGCAGGCCCAGGTCGAGGATGACGAGGTCGACGTGGTCGGTGCCGACACGCGCGATGGCCTCGGTGCCGTTGTCGACCCGCTGGACGGCATACCCCTCCCGCTCCAGGGTTCGGGTCAGGGGCATCGCGATGCCGTCGTCGTCCTCCACGATGAGCAGTTGGGCCACCATTTGGGTGAGCATAGGGTCGCCCGTGCGAGCTGCACGGTTGCCGGGGCTGAGGGCGTCCATCGTGTCCGCCGGTCAGAAGTCTCGGTCGAGGGTGCCGGTCTCGCTGACCGGCACGCCGGAGCCGGCGCGGCCGAGTCGGTCGAGGACGGACGTCGAGGGGGTCCACACCATCGTGGCCGCGGTGGTGGAGTTGCGCAGCGAGCTGTTGCCCGTGACGGCGCCGAGCGTCAGGGTCACCTGGGTGGCGTCCACACCGTTGACCTTCACGGTCGCGGCGGTCATGGTGGCGGCGACGTTCACCGTCTTGCTCGCCTTGACGTACTCCTGCTTGAGGTTGACCGACCCGAGGTTCACGGCCGACTGGCCCTTCAGCACGTCCACGGTGTCGCCGGTGTTGCCCAGGCCCAGCAGGTTGCCGTCACGCAGTCGCACGGTGACGGCCGTGGACGTCCCGGTCCACCCCGGGGTGACAGAGTCGAGGGTGATGAGGTCGTTGTAGGTGAGCACCAGCGTGTCACCGGACTCCAGGCGCCCCACGGTCGTGCCGCCGTTGGCGGCCTGGACGTCGGCGCCGCGCAGGGGGGTGTTGTCGACCCGTCGCGCACTGACGACCAACGAGGTGGCCTGCACCGACTTGCCGTCGAGCAGGGTGGCGCGGAAGTCGTAGGCCCCGTCCGTGACTGCCGTGGTGTCGAAGGTACAGGTGTAGGGCGAGGTCGTGTCGGTGCAGACGTCGGTCCAGGTCGACGTGCCGTTGGCGGCACGCTGGATGCGGACCGACACGACGCCGGCGGAGGAGCTTGCGGTGGCGTTGAGGGTCACCGAGCCGCTCAGGTAGGCACCCGGGTCCTCCATGGAGATCGACGAGACGGTGTTGTCGACGACCCGGCCGGTCACGGCGTTGGACGTCGTGGCGTTGCCGGCGGCGTCGGTCGCCACCGAACGGAACGCATACGTGCCGTCGGCGATCTTCGTCGTGTCGTAGCGGCACGAGGCCGGCGAGCTGGCGTTCGTGCACACGTCGCTCCACGTGCTCGACCCTGAGACGGCCATCTGGATCTTCAGCGACGCGATGCCGGAGTCGGCGTCGGCCGCGGTGGCCGAGAGCGTCACGGTGCCGCGCAGCGGGGTCCCCGGGTCGCTCATCGTCGTGGTCGGCGCCGCATTGTCGACGAGCACGTCGGGGACCACGGCGGAGTAGGTCGTCGTCGTGCCGAAGATGGCGGACGAGCGCAGGTCGTAGTATCCGGCGGCCACGCCGGTCGTGGCCCAGGTGCAGGGGTAGGGGGCGACCAGCCCGGTGCAGAGGGTCGTCCACTTCCCGGACCCGGCGACGGCATACTCCACGCGCACCGTGTAGAGGACGGAGCCGGCGTTGTAGAGGGTCGTCTGCAGGGGCACCGACCCGCGCACGATGTCGCCGGGGGAGGAGAGGACGACGAGCAGGTTGTTGGCGACGATCGTGGTGACCGTGGCCGACGTGGTGGCGTAGCCGGCGTTGTCGGTCGCGACGGCGCGCAGGTCGTAGCCGCCGTCGGCGACGTTCCTGGTGTTCCACGCGCAGCTGTAGGGCGCGAAGGTGGCGGTGCAGATGGTCGCCCAGGAGCTGCCGCCGTTGGCGAGGTACTGCACGACGACGTTCGCGACGCCGGTCTCGCCGTCGCTCGCCGTGGCGGTGACCGTGGCGGTCCCGGTCAGCGGCGTCGGGACGGCGTTCATCGAGACCGTCGGCGGCGTCCAGTCGGCCGCGGCTGTGACGGATCCGGTCGACCGGCTGCTCGAGGTGAAGGCTGCGGTGGAGAAGCCCGGCATCCCGAGGCCCAGCACCGCGGCCACGAGGGCCAGGGCGATGAGGGCGAGCGGTGTGCGGCGCATGGGTCCTTCTCCGTGATGGTGTGACCTCCACGCTAGGGAGGTGCGGTGCAGGCGTGGTCAACGCCGCGTCCTCGCGAGATCCACAGTTCGGTAACGGCGGGCCGCCGCGGACACCGGCCGCCAGAACGAGGCACCGGGCCCGCGCGCCCAGGGAAGCGGCGCGGACCCGGTGGTTTCTGGGCCGACGAGCCGGGCGGCTCGTCGGCGTGGCACACCTCAGCGCAGAGGGCCTGTCAGGACGAGGGCCTCGGCGGGCGCCGGCTCGGCGGCACCTGCGGCGTCGTTGCTCTCCTCGGCAGGCTCGTCGCGCCTCTTGCGTCCCAGGCGGAAGAGCTCCGCCAGCGAGATGAGGCCGATGAGCGCGGCCGGCACGCCGATGAACAGCATGCGCGTCTCCCGGTGCGACAGGGCGACGAACGCGTAGCCGACGGAGGGCACGGTGAACCGGACGACCGGCTGGCTGCCCTGGTCCAGGGCGAACTTCCACGGGTCGACGCTCGCGTTCGCGTCCCCCTTGGTCCGGTACGACGTGGGCTTGCCTGGTGTCGAGGTGATCGACACGAGCCGGTGCGTGACGAGGTTGTGCACGTCGGACCCGGCCGGCGGCTGGTAGGTGATGACGTCGCCGACCCGCAGGTCGCCCACCGGCACCTGCTGCTCGAAGGCGATCGAGCCCTTCTCGAACGTCCCCGACATGGAGCCGCCGGTGATGACGTAGCGGCTGTAGCCGAGCACGCCGCTGACCACCCACGCGAGGCAGAGCAGCAGCACCACGGTCATCGTGAGGTTGCCGACAAGGCGGGGCAGGCGGCGCAGGATGCCGCCGCGGCGGCCGGTCGAGGTGCTCATGTCTGCTCGGCTCCCGTTCGGGTCGTGCTGGTCAGGACTGGGGGCGTATGCCGTCACGTCCGTTGGCGTGACGGCTCAGGGGGAGCCGGGCCGGCTCCCCTGAGGTGGATCACTGGGTGAAGGTCTCACCGGAGAGCTGGACGGAGTCCCACTGGTAGGCCGCGGAAGCGGTCTTCGCCTGGTCGGTGTTGTCGGCCGTGCCGGCGAGCGTCACGACGAAGGTGAAGTCGTTGGCGACGCCCGGTGCGATCGTGCCGAGGGCGTTCTTCTTGTTGTCCTCGAGGCCGCCGAAGGTGCCGTCGAAGACGACCGTGCTGGTCGTGGTGTTCGTGATCTTCAGGTTCAGGTTGGACCCGGGGGTGGCGGTCGGGCCGAAGGCGTTGGCCGAGCTGGTCTCGGTGAGGCTGAAGGCGGCGGGCAGCGTGCCGGTGTTCGTGATCTTGAGGTTGCCGGTCACGGTGTCGCCGGGCTTGACGTTCGTGAGGTTGAAGATGGCAGCGTTGGCCTTGCTGTTCGACTGCGTCAACGTGCCGGTGGTGACGGCGCTCGTCGAGTTGGACGTGGTCGACGTGAAGGTGGCACCCGAGCCGACGGCGACGGCCGCAGCGGCGAGCAGGGTGGCGAGGGGGACGATGGCCTTGCGGCGGTTGGCGATCATGTCGGTCTCTCTTCCGGTGCTGCCGAGCTGCCTCGGCGGTGGCTGTGTGGTTGTTCCTGGTGTTGAGAAGAACGCTAGGAGGGCGAGACCCACGGGCCGGGAACGCGCGTTCCTCCGCTTCTCCACGCTTCGGTAACAGTCCGCCGACCCGCCCGCACACGGCGCGCAGACGGCCCGTGAGCGGGCGCTGACGGCATTTGCGCAGGTCAGCGACGCGACGCGCCGGACCTGCGGCGTTTGCTTGCGGTTCGGTCACACCATGCCTAGAGTTACCCCTACATCTAGTAGTTACATGGATGTAAGACGTCCACATGTAGTCCCCAACCAAACGGGGGTTACGCACAGGTCATCCCCACGTCGTCCCCAGACCCATCCCCAGACCAGGTCGGTCCCACGAACACCGACACGGACCTGAGGAGGGGCGCGGACGGCATACGGGGTGGTTCGCGCGTGTTGAACAACTGGGTCTCGGGAAGGAAGGTGACCAGACGTGCACTGTCCGTTCTGTCGTCACACCGACTCGCGGGTGATCGACTCGCGCACGACCGATGACGGCACCTCCATACGCCGCCGTCGCCAGTGCCCGGAGTGCAACCGCCGCTTCACCACGATCGAGACCTCGAGCCTCAACGTGATCAAGCGGTCTGGGGCGTCCGAGCCGTTCAGCCGGGCCAAGGTCCTCTCCGGCGTGCGCAAGGCATGCCAGGGGCGCCCGGTCAGCGAAGACGACCTGGCCCTCCTCGCCCAGAAGGTCGAGGAGACCATCCGGTCGCAGGGAAACGCCGAGATCGAGGCGCACGAGGTCGGCATGGCCGTCCTCGAACCGCTCCGCGAGCTCGACGAGGTCGCGTACCTCAGGTTCGCCAGCGTCTACCAGGCGTGGGAGAGCCTCGAGGACTTCGAGGCAGCCATCGCGCTCCTCCGGGCCGAGCGCGACGCGCTGGGGGAGGAGCCCACGGCTCCCGCCCGGTTCGACGCCCAGCGGTAACCACCCTCCACAACACTGGAGCACCCACCCTGTCGGTGCTCCGCGCAAGACTCATTCCCATCAGCAGATTCGGTCAGGGAGGCCGCACGACATGACGGAGATCGGTAACCGCAGCTCACGCTCGAAGACAGGCGCCAAGGGCGTCAAGATCGAGCGCATCTACACCACGCCCGGCGTTCACCCGTACGACCAGGTCACGTGGGAGAAGCGCGACGTCGTCCAGCAGAACTGGAAGACCGGTGAGACGATCTTCGAGCAGCGCGGGGTCGAGTTCCCCGACTTCTGGTCGGTCAACGCCAGCACGATCGTCACGACCAAGTACTTCCGCGGCGCCGTCGGCACGGCCGCGCGTGAGGTCTCGCTCAAGCAGCTGATCGACCGCGTCGTGCTGACCTACGTCGCCGCCGGCAAGAGCAACGGCTACTTCGCCTCGCCCGACGACGCCGAGATCTTCGAGCACGAGCTCACCCACGCGCTGCTGCACCAGGTCTTCTCGTTCAACTCGCCGGTCTGGTTCAACGTCGGCACCAAGAGCCCCCAGCAGGTCTCCGCCTGCTTCATCCTCTCGGTCGACGACTCGATGGACTCGATCCTCAACTGGTACAAGGAGGAGGGGAAGATCTTCCAGGGCGGCTCCGGCGCCGGCCTCAACCTCTCACGCATCCGCTCCTCCAAGGAGCTGCTCTCCTCCGGCGGCACCGCCTCGGGGCCCGTGTCGTTCATGCGCGGCGCCGACGCGTCCGCCGGCACCATCAAGTCGGGGGGCGCCACGCGCCGCGCCGCCAAGATGGTCGTGCTCGACGTCGACCACCCGGACATCGAGGAGTTCGTCGAGACGAAGGCGCGCGAGGAGGACAAGATCCGCGCCCTGCGCGACGCCGGCTTCGACATGGACCTCGGTGGCAAGGACATCGTCTCCGTCCAGTACCAGAACGCCAACAACTCCGTCCGCGTCAACGACGAGTTCATGAAGGCCGTCGAGGACGGCACGAAGTTCGGGCTGCGCTCGCGTCAGGACGGCTCCGTCATCGAGGAGATCGACGCGCGTGAGCTCTTCGGCAAGATCGCCAAGGCCGCGTGGGAGTGCGCCGACCCGGGCATCCAGTACGACGACACCATCAACGCCTGGCACACCAACCCCGAGACGGGCCGCATCACGGCGTCCAACCCGTGCTCGGAGTACATGTCGCTCGACAACTCCTCGTGCAACCTCGCCTCGCTCAACCTGCTGAAGTTCCTGCGCGACGACGACACCTTCGACGCCGCCACGTTCCAGAAGGTCGTCGAGCTCGTCATCACCGCGATGGACATCTCGATCTGCTTCGCGGACTTCCCCACCGAGCCGATCGGCGAGACGACGCGCAACTACCGCCAGCTCGGCATCGGCTATGCCAACCTCGGCGCGCTGCTGATGGCGACCGGCCACGGCTACGACTCCGAGGGTGGTCGCGCGCTCGCCGCGTCCATCACCTCACTGCTGACCGGCGCCGCCTACAAGCGGTCCGCCGAGATGGCTGCGGTCGTCGGCGCCTACGCCGGCTACGCCCGCAACTCCGACGCCCACAAGCGCGTCATGCGCAAGCACCAGGCCGCCAACGACAACATCAAGACGCTCGACGCGATGGACTCCGACGTCCACAAGCTCGCCACCAAGGCGTGGGACGACGTCGTCAAGCTCGGTGAGAAGTACGGCTACCGCAACGCCCAGGCGTCGGTGCTCGCGCCCACCGGCACCATCGGCTTCATGATGGACTGTGACACGACCGGCATCGAGCCGGACTTCTCGCTGGTCAAGTTCAAGAAGCTCGTCGGTGGCGGCTCGATGCAGATCGTCAACCTGACGATCCCGAGGGCCCTGAAGAAGCTCGGCTACCAGCAGGAGTCGATCGAGGCCATCGTCGAGTACATCGCCGACAAGGGTCACGTCATCGACGCCCCCGGACTCAAGCCCGAGCACTACGAGGTCTTCGACACCGCCATGGGCGCGCGCTCGATCTCGGCCATGGGCCACGTGCGGATGATGGCCGCTACGCAGCCGTTCCTCTCGGGTGCCATCTCCAAGACGGTCAACCTCCCCGAGACGGCCACTGTCGAGGAGATCCAGGACGTCTACATGCAGGGCTGGAAGCTCGGCATCAAGGCGCTGGCGATCTACCGCGACAACTGCAAGGTCGGTCAGCCGCTGTCCGACGGTGGCTCGACGGCCAAGGACAACAAGGCCGCCGCCGACGCTGCTGCCGCCGAGGTCAAGGTCGAGAAGGTCATCGAGTACCGCCCGGTCCGTCGCCGCCTGCCCAAGCGCCGCAACTCGCAGACGACGTCGTTCGCCGTCGGTGGCGCCGAGGGCTACCTCACGGCCGGGACCTACGACGACCAGCAGCTCGGCGAGATCTTCCTCAAGTTCGGCAAGCAGGGCTCGACGCTGGCCGGCGTGATGGACGCCTTCTCGATCGCGGTGTCCATCGGTCTGCAGTACGGCGTGCCGCTCGAGACGTTCGTCGAGAAGTTCACCAACCTGCGCTTCGAGCCGGCCGGCCTCACGGACGACCCGGACGTGCGCATGGCGCAGTCGATCATGGACTATGTCTTCCGCCGCCTGGCGCTGGACTACCTCGACTTCGACACCCGCTCCTTCATGGGCATCCACACGGCTGCCGAGCGGGCGCGTCAGGTCGAGACCGGCTCCTACGAGGCCACCGAGACCGACGAGTCCGACGAGGAGCTCGAGGACGAGCTCGAGTCACTCCAGCAGTCGGCCCCGGTCTCGAAGAAGGCCGAGCCGAAGGCTGACGAGTCGGCCAAGGGTGAGCTCGACGCCTCGGAGGTCAAGTCCGGCGCCGGCGCAGCCTCGGCACGCGAGACGTCCTCGGACGTCCACAGCTCGGCCGAGCTGCTCGAGAAGTTCGGTGGCATCACGGCCGACGCGCCGATCTGCATGACCTGCGGCACGAAGATGCGCCCCGCTGGCTCGTGCTACGTCTGCGAGGGTTGCGGAAGCACCAGCGGTTGCAGCTGATGTCAACGGTCAGGAGATGTCACGAGCGACGTAGTCACGAGTGACATTCGGTTGGTCAGCAATGTCAGCAGATTGGTCTGATGACGTTGGCTGATCGGCAATGACGCCGGCCCGGTCCCTACACGTAGGGCCGGGCCGGCCGTCGTTGGGAGCAAGAAGCGCTGGGGGCTCCCCTTCGTCGATGTGCGCGGGGGTGGCCGTGGTGACAGCGCCCTCCTCGACGCCGGCCGGGTGCCACCAGACGGCGCCGCGGCCACCGTGCCGCCCGCTGCGCGGACGGTCCCCGTTTCTGGCGAGCCGGTGAACCTGGCTCTGGCTCGGACGAAGACGCTCGGCCACTTGTGCGGCGGTCAACCGTCGGCCGGCGGCTGCTGGAGATCCCACCGGCGGCAGCGGCCGGCCATCACCAGGTGCGCCCGCTCGCGCGCCGGTTGAGCTGGTGGTGCAGTGCCCGGGCGGTGCGCGCGCCGGTCAAGGGATGTCGAGGGCCGCGATCGCAGTCCTCAGTGCGGTCAGGTCAGCCGCGCTGAGGCCGACGGGACGCATCACGGCATACCAGCCGTCGACGTACTCCGTCGTGTACTTGTGCCCGTGGCCGGCAGGGACCCCCGTGGAGAACGGCAAGTCGGCCGTGACCTGCCAGAAGGTCACGAACGGCATCCAGAACATGCCCTCGAGCACGTCCCTGCCGGCGGCTTCGCCGATCCAGTCTGGCTCGTTGAAGACAAGCTGCGGGGTCCACCAGACGATCGGGTCGGAGGGGTGCATGAGGTAGACGACCCGGGTGCCGTCCCACGGCTGGCCTGCGGGCGGGATCGAGCTGGCCGCATCCGTTGCGAACCGCACCGTCCGGCCGTTCTTGTAGACCGGCTGGATCTCGGGGCTGCCCGGATCGCGGTGGTCGCTGAAGTCGCGGAACAGCGTGTTGAAGTTGGGGGGGCCCGCCCACACGGTCCCGGCGGTGCGGTTGCGGACGTCGTACTCACCGCTGAAGGCGGTCTCACCGCCGAACGTGCCGAGGCTCTCACCCGAGACGTACAGCTTCGGGCGCTGGTCCGGGGGCAGCTTCGACCACCGGTCATAGACCGCGTCGAAGAGGGCGCGACCGGCCTCCCGGGCCTTCGACTGGTCGACGAGGAACGAGAGCCACGACGGCAGGTAGGAGTACTGGATCGCCACGGTGGCCGCGTCGCCGCCGGTCAGGTACTCGAAGGGGGCCACGAGCGCCGGGTCGACCCAGCCGCTGCCCGTCGTCGTCACGACGAGCAGGTTTGCCCGCCGGAAGCCGCCGGCACGCTGCAGGTCGTCGACGGCTAGGGCGGCCCGCTGCTCCGTGTCGTCGGCCGAGTCGAGTCCCGCGTAGCTGCGGATCGGCTCCTTCGCAGGGTGGCGGACGATCACCTCGATGTCGCTCGCGGTCGGACCTGTTGCGGCGAATGTGCGGCCTTCACGGCCGAGCGAGTCCCACGAGACCATCGAGCCGGGGCCGCCTGAGCGGAGGCCGGTCGTGGGCTGGGCCACTCCCTCCTGGGTGACGGTGTTTGCGACCGAGAAGCTCTCGTCCAGGGCGCTCACGAGCCCGTCGAGTAGGACCCCGCTGACGACGAGGTAGACGGTCGCCGTCACCAGGACCCAGCCGGTGGCCTCCGCTGCCCGCCGTCCGAACCGGCGAGCGAGCAGGTCCGCGACCCAGCGGTAGATCCGGCGGATGCCCCGCCCGATGAGCAGGAAGAGGGAGAAGAAGAACACCGCGACGAACGGCGACGCCACCACCAAGGGGAGGTTGTACTCCGTCACCCCCATCAACCCACGGATCTCGTGCTGCCAGTACTGACCGAGGCCGAAGGCGCCGATCAGCAGCACTCCCGTAGCGATGAAGAAGGTGCGCCAGGAAGAGCGCTTCGGGTGGCGAGGCTCCCGATCGGCAAAGGCGCGCCACAGCCATGCGGCGAGGACGCCGAGGCCGTAGCCGATGGCTGCGGTGATGCCACAGATGAGGCCCTGGATGAAACCGCCTCGCGGGAGCAGGGATGGGGTGAACGACATGGCCGCGAACAGGACGGCACCGTAGGACCCAGGAAGCGTGAAGTGCAGCAGCCCGCGGACACGACCCGGTGCCGGTGCTACCGCCGTAGCGTCCTGCGTCGCCGTCTCACCTGTCGTCTCGCTCAGCGCATGGTTGCCAGCCAGGTCACTCGCCATCTCGGTGCCTCATTCTGATCGGGGTCGAGTCACCATCGAACGGTCCCACGGCCCGACATCCGAGCGAGCCGAAACGACGACCCGCACGAGCGCATCGAGCGATCCGAGCGTCGCTCGGTCAGGTGCCGTTCAGGAGCTGGCTCCGAGCGGCACATGTTCATGAGGCATGTCGACATCCTCCTCTGCAGGAGGCAGACCTACGCGGCGCATGCCCGCGGCGGCGCGGATCTCACCGGAGCGTGCTTGCTGGCGCCACTATGCGTCGCAGGGCACATGACCCCGCGCTTCGGGCTCAGCGTGGTGCTGCGGGGTCAGGCCCATCGCGGGCTCTGTCGACGGCGGCTGAACGTGGACCCCTTGGGAGCGTGCTGATGCGCTGGCGCTCGAGCAGCGACAGGTACGGCGAGCCGCGCTCTGACTCCGGCAGTCGCAGCGGGGCAGGCCGCCGCGCTCGGCCCGCATCGGTATCCCCTCTTACGGGTGATCCCGACCTGCTCACACGCGGCCACCGTGCCAACCCCGGACAGGATCAGCCCCCAGTACTCGTCCTCAACCGCCAACTGCAACTTCCGGCCTCCTCGTCCCATCTGCAGGCACCTCTCCTACCGGAGCATTGCGACAAGACCTAGAACCCAAGCATCGCTAGAACTGCGGCGCTGAAACGCCTTGAGGACTGCGGCAGTCGGACCTGCCGGCCGCCGCCCGAACGTACGCCGCGCAGCGAGGTCAGGCGTCCGTGGCGGTGCTGTCTAGGACGCCGCCGCTGGCCGTCGTGCGCAGGGCGAACGCTCCGGCCGCGGCAGCGGACGCAGATCTGCCGTTCGGTCCGCGATGACGCTGCCGTAGACGCTCGCGGCCAGCGCACTGGCGACGGCGGCGCCGACGTAGCGTGCCATGTTGGAGACACCCGACGCGGAGCCGACCTGGTCCTCCGGGACACACGCCGTAGACGCGGACGAGGCCGGCCCGTTTGACATGCCCATTCCTGCCGCGACGGCGGTAGGCGAACGCCTGTGGAGCCATCGGCCGAAGGTGATGCTCTTTCCCCGAAGATCATTCATTCGCTTCTGAGCGGCCCCCTCCCGCGGGCTAAGAGGTTCGCCGTTCGCATCGTTCCCGATGAGCCACACAAGCCCCTTACGAAGGGGTTCGTCCGGCGCAGCCGAGGCGTGGCTGACGAGCGCCCCGGCGTAGAGGCCGGAGCCGCCAACCTCTCCTTGAGCCCACTGCGCCACGTCGATCAGGTCCGTATCGTCAACGTCGTAGGTCCAGGTGGTCCAGGACGCGTCATGCCGCTCTCCACCCCGGAAGGTGTACACACGGAACACGGGGTTGTGGTCTTCCCAGGAGCTGTCCCTCTCGTCAACCTCGCGAATGTGCATGATGCACGGTACTTCGGTGGGTCCTTTGCGGCGGCCGGGAAGCGCCGGAGCGCCGCTATCATCGCTCTATGGCGATATCAGCGGCGGAGCCGTCGGCGCCGGCAGGCATTCGAGTGGAAGTGGCCGCACTGGAGGCGGCGGCCTGTTTGTTCCACGGCTTCAGCGACTCGAGTCGGCTCGTCATCTTGCGCCACCTGGCCCTCGGGGAGCACCGGGTGGTGGACCTGATGGAGCACTTGGGGCTGGCGCAGTCCACGGTGTCGAAGCACCTCGCCTGTCTGAAGGACTGTGGGCTCGTGAGCTCTCAGCCGCGGGGCCGGGCATCGGTGTTCTCCCTCACCCACGAGTCGGCGGTGCTTGATCTGCTTGCTGCGGCGGAGCGGTTGCTCGGGTTGACCGGTGACGCTGTCACGCTGTGCCCGAACTTCGGCACCAGCACGCCTTCGGCCGCCCGATGACCTCGCGCGTGTACCCGTCGGGCGGACTGACCGCCGAAGACAGGCTGCGCCTGGGACGGCGGGCTCAACTCCTTGCCGCAACGTCCGTGACCTACAACATCGTGGAGGCGGTCATCGCCATCATTGCCGGTCTGGTCGCCGGCTCGGTGGCACTGGTCGGGTTCGGGCTCGACTCAGTGGTCGAGGTGTCCAGCGGCGCCATCATCCTGTGGCAGTTCCGACACCGACTGCCCGAGAGCCGCGAACAGCAGGCGCTGCGGCTCATGGCCCTGTCATTCTTCGCCCTGGCCGCCTACGTCGGCTTCGAGTCGGTGCGTGCACTGGTCGGCGAGCACCACCCCGACCGCTCTCCGGTCGGCATCGCCTTGGCGATCGCCTCGCTGGCCATCATGCCGTTCCTGTCCTGGGCTCAGCGCCGCACCGGGAAAGCCCTCGGCTCCAACGCCGTGGTTGCCGACTCCACCCAGACGCTGCTGTGCACCTACCTGTCCGCAGTGCTGCTGGGCGGGCTCGTGCTCAATGCCACGCTGGGCTGGTCATGGGCCGACCCCATCGCTGGCCTCGTCATCGCCGCGGTCGCCGTCAAGGAAGGCCGGGACGCCTGGCGAGGAGAAGGATGCTGCGGCCCTGCGCAACGCCACGACGACCCCAACGACCAGAGCACATGCGGCTGCACCGGCGGCGCTGACGACTGCACCGATGCATGCTGCATCACCACGAACGACAATCCGAGCTCGTCCCAGGTACCGGCGTCCGCGACTCTGCTTGACCTGACCCCAGGCCATCACCGCACCCGGAACTAACCGAATCCATCACTCGGCAATACCAACCGCTCACCGGTACGACCGATCGGCGGCAAATCCGGTGATGTCGGGAGGGTCAGTTGACCGCGAGTCGCACGTCAAAGGCGACCACGTCCGGCTCCACGAGGTGATTTCCCCACACGGTCACCACGCATCGACCTGGCTCGACCGGGAGAACCTCGTACTCGCGGTTGTGGACGTCCCGGATCGACACCTGCCCATCCGTCTCCAGACGGAACTCGCCGAGTGAACTCGAGCCCGGGACCTGTGGCGCCGGTCCGCGCTCTACGGTCGTGGCGCCGTCATCCACCGAGGGCACACCGACGGACACGCAGTCTGCCGTCGCCGAACGGTATGGCCCGCGAATGATGGCGGCGGCGGTGAGCTCTTCGCGACTGACCAATAGGACGACAGAGTTGGGTGGTTCGATCGCGTTGGGCACTCCGCCAGCGTGCTAGGAAGCCATGCCAGAGTCAGTTGAGCGCCGTCACTGTCTGGGCGGCGAACGGGTCGCGGCAGAAGCCGACGTCGAGGGGGCGGCGATAGACCCGTCCTGCCGTTCAGCGATCATGACCCTCATGGAGGACCAGCAGGCGCCGCAGTCGGCCGAGGGTGAGGGGAAGGTCATCACCCTCTGCGGCTCGACCAAGTTCGAGGCTGAGTTCGCGGAGGTCAACCAGCGGCTCACGATGGAAGGTTGCGTCGTCATCAGCCTAGGAACGTTCAGCCTCCCCGATTTGCCGGACTACGACTGGGCAGCCGACATCTCGGACCTGAGGGGGCGGCTCGGTGGCGTGCACTTCCAAAAGATTCGCATGGCTGACGAGGTTTACATCGTGGATCCGGGCGGCTACGTAGGTGAGTCAACCCGACGGGAGATCGCCTACGCGGAGTCGCTCGGCAAGCCGGTGAGGTATCTGAGTCGCGAGGGCTTGACTCGAACGGGAGACGGCCCCCAAGGGTGAGTCCGACCGGCCGGTCCGCTCATCGGGATGGCCGCGGACCCGTCGCGGCATAGTCGTGCGGTCAGCTAGGGCCTCTGGCGTCCGCACCAACCACCATTCGAGGTTCGGCGAAACAGCCTCGATTGCAGCGGTCGTTCGCGTTGCGTGCTCGACCAGCTCGCGGGGGAGCCGGACGCTGTGGTCGCTCACGTAGTGAGCCAAGCCTTCGGGCCACTGATGGTCCCGTCGGTGAACTCCGACGACCCGTTGTCCTTGCCACAGAGCCTGCAACGCGACAGGCCTGTTGCATGTCGGGCCGCCATGGTCCCGGAGCTGAGGTAGGCCTACACGAGGTGCCGCTCGTCGACGTCCCACGCGTCATCCACGAGGGCCCGGCGGTCCGGATACTCGGGATGCTGCTCACTCCGCCAGAAGCCGATGAGGCGCCGCGTCTCCATGCTGACAGTCTCCGGGAGGTGGCCACATAGGCGCGCACATCGGCACGATCAGACGCGTCGCGGCATATCCGGACGCTGTCTGGAGCGCGCGTGGGCTCGCGGTTTGGCGCGGCGGCAGACTGGGACAGGATGGTCAGCAAACACCGCCATCCGACCACGGATGGCGGACCTTCCATGTGGTTCAGTGGGCATCGTGAAATTGCTACTCACGTCCGGGGGAGTCACGAACCCGAGCATTCATGAGGCGCTCGTCGACCTGCTGGGCAAGCCGGTCGACGAGGCAACGGCGCTCTGCATCCCCACCGCACAGTGGGGTCATCCGATGTGCGGGCCGGTCTCGGCGCGCGGGTTTGTCGCTGGTCTGCCGCCGTGGGGCGGGATGACCTCGATGTCGTGGAACTCCCTGGGCCTGCTCGAGCTGACCGCGCTGGCGACGATCGGCGAGGAACGCTGGGCGCCGTGGATCGACGCGGCCGACGTGCTCCTCGTCGACGGTGGCGAGGCCACATACCTGTGCCACTGGATGAAGGAGTCCGGGCTGGCGGCCCTCCTGCCGTCGCTGTCCGACACGGTCTGGGTGGGCGTGAGCGCCGGCAGCATGGTGATGACGCCGCGGATCGGTGCCGACTTCGTACAGTGGCCGGGAGCGCCCGACGACCGCACGCTCGGCCTCGTCGACTTCTCGATCTTTCCCCATCTCGATGTGTTCCCGGAGAACACCATGGCCGATGCCGAGAAGTGGGCTGCCGAGATCGGCGGGCCGGCATACGTCCTCGACGACCAGTCTGCGATCCGGGTGGTCGACGGGGTGGCCCAGGTGGTGTCCGAGGGGCGTTGGAGACGCCTTCCTGAGGAGAGTCCGCACTAGATGCAGGCGTTACCGGTGAGTTCGGGGAACACGAAGCCCCGTTCGAACGCCGGGGCAGGGGCCGCTTGTTCCCCAAACAGCGAGCAGAGTCCGGCGACACCCCGCTCGTCCAGCACGACCGACCGCGCCGCGAACGACTGCAGCAGGCATGCCCGGTGACGGGCCCGGGAGGGCACCAGGGCAACGAACTCTGACTCCAGCGCGACCGGCTCGCAACCCCACACCGGCTCTTCGGACAAGCCTCTTCCCGAACCCGCCACCTCAGCGTAGGGCCCAGGTCACCGCCATGCCTTGACCTAAAGGGGTGCCATGGCAGGAAGAGTACTTCCTCGTTCCGTGAGCGCTTTCGGGCCGACCCGGGTCCCGCCGCTACGTGCCGGCCGCTCTGCCGCGTCTGTGCAGGTGGTGAGGCGGTTCCAGCCACACGCCGTCCACCTGTGTTGACGCGGCCACTGAGCCCGACACCGGCGCGCGGTACGAGGCCGTTGTCGCGTCCACGTCGTCGCACCCTCGGCGAGGAGCCGGCCCAGGCTTGGTTGGGCAACCTGCGAGCGATCGCGACTAACATGACCCGGTTCGTCCCGACTGGGTGGGCTGTGCTCGGCTTCGAGACGCGCCTCCCGAGCGCCGTCGAGGGCGCGATGGAGGCAGCCGCCAACACGCCTGAGCGCCATCGTTGAGGGGGCCGGCGTGGCCACGCACGGTCGTGATGACCGGCCCGGCCCTCCTTCCGAAGGACCGGGCCGTCGTCTGCGCCCGAGGGGCGCCGCCCAGTCGGGGGCCGTTTGTCACGCCTCCACTACTGCGCCGTGATGTTGAAGTTCGTGAAGCTCCACTTCTGTTGCGCGCCGGCCGTGTCGACGATCTCGACGCCGTAGCCGATCTGGTCCACGGTGTCGGAGGCGGCGCGGCGACCCGTCGAGACCAGGTAGTTCAGCATCGCCTTCAGGTCGATCGAGCCGGACGTGATTCGCGCGCCGTTGCTCGGGACGAACGCGATGTACCCGTTCCCGGACGTGGCGTACACGTCCCAGGAGTACCCGGACAAGGACACGTTGGAGGCGAACCGTGAACCGGCGGGCGTCTGTCGCAGGTTGTCGGTCCAGATCATCACCTCGTCGTTCGGGACGCCGTTGAGCCACAGGTCGTACGCGACGTCGTAGATCCCGGCACCTGGGGAGACGTGCGCGAACTGGGACGACAGGGTCGTGAACGACGAGATGGAGCGCCCGGAGAAGTCCTTGTGAACGTTCGGGTAGGTCTTGACGCCGCCGTCGCCCGTGTTGGCCGCATAGCCCAGGTGGTTCCACGAGTGGTACGAGCAGACCTGCGTCGTGCCCTTCGTGCCCGGGTAGTTGGAGGCGTTCCACAGGTTGTTGTGGACGTAGTAGCCGCCGTCAGACACGCCGCCGTTGGGGTCCGAGGTGGTGACGTACGGGTTCGTGCAGACCTGCCCAGCCGGCGAGGTCGTCGTGGTGGCGGTCGTCGTCGCCGGCACGCTCGTAGTGGTGCTCGTCGTGCTCGTCGTGCTCGTCGTGCTCGTAGAGGTGGACGACGTGGTCGCGGAGGAGCTCGTCGGCGGAGGGGTGGAGGTCGCGGGACAGACCTTCGGGCCCTTCCCGTGACAGGGAGTGCCCGCGGCGACGGGCTGCCCCGTGGCGCTGGCGGTGGCCGACTGAGTGAGCACGAAGCCGACCAATGCCAGCAGCAGCGCGACCAGAGCCGCGATCATTCGAGACCGGTGAATCGTCACCATGGCTCGTTTCCCTTCTTTTGGTAAAAATTCGACCCATAGACGGTAGCGCCTTGTTCACGCGCTTCGTACCTCCGCCCAGCACCCGGACCGGGGTGGAGCGGCAACGCTTCCCGAGCCTGAGAGCACGCTGATGGTCCGCTGGACAGCGCCCGCACTCGCCGCTGACGTGCCAGGTGGCGCGAAGCTCGTCGCCGGCTCCGACGGTGTAGCCGTGCGGCGGCGGCGGACGCGCAGGGGTGGGTCAGGCGACGACGCTGGCGACGGCGAAATGGTCTGCCGGCATGGGGTTCCGCAGCTTCCAGGTGATGGCGATCGGCCGCTCGCCACGGTGCTCGACGTAGGTCGCCTCGCCGAGGAAGAGGTACGGCGCACCGCCGCCGAACTCGGTCGTCTTGGCCTCCCTGACGAACAGCAGCACGTGGCTGCCCTCTCGCTCGTGGTTGAGGTAGCGCTGACCGGTCCGCGAGGCCACCGTCGTGCCCGACTGCGTCTCCCAGTGGAAGAGCGTGGGGCTGATGGCGTAGTCGCGGTACATCGTGGTGGGTGAGTAGTCCGACTCCGACTTGTTGAGCGTGACGAAGAAGGCATCGGTGTTGGCTGCCGCCGAGAAGAGCACGCCCTCCCGGAAGCTGTTGGGCTTGCGGCCCTCGATGTCGACGTAGTCGAGCGCTGCCACCGCCTCCTCACGGGTGTAGCGGCCGTGCACCCGTAGTGGCCGCCTCGCCAGCTCGCCGTCGAGTGGACGAGTCACGTGTGGCGCGCTGGACAAGGCCACGTCGAGGACGGCGCGTAGGTCCTCGACGACAGCGCGCTCACGACGAAGAGCGCTCAGCCCGTCCTCGTAGGTGGAGAAGCCGCCTCCGTCAGGGAACAGCGAGAAGAAGAGCATCCGGGCGTATGCCTGCATTGCGGCATCACTGTCTGCGTACGAAGGTCCGTCGCCGGCGAGCCACGCGCGGTAGGCCGCAGCTCGATACGGGTCGTCGACATGCGCCAGGGCCCGAACTCGCTTGAGCAGCTTGGCTTCTCGGGGTCCTCCGTCCGCCGCTCCCACCCCGGCCTCCCGTCGCAGCCGTGCCCACGAGCGGTCTGAGCGAAGCACGTCGGCGAGCTCGACGCCCGACTCCTCGAGGAAGACGCGCAGGTCGTCTGTCGGGTGCCTGCGCAGCTCGGCGGCGATGGTGGCCCACCGGTCCGACACCTGCTCTCGGATGTTGCGCAGGACGAGCTCCTCGCTGAGGCGGTCCAGCATGATCTGCGTGCCCGCCGGCAGGAACGGGAAGCCCCGCTCGATCTCGCGTCCCAGCTGCGTGCGGGTGGCGCCGGTCATGGCCCGAAACCTCTGGTCGAAGCGGAACTCCCGGCGGTGGTGGCCCACGAAGTCCATGGCGGTGAGGACGGCCTTGCCCGGAGCCCGGCGAAGGCCTCGGCCGAGCTGCTGGAGGAACACCGTCGAGCTCTCGGTGGGTCGCAGGAAGAGCACGGTGTTGATGGCCGGGACGTCGACACCCTCGTTGAAGACGTCGACGGTGAAGAGGGCCTGGAGGCGGCCGTTTCGCAGGTCCGTCACGTGGCGTTCGCGTTCAACGGCGGGTGTGTCGCCGAGGACCGCCGCTGATGAGATGCCGGCGCGGTTGAAGACGTCGGCCATGTAGCGCGCATGGTCGCGGCTGACGCAGAAGCAGAGGGCGCGCATGCTCCCGAGATCGATGACCTTGTCGCGAAGCGCCTTGAGGATCAAGCGTGCTCGCGCGTCGTTGCCGGTGAAGAGTTGCGAGAGGGACTGGACGGCATACGCCCCGTTGGCCCAGTCGACGGCACGCAGGTCGGTGCCGTCCGCGACGGCGAAGTAGTGAAAGGGCGTCAGCAGCTCGGCCTTGAGGGCGTCCCACAGCCGCAGCTCCGCGGCCACGCGGCCGTCGAAGAAGGCCCGGACGTCGGTGCCGTCGCCACGTTCCGGAGTCGCGGTGAGGCCGAGCAGCTCCTCCGGGCGGAGGTGGTCCAGCAGGGACCGGTAGGTGCGCGCCTCGGCGTGGTGGAACTCGTCGATGACGACCACGGCATACGCGTCCGGAGGCAGGTTGGCGATGCCGTAGGCCGTGAGCGACTGGACCGACGCGAAGACGTGGCCCCATCGCTCGGGGCGTGCTCCACCGACGTAGAGCTCGCCGAAGTCGGCATCGCCCAGCACCTCCCGGTACGTGCGCAGCGACTGTTCGAGGATCTCGCGGCGGTGGGCCACGAAGAGCAGGGTCGGTCGGCTGCCCGACCGCTCGCAGAGCCGCCGGTAGTCGAGCGCGGCGACGACGGTCTTGCCGGTGCCGGTCGCCGCGACGACGAGGTTCCGGTGCCGGCCGTGGACGACGCGCTCGACGTCGAGCTGCTCGAGCATCTCGGCCTGGTGCGGGTAGGCCCGCACCTCGAGCCCCGAGAGCGACAGGGTCACCCGGTCGTGCGGCCGGCGCCCCGACGCCTCGGCAAGGGCGTCGTCCAGGCGGTCGCGATCTCGCTCCGGGTCGTACGCCTCGAAGGTCGCGTCGTGCCAGTAGCTGTCGAACGTGGCCTGGAACTTATCGATCAGCGACGGCGTCGCCACGGACGAGAGGCGAACGTTCCACTCGACGCCGTCCAGCAGTGCCGCACGCGAGAGGTTGCTGGATCCGACGTAGGCCGTGTCGAATCCGGTGTGGCGACGAAACAGCCACGCCTTCGCGTGCAGCCGCGTCCGCTGCGCGTCGTACTGCACCCGGGCTTGCGCGCCGAACTCGGTGACGAGGCGGTCGAGCGCGGCACGCTCCGTGGCGCCCATGTAAGTCGTGGTGATGAGACGGAAGGGCACACCGCGGTCCCGCAGCTGGCGCAGCTGGCTCTCGATGACACGGATCCCGTGCCACTTCACGAAGGCCATGATGACGTCGACGCGGTCCGCGGTGGGCAGCTCGGCGCGGAGCTCGTGCCCGATGCCCGGCTCCCCGGACGCGTTGGTCAGCAGGGCCGCGTCTGACAGCGGCGTTGCCGGGCGACCCGTTGACCGGACCGGCCCGTGGCCGCCGGTGTAGTAGACCGACAGCAGCTGCCGCGAGGCGTCGACGATGACGTCCTCGTCCGAGCCCAGCAGGCCGAGGACGCGGTTGACGAGGTCGACACGGACACCCGGGTCGCGCTCCTTGCGCAGGACGCGCGTGACTGCCTGGGCGACGTGCCGGCTGAGGATCTCGGGCTCGTCCGCGTCCGCGACCGGTCCGCGGGGCGCGCTGATGTCGCCCGCGGCCTCGAGCCGTCTCTGGAGGTGGGCGGTGATGAGACTCTCGTAGAGGCCCTCGGCAAGGCTTCCCCCGTCGCTGGTCATGGCGCGCAGCTTGCCACGCCCCCACGACCCGGGACCCCGAACTGGCCGCCGTGTCGGCGCTCAGTGGGCGCGCGGCTGGACCAGCCCGCTCTCGTATGCCGTGACGACGAGCTGGGTGCGGTCACGGGCTCCCAGCTTCATGAGCAGCCGGCTCACGTGGGTCTTCGCCGTGGCCGGGGTGACGAACAGCTCCTCGGCGATCTCGTGGTTGGACAGTCCGCGGGCGACGAGGACCAGCACCTCCGTCTCGCGCTCGGTCAGCGTCGTCAGGGATGCCGGGGCCTCGGCTCGACCCGCCGCACCGGCCGGCGCCTGCCGCACGAACTCCTCGATCAGCTGCCGGGTCACACTGGGTGTCAGGAGGGACTCGCCGTGGGCGACGACGCGGATCCCGTCGAGCAGCTGCGCCGGGGGAGTGTCCTTGAGCAGGAAGCCGCTGGCGCCGGCCCGCAGGGCCCCGAAGACGTACTCGTCGAGGTCGAACGTGGTGAGCACGAGGACCCGTGTGGCGACGCCCAGTCCGGCGATGGCGCGGGTCGCCTCGAGACCGTCCATGACGGGCATCCGGATGTCCATGAGCACCACGTCGGGCTCGAGCTCACGCACCAGGGCCATGGCCTCGGCGCCGTTCTGGCCCTCACCGACGACCTCGAGGTCGGGAGCCGAGTCGACGAGCAGGCGGAAGGCGCCCCGCACGAGCGCCTGGTCGTCCACCACGACGACACGCACGACCTCGCTCATCGCGGCCCCCCGGCATACGGCAGCACCGCGTGCACCCGGTAGCCGCCGCCGGGGCGCGGGCCGGCGGCGAAGCTGCCGCCGTAGACCTCGACCCGCTCGCGCATCCCGAGCAGTCCGTGCCTGGACCCCGGGACCGCCGCCGGCGCACCGTCCAGGTGGCGACCGCCCGGGCGTCCACCGTTCGGGCGTCCACCGTTCGGGCGCCCCTCGTCGACGACCTCGAGCTCCACGCGCTCAGCTGCACAGGTCACCCGCACGTGCGCGACGGGGCCGCCGTGCCGGAGGACATTCGTCAGCGCCTCCTGCACCACTCGGTATGCCGCCAGGTCGACGCCCGTGGGCAGGTCGCCGTGCGCTCCCGTCGCGTCGAGTGTCACCCCCAGGCCGGCTCGGCGCGTCTCCGCGACGAGTGCCGGGATGTCGGCCAGCCCGGGCAGCGGGTGCAGCGCGGCCGACTCGTCCTCATGGCGCAGCACCCCCAGCATGCCGCGGATCTCGGTCAGCGCCGCCCGGCTCGTCGACTCGATCACCTCGAGGGCGCCACGCGCGGCTGCGGCATCGGTGTCGATGAGATGACGACCCATGCCCGCCTGCACGGCGATGACCGACATGGAGTGGGCGACGACGTCGTGCAGCTCGCGGGCGATGCGCAGCCGTTCGGCCGCCACGGCGACGCGGTCGCGGTCCTCGCGCTCTCGCTCCAGCAGCTGTGCGCGGTCTTCCATGGCCGCCCACCGCAGGCGCCGCTGTCTCAGGTTGTCCGCCAGGAGCCACGCCACGGCGGTCGCGAGCATCGTCGAGATGACGTCGCTGACCGCCACCACCCCCGCTGGCTGGCTGACCAGGGCCACCGCGAACACGACGGCGGTCGCACCCAGGGCAACGAGCGAGTCCTTGCGACGGCCGTGCAGGGCCAGCCCGAAGATCAGGACGAACACGCTGAGCCCCGGGTAGGGCGCGTAGTGCAGCAGCGAGAAGACGACGAGCGATCCCAGCACCACGGTGAGGGAGACCCACGGGCGCCGACGATGGACGGCATACGGGGCGGTGAGGCCGATGGCCAGAACCCATGTCCACGGGTCCACGGGCCGCTGGCCGGGATGCACCGGGGCCTCGAAGGAGAACGCCAGCAGCAGGAACAGCACGGTCGCCACGACGGCGTCGAGGACGCGCGGGTCGATCCGCGGGGTCCGTCGGCGCGAGCGCACGTCCATGTCTGAACAGTAGGGAGCCCGGGCCCGCGCGTGATCGGCTTTGGGGCGTACGCCCACGGGCGTATGCCGGCACCGGAGCGGGCCCCTGACCCGCCGTGAAGTGCGCCTGCAGGCTCGGCCGCCCGGCCGACGACGGCAACCACCCCTGCGCCGGATCGTTGGTGTCAGCCAGAACAGCACCGACCCAGGAGTGCACACCATGCCAACCCTCTCGTTCCACCAGCTCACCAAGCACTACGGACCCGTCACCGTCCTCGACGGCTTCACCGCCACCGCGTTGCCCGGCCGCGTCACCGCCTTCCTCGGCGTCAACGGCGCCGGCAAGACCACGACCATGCGGATCCTGCTCGGCCTCGCCGAGCCGACCACTGGGACGGCGACGATCGACGGCGTGCGCTACGCCGACCTGCCGCACCCGACGCGAGTCGTCGGTGCGGTGCTCGACCCGGGCTTCCACCCGAACCGCAGTGCCCGCAACCACCTCCGGCTGACCGCCATGCAGGCGGGCGTCCCGACCGACACGGCGGACAGCCTCCTCGAGCGCTTCGGGCTCGGGGACGCTGCGGGACGTCGAGTGGGCGGTTTCTCCCTCGGGATGAAGCAGCGTCTCGCCCTCGCCTCTGCGCTGGTCGGCGACCCGTCGGCCCTGATCCTCGACGAGCCGCTCAACGGTCTGGACCCGGACGGGATCCGCGACATGCGCCGCTTCCTGCGGTCCTTCGCGGACGCGGGGGGCACCGTCTTCCTCTCGAGCCACCTGCTCAGCGAGGTTGCAGCCGTGGCCGACGACGTCGTCGTCATCCACCGCGGCACGCTCGCCGCCGCCGGCCCCGTCGACGACCTCGTCGGGGACGACACCGACCTCGAGACGGTCTTCCACACCCTCATCCACCCCACCGACACCCAGGAAGTCTGGTCATGAAAACCCTTGTCTCCATTGAGCTGTACAAGCTCCGCACCACTCCCGCCGCGTGGGTCAGCATCGGCATCACGCTGGTCCTGGGCATGGCGTCGGTCGCGTCCAACGCGCTCGTGCCCAGCCCGGGGGGCCCCGCGTTCGGCTCCACCGACCACGTCAACCACACGCTCTCGATCTCGGCCCTGACCTCGATGGTGATGCTCGCGATCGGGATCCTCGTGGCGGCCGGCGAGTACCGTCACGGGACGATGGCGCAGACGTTCCTCGGCGAGCCGCGCCGCGGACGCGTGCTCGCCGCGAAGGCCGCCACGGTCGTCGGCCTCGGGGCCGTCCTCGGGGCGGTCACCTTCGGGATCGCGTATGCCGAGGCGGTCCTCGTCTACGGCTTCCGCGGCGTCCACTCACTGCCCGTCGACCTGCCACAGCTCTGGCTCGGCGCGACCGTGGCCACCGCCCTCTACGGACTGGTCGGGGTGGCGATCGGCGCCCTCACCCGCAACACCGTCGCTGCCATCATCGGTGCCATCGCCTGGGTCATGATCATCGAGGTCGGCATCCTGGCCAACCTCGTTCCGGACGTCGCGCACTGGCTGCCCGCCGGGGCCGCGATCGCCCTGACGAGCGTCGGCTCTGCCGCACAGGGACTGCCGAGCCCCACGGTCGCGGCCCTGGTGCTGACGGGCTGGGCGCTGCTGATCTCGGCGGTCGCCGCACGGTTCAGCCTGAGCCGCGAGGTCCACTGAGCATCCCGGAGGCCCGACCACACCCCCCGTCGACGATGACGAGGGGCGTGGTCGGGCGTCGCCCGCTGTCGCGCTCCCGTCACCGGCCTTGGAGCAGCTGCACGAGCGAACGCGCCTCCTCGTCGCAGGCCGCGCACCCCCGCAGGTGGGCGGCCATCGCCTCCTCACGGTGCCGGGGGTCGCGAACGAGCGCCTCGGCATACGTGTCCATCCGTTCGAAGCACTCGTCGCACGAGAGCCAGGGGGTCGTGTCCTGCAGGAGTGCGTCGACGTGTCGTGCTGTCAGGCCGGTCGGCGCGTTGGGGCGGGGCTGGGGTGTGGTGCTCATCGGGTGCCTGCCGTGGGAGTGGGGGAGACGTGCGGGGTGCTGTCCGTGGTCGCCGGGCCAGCGGGACCGGCTGGGTGGACGGTCAGGTGTCCGGTGGCCGTGAGTTCCGCCCGCAGGCGGACACGCACGTCGTGCAGGGTCTTGTAGAGGGCTCCACGGTTGGTGCCCAGCCGGTCGGCGAGCACGTCGATCGGCACGTCGTCGACGAGCAGTGCGATGGCGATGCGCCGCTGGTAGGGCGTGAGGACCTGGCGCATGGCGTCGGCCACCGCGGCCGCGAGGTCGTTGCCCTCCGCATACAGCTCGGGACTCTCCTGCACCGCCGCGCTCGGCACGTCGAAGTCACGCAGCTCGACCTCGCGGTGCTGCCACTGCAACCGCCTGACCTCAGTCGCGGCCTGCAGGATGGCGAACTTGAACGCCCACGTGGTGAACCGGCTGCGGCCCTCGAAGGTGTGCAGCTTGCCGAGCAGCGCCGTCATCGCCTCGTCCGCGGCCTGGTTGGCAAGGACGTCGACCGCGGCGGGCGAGGGATCGGCCAGCGCGGAGCGCATGCGCCACACCTGGTGGGCGGCTGCCCGGCACATCATTGAATGGAGCCGGCGCAGGGCCACGACCTGCTCGGGGCCGGAGCCGCGGAGCGCTGCAACCCAGTCCGTCGACTCAGCGGCCCCCGGGCCCGGTGCCGAGGAGGCCGCGTTCGAGCGCGGGTCGTCCCGGCTCACGGCGGTCACCGGCTCGCCCCGTCAAGCTCGTCATCCGGCGACAGGATGCGGGCCGCGAGCTCCGGCGGGCAACCAGCGTCGACGAGCTCGAGGAGGGCGTGCAGGTCGACGTGCTCCCGGGCCAGGTGACGAGCCAAGGTCGCCGGGAAGCCTGCCTCCCGCAGTCGGCACAGGCGCCACTCGACGACGTCGAGCGGCGGTCCCGGGGACTGGCAGGGGAGCGGCGTGGCCGAGGGGTGGGCCTGGTGCGGGGTCATGCCCTGTTGGCGGTGTGCAGCGGCGCATCTCTTACCGGCCTGGACTCGCCCGGTAAGAACCGCGACTCGTGGACGCACTAACACCCCGTCAGCGTCCCACCCGGTCGGCCGGATGTCCCCGGAGCGGCTGGACGGACATCCGGTCACCCGTCCAGGAGGACACACATGGTCACCATCGGCACCAGCTCAACCGCCACCCGGGTCCAGCACCCCGAACGTCCCCCCAGGGGTGACGCCACCTACCAGGCGTATGCCGTGCTGCGCGCCGCGTTCGTCGTCGCGCCCGTCGTCTTCGGTCTGGACAAGTTCACGAATCTCCTTGTGCACTGGGACCAGTACCTTGCCCCCGTGCTGTCCCGACCCCTACCCGTGACACCACACCAGGCCATGTATGCCGTGGGCGTCGTCGAGGTCGTCGCCGGCCTCGTCGTGGCTCTCCACCCCCGCCTCGGCGCCATCGTCGTGGCCGCCTGGCTGGGCGGGATCATCCTCAACCTCCTGCTCCTGCCCGGCTTCTACGACGTGGCACTGCGCGACTTCGGGCTCCTCATGGCGGCGGTGGCCCTGCAGCGGCTCGCCACGCGCTTCGACCCCCGGCCCGTCCTCTGGCCGATCCGGCAGGACTGACGATGAGCACGGCATTCGTGCTGACCGGCGGCGGCAGCCTCGGCGCGGTGCAGGTCGGGATGCTGCTGGGGCTGCGCGACTGCGGGATCGAGCCGGACCTGCTCGTCGGCACGTCGGTCGGCGCGGTCAACGCCGCATATCTCGCGGGCCCGGGGAGCTTCGAGGCGCGGCTGCAGACGCTGGTGCTGCTGTGGCAGCGGATGCGTCGTCAGGACGTCTTCGCGCTCGACCTACGCCGGTGCCTGGGGGCGGCGCGCGGCACCCGGACGTCGCTCTTCGCCGGCGCAGGCCTCGACCGCCTCCTCAGGAGCAACCTGGGCTACGACGCCCTCGAGGACGCCACGATCCCGGTCGAGGTCACCGCCACGGACCTTGTGACCGGTCACGGAGTCGTGCTGGCCGCGGGTGATGCGGCGAGTGTGGTGCGGGCGAGCGCGGCTGTTCCCGGCCTGCTCCCGCCTGTGGTGCTCGAAGGCAGGAAGCTCGTCGACGGCGCCATCGGCGAGCTCGACGTGCTCGCCCACACGGCGGCCCGGGGTGTCACGGACATCTACCTGCTGCCCGCCGGCTATCCGTGCGCGGGGGCCGGTCCGAGGACGGCGGTCGGCTCGGTCCTGACCGCGCTGAGCCTGCTGCTGCACCGGCAGCTCGTGGCGCAGGTTCGCGGCTTCGTGGGCGACGCGCAGTTGCACGTCCTGCCCCCGCTCTGCCCGCTGACGGTCTCGCCCGCCGACTTCAGCCAGACGACCTCGCTCGTGGCACGGGCCCACGAGAGCACGCGTCGCTGGCTCCGCTCGACGTCGTCCCGGGCCTCGGGTGACGTGGGCGTCCTGGCCCTCCACCACCACGACGGGCGAGCGCCCGGGAAGGAACGAACGCGTGAACCTCTCACCGAATCCCGCCGGACGGCCTGACCGACCTCGGAAGACCTGGAGCGGAACTGGTCCCGTCACCGAACCCGACCTGGCCCGCGCGGCCTTCGGGGCCCGAATCCTCTTGGAGGCAATGGGCGTCGATCTGGACAGCGAGTCGCTGAGGCGCACCCCCGAGCGCATGGCGGCCTCCATCGCGGAGCTGATGAGCCCACGACCGTTCCAGATGACGACGTTCCCCAACGACGGTGGCTACGACGAGCTGATCGTCGCGAGGAGCATCCCCGTGCGCTCGCTCTGTGAGCACCACATGCTGCCGTTCGTCGGCACGGCGCACGTCGGCTACCTCCCCGGCGACCGCATCCTGGGCCTGTCGAAGCTGGCACGCGTGCTCGAGCACTTCTCGTCACGGCCCCAGGTGCAGGAGCGGTTGACCGTTCAGGTCGCCGAGTGGCTGAACGCCCAGCTCGGTCCCGTCGGCGTCGGGGTGGTCATCGAGGCCGAGCACCTGTGCATGACGCTGCGCGGCGTCCAGGCCCCGGGAACCACCACCATCACCTCGAGCCTGCTCGGCAGCCTCAGGGACGACCCACGCTCGCGGGCGGAGTTCCTCGCGCTGACGCAGGCGACCCGCTGAGGGGTCGCCGGGTGTTGGATGGGCTGGTCGGCACTGTCGCGCCGCGTGAGAGGACTGTCATGGCCACTCCGAGTCCCGGGTACTCGATCACCGTCCGGGTCGAGGTGCCCGCGGCGGCCAACGCCACCGCGGCCCTGACCACAGCTGTTGCCTCCACCGGGGGCGCCCTCACGGCACTCGATGTCGCTGAGAGCCGCACGGACCGACTCGTCGTCGACGTCACGTGCGACACCAGGGACGAGGCCCACGGCCGGCTCATCACCGATGCGATCGCCGCCATCCCCGGGGCGGTCGTCCGCAAGGTCAGCGACCAGACCTTCCTGCTGCACCTCGGCGGGAAGATCGAGGTCAACCCGAAGGTGCCGCTCAAGCATCGCGACGACCTGTCGCGCGCCTACACGCCCGGCGTCGCCCGCATCTGCCGGGCGATCGCCGACCACCCGGAGGATGCGCGCCGCCTGACGATCAAGCGCAACACCGTGGCGGTCGTCACCGACGGCTCGGCCGTGCTGGGCCTGGGGAACATCGGGCCCCTCGCGGCCCTGCCGGTCATGGAGGGAAAGGCAGCACTGTTCAAACAGTTCGGGGGCGTCGATGCGTGGCCCGTCTGCCTCGACACCCAGGACCCCGACGCGATCGTCGAGATCGTGCGCGCCATCGCGCCGGTCTACGGCGGCATCAACCTCGAGGACATCTCTGCGCCGAGGTGTTTCGAGATCGAGGCGCGCCTTCGGAGGCTGCTCGACATCCCCGTCTTCCACGACGACCAGCACGGCACCGCGATCGTCGTGCTGGCGGCGTTGAAGAACGCGCTGCGGGTCGTTGGCAAGTCGATCGACGACGTGCGCATCGTCGTGTCCGGTGTCGGCGCGGCCGGTCAGGCGATCATCAGGCTCCTGCTGACCCAGGGCGCTCGCGACATCGTGGCCTGCGGTCGCACTGGCGCGGTGCGGTCGGGTGACGGCGGGTTGGAACCCTTCCGGCGGTGGATCGCGGACCACACGAACCCCCGGGGCGTGAGCGGCACGCTGAGCGAGGTCCTCGTCGGCTCCGACGTCTTCATCGGTGTCTCGGCTCCTGACCTGTTGACCGGCGAGGACATCGCGGCCATGGCCCCGGGTGCCATCGTCTTCGCCCTCGCCAACCCGATCCCGGAGGTCGACCCCCTGGCAGCGAGCGAACACGCGGCCGTCGTGGCGACCGGCCGCTCGGACCATCCCAACCAGATCAACAACGTCCTGGTCTTCCCGGGCTTCTTCCGCGGCCTGCTCGACTCCCACGTCTCCGAGATCACCGACGCCATGATGGTGGCAGCAGCCACCGCCATCGCCGACACCGTCGGGCCCGAGGAGCTCAACGCCAGCTTCATCATCCCGAGCGTCTTCGACTCCAGCGTCGCGCCCGCGGTGGCAGCCGCCGTGTGCAGTGTCGCCGGCTCCGCCTAGTCCCTGGCTATTTCGCCACGGCAGCTCGGTCGCAGCGGGACGCTCATCATCTGCAGACCGCTCAGGCGGCGTGACGCCGTCGTGATCCGGCGCGGACGACCGCGGCCTCCGGGATGAGCTCGTCGCTGTCGACGCGGACGCCGTCCCAGACGTGGGCGTTGGGCCCGATCTTGGCGCGGGCGCCGACCTTCGCGTCCCGCCCGATGACGGCACCGGTGGCGACGTGCGCCGTGGTGCCGACGATGGCACGGGCGTAGACGACCGCATCGCGGTCGATCCAGGCGCCACTCGCGATGCGGGCGCCCTCGCCGACGACGGCTCCGCGGTCGACGTAGGCGAACTCACCGACGTAGGCCGTCGGGTCGACGTGGGCATGCGACTCGACGAAGCCGCCCCCGTTGTCATGGCGGGCATAACGCAGCACGGTTCCGTTGTCCTCTTCGAACTCTTCGTACTTCCGTCGCCTCATGGTGCACCCCCTTCGGGTCCGAGCGCGGCACTCTGCACGCGCGTGCCTCAAGCGTTTCAACGTTCATGTGAACTTGAGGATTCCCGACACCTGACCCTCCAAGTGCCTGCTGCTGGACAACGTTCGTACCCACGTGTCGAGTTCCCCATTCACCTGTCTCACGGCGGACGGGGCGCGTCTTCCGCAGCCGGCCGAGCGGCATACGGTGGAACGATGAACTTTCGATACCTCGGCAACAGCGGACTCAAGATCTCGGAGATCACCTACGGCAACTGGCTGACCCACGGCTCGCAGGTCGAGAACGACGTTGCGACCCAATGCGTGCGCGCTGCGCTCGAGGCGGGCATCAGTACCTTCGACACCGCCGACACGTACGCCAACACCAAGGCGGAGACCGTCCTCGGCGAGGCGCTCAAGGGGGAGCGGCGCGAGAGCCTCGAGATCTTCACGAAGGTCTACTGGCCGACCGGCCCCGCGGGCAAGAACGACACCGGCCTGTCGCGCAAGCACATCATGGAGTCGATCAACGGCTCCCTGCAGCGCCTCCAGACCGACTACGTCGACCTCTACCAGGCTCACCGCTATGACACCGAGACGCCGCTCGAGGAGACGATGCAGGCCTTCGCCGACATCGTGCGCCAGGGCAAGGCGCTGTACATCGGCGTCAGCGAGTGGACCGCCGACCAGATTCGCGAGGGCGTCGCGCTCTCCAAGGAGCTCGGCTTCCAGCTCATCTCCAGCCAGCCGCAGTACTCCATGCTGTGGCGCGTCATCGAGGGCGAGGTCGTGCCCACCTGTGAGGAGCTCGGCGTCAGCCAGATCGTGTGGAGCCCCATCGCGCAAGGCGTTCTGACGGGCAAGTACCAGCCCGGCCAGCAGCCGCCGGAGGGGTCGCGCGCTGCGGACGAGAAGGGCGGCGCCGACATGATCAAGCGCTTCATGAACGACGACGTGCTGACGCGCGTGCAGAACCTCGAGCCGATCGCGGACGAGGCGGACCTCACCATGGCCCAGCTCGCCGTCGCGTGGGTGCTTCAGAACCCCAACGTCGCAGCTGCGCTCGTGGGTGCCTCGCGCCCCGAGCAGGTCGCCGAGAACGTCAAGGCCGCCGGGGTCAAGCTCGAGCCGGAGCTCATGAGCAAGATCGACGACGTGCTCGGCGACATCGTCGAGATGGATCCGGGCAAGACCAAGGAGACCGCGCCACAGCAGCGCGTCGCCTGACCGCGCGGCACGTGGCCGCTGTCCCGGCGTCGGGACAGCGGCCGCGTGCCGACCGCTGGGCGTGCGCGCTCAGGCCGGCCTGTCGCTGACGAAGGCCTCTTGCACGCAGCGGTCGATCGACGCAGCACGCTCGGGCGTGAAAAGCCTTGTGTCTGTGTGCTTTCCGCCTGCGTCAACGTATCCCATCGCCCCGAGCGCCGCTCCGATGCTGCGGGCGTTGGCGCGGCACGCCGTCGAGGCGCACGGGTGCGAAGCGCCAGGGCGCCCCGACTCTGAACTCTCCTGTGAGCTCGAGCTCTCCGGCTGCGGTGCTCGCGCGGATGGTGTGCCGCATGCCCCGCTGGCCGGGCAAGTGCCGTGAGGTGGCCTCGACCTGCGTCGCGCCGAGGGTGAGCTGCAGAACGGTGACGTCGTGAGGGGCAGCCGTGGTGTGGCCGGCCACCAGCGTCGGTGCCCCCAGCAGGTGGACGACGAACGACAGCGGGTGGCTGGCGCCCTCGAGGAACCACTCGGGCCCCGGGAACGGCAAGGGCAGGTCGTATGCCGTGTCGATGCTGACGCGCTCTGGGGCGCCGGTGCGCTCCAGAGCCTTCGCGAAGACACTCGCGGTGTCGAGGAAGGCGAAGGCGTAGTTGACGTAGGTGGGCGCACCGCCCTGAGGCAGGTCCCGGAGGTCGCCGGCAACACCCACCACGGGCTTCTCGCAGATCTTGGGGACGTCGCGGAAGAGCGCCAGCAGCTCGCCGTGCGTCCTCGCCGGCGTGGCGACGGAGACGAGCTCGACGTCGAGGTCGAGCACCGAACGGGCGTCGTGGAGGGCCAGCGGGATGCCGGCCTCGGTCGCCACCGCGCGGGTGCGGTCCGCGTCCTGGCGAGAGCCGCAGACGGCAACGACATCGACGCCGTGCTGGCGCAGGGCCCGGATGTGGACTCGCCCCCAGCCCGTGCCGACCACCGCAGCCCTCATGCCTTGTGGTCCACCGTGGTCGAGAGCATGACGCACAGGAAGCGCGCGCCGACGTCACCCGCAACCGAGGAGTGGCTCATGCCGGTGCCGACGCGGTGGCTGTCGCCGGGCGCGAGCTGGAGGACGTGCTCCCGCCCGACGAGGTCCTCGACCGTCACCGTGAGGTTCCCGGCGATGAGGTAGTAGAGCTCCTCCGAGCGGTCGTGCAGGTGCCAGCCGATGCTCGCGCCCGGCTCGAGCCACGTGTCGATCATCCCTTCCAGGCAGCTCTCGCTGATGCCCTCCGACTGGGCTCCCTGCTCGCTGCTGACCCACACGCAGCGGCTCGTGCCCTGCCCCGCACGCGCTCCGTGCTCCGCCGGGTTCGGGTGCGAGGGCCGGTACGCGACGTGAGCCATGTCGGCTCCTCGCTTGACCACGTGCGCGAGCGTGGGGTCCCCGTCGTAGACGGGGACCGCCTCGGCGTGGAAGGTGACGCCGTCCCGCCACGTCACGTCGCCGCCGCCCGATTCGCCACTGGTCACGCGCGCTCCCCTCGTCGCGTGGCCTCCCGCCGCGCTCATGGTCCAGCCTTACCCCGTTCTCCACCGCCCGGCGCTACGGTCTGGGCATGGTCAGGGTCGTGGGGGAGGCGCCGCGCTTCGCGCATGAGTCGGAGCGAGTGGTCTGGGAGCAGCTGTGCCGAACCGCTCCGGACGACACCGTGCTCATCCCCAACATGCGGCTCACGTCGCCGGTCAAGGACCACGAGCTGGACGTGGTCGTCATCATGCCTCAGGTCGGCATCGTCGTCGTCGAGGTCAAGGGCGGCAGCGTCTCGGTCGACGACGAGGGACGTTGGTGGTCCGGCGGCGGCGCTCGGCGCAGCCGCATCCGACCCGTGGACCAGTGCCGTGACGGGAAGTACGCCTTGCGGGCCTTCGTCGAAGAGGATCCGCGATGGAAGGCGCGGCACAGCCGGGTGCGCTGGGGGCACGCCATCGTGGTGCCCTACACGGACATCGCTGCCGACTTCGCGACGCCAGAATGTCCGCGGTGGATGATCAGCGGGCGACGTGACCTGGACGATCTCGCCGGGCGACTGCGCGCCGTGTGCGAGCTGCAGCAGAACACTCAACGCGTGCCCAGCGCCGAGGACGTGGACCTCGTCCGCGAGATCCTCAGCGGGCGCAACTTCCCCGTCCACGACCGGGCCGATGATGCCGAGGAACGCGAGGCTGCCGCGGACCGGCTCACCCAGGAGCAAGCCACGCTGCTGTCGGTCACACGGCTCATCAGGCGGATGGAGATCCGCGGCGGCGCAGGAAGCGGGAAGACGATCCTGGCGCTGACCCAGGCCAAGGACCTGACGCGCGGCCAGGGGGACCGGAAGGCGCAACGCGTCGCGCTCGTCTGCTACTCGATCGGGCTCTCGCAGTACTTCAAGCGGCAGCTGGCCGGGGTGCCGCGCAACCACCGGCCGGCGTTCGTCGGATCCTTCGAAGACCTCGCCAACGAGTGGGGGATCGACACAGCGTCGCACGACCGCAATGACGCAGACTTCTGGGAGCGCGATCTCGCCGCTCGCATGGCCACCATCGCCGCCGGCCTGTCCGACGGGAAGAAGTTCGACGCGGTGATCGTCGACGAGGCCCAGGACTTCGCCGACCACTGGTGGCACCCGCTCATGAAGGCCCTGCGGGACGAGGACGAGGGTGGCCTCTACGTCTACTCCGACGAGAACCAGAGGATCTTTGCCCGTTTCGGCCAGCCCCCGGTGCCGCTCGTCCCGCTCGTGCTCGACCACAACCTCCGCAACACCCAGCAGATCGCGAGAGCCTTCGGACCCCTGGCCCCGATGCGGATGCACCTGCGAGGAGGAGAGGGGGCCGACGTCCGCTTCGTGCCATGTGCCACCGACGAGGCGATCAACAGTTCCGATGACCAGGTGAACGTCCTTCTCGAGGAGGGCTGGCAACCGCAGCATGTCGCCCTGCTCTCGATGGGCTCACGCCACCCGGTGCAGGTGGAACGGCAGGAGGCCGACGGGCACGTCGGCTACTGGCGGTCCTTCTGGGAACTCGACGACGTCTTCTACGGCCACGTCCTCGGGTGCAAGGGCTTGGAGCGACGAGCGGTGGTGCTCTGCGTCAACGCGAAGAGCAGCGACCGCGCCCGCGAGATGCTCTACGTCGGCATGTCACGGGCCACCGACCAGCTGGTCGTGGTTGGCGACCCCAGCCTTGTCCGCGAGATCGGCGGAGAGCAGGTCGCCCGTCGGCTCGGGATCAGCTGAGCGTTCCCCAAAGAGGTCGTCGACCCTCGGCGGGGGACAACTTCGACGAGGTGGCAAGTGGTCGGATCACCATGGCAGGCATCACTTCCAGAGACCTGCCCGCTTGGGCCAGTGAGATTCCCCTGACCAACCGGCGCGTGGCCGCCGACGTCATCGACGTGATCATCGGCGACGCCGACCGTGCCGTCGGGTGTGTCGGTTGCATGGCCCACGATGCCGAGGACCCCGGAATCCAGCCCATCCTGATGCACGACGTGCGGCCCGGCAAGGACCTGGCAGTGCTCGTCGAGCTGCTTCGGGCTGGCGGATGGGCGGTGCTCAGAACGGCGGGGGATCGACCTGCTGGTCGGGCGACGTCGAGGCAAGAAGGTGCGCCGGGGCAGAACGCGTCGAGTCACGCACTCCTTCGAGCCAGTCCTTCGGATACGTGTCATAGACACGGCCGGCCTTGGTGCGCCATCGCACTCGGTCCCCGTCACGACGCACGAGCCAGTGACCGTGGGTGTGGGCGTTGTGGTGTGCTCGGTGCTTGCTGGTGAGGTTGGTGACTTCGGTCGGGCCGTGCGGCCATGGGATGTCGTGGTCGAGGTCGCACCCTGCGGCGGAGACGGTGCAACCGGGAGCCCGACACGTGCCGTCGACCGCCTCCACGTGGGCGCGCATCGCTGCCGTCGGCCGGTAGGCCTGGGTCTCCACATGAATGGCGGCGCCGGTGTCCGCGTCGACCGCGAGGCGCCGCCACGTCGAGTCGTCGTTGAGGATGATCTGCCGCGCATGGTCGGCCGCGACCCAGCCATAGCCCGGCACCTCGCACGGCGCGTCGGTGAGGCCTACTGCCGTCGTGAACGGCACCACCACGGTGACGGTGGCTGCCGGCCGCCGGCCGAGGCGGGTGAACCACTCACTGTCGGAACGGCATACGTCAGCGGCGCCGGTCAGGGGGGAGGCTGTTGCCGGTCCGGCGAGACCGGTCTCCGGCCAGCCGAACATCAGTGTGTCGGTGATGACGTCTGCGCGCAGCGAGTCGAGGTCACGTGGATCACCCGCATGCCGTGCCGCTCGGGCGACGGAGTCAGCGCGCTCCATGGCGGCGATGATCTTGTCGGCGTCGTTGACGACGGTGAGCACGCCGAGGCCGTCCCCGTCGATCTGGGCGTGCGCACCTCGACGTCGGCGTGCCGATCGCCGCCGCTCGGCCGCCCCGCGGTCGGCGGCGAGGCACGCGCGGGTGAGACGTTGGCGGAAGAGCGTGGGGGAGGGCGGCGCTCCGTCCTTGGGGCGTAGCACCGCGTCGACCACGGCTGGCCCGCACTCCGCCGGGAGGGTGCGGAGCTCCTCGTGGATCGTCCGGGCCCGGTGGAGGGCCACGGCGCCCTGCTGAAGGCGGGCGCGCAGCTCGGCGGCCCCGGGCGTGCGCGCGGTCGCGAGGTCGATGCGTGCACGCATCTCCTGCATGCCTAGCCCGGTGGCCGTGCTCACCTCCATGGCCGTCAGCTCCTCGCTGCCGATCCAGCCCGGTGGCTTCGGCCGTCCGAGCTCGACGAAGCGGCCCAGCTCGCTCGACTCGATGGACGACTGCAGCCGGGCCAGCGCCTCCAGACCCACTGCGTCAAGCACGGCCTTGCACCGCTCGACGGCCTCGACGACGCGAACGTCGGCGTCGGACTGCGCCTCGAGCGCCGACGGCGACTGGTCGGGCGAAGCAGCGGCGAGGTCGTCGGCGGCCGCCTCCAGCAGCTCGGCGACGAGCGCGGGCAGCACGTGGGTCAGCACCGCCCCGGCCACCTGCTTGCGCAGCGCCCGTGCGAGCGGTGAGAGATCCTGCTGGTGCACCGGGGTGCGCCCCTGGACGCGAGCCCGGTAGAGATCGGAGAGGTGGTCCAGGTCCACCACGGCATCGGATGAATGGGCGCCGTCGCGTGAAGGAGAGCTCCTCACTGCCAGTGTCTCATCCATGCTCCAGTAGAACACGTGTTCGACTTCACTGTCAAGGGGAGCTTGGGGCGAGTTCCTCTGGGAGACAGTGCCGCTCGTTACAAGCGTGCCAGCCCCGACCATGGTCGCCCCCTCCCGAGCAGACCCGTCACGCGCTGCCATACCCTTGCGCCCGCAACGCGGGGGGAGGAGCGTGCGGGAATGGATGCCGACCTGCACCAGCTCTTCGCCCGTGCCGCCGAGGAGGCCTCGCACTACCGCGAGAGGGTCGGGAGTAGGCCCGTGCATCCGCCGCCGGACCGGGAGGCGTTGGCTGCAGCGTTCGGCGGGGCGCTCCCGGCCGAGCCGACAGCGCCAGACCGTGTCCTCGAGGACCTCGTCACCGCCGCATCGCCCGGGATCGTCGGCACCGTGGGGCCGCGCTTCTTCGGCTTCGTCATCGGCGGCGCCTCGCCAGCGGCCACCGCGGCGGACATCGTTGCCACCGACTGGGACCAGTGCGCCTACAACGAGGTGCTCTCGCCGGCCGCCGCCGCAGCCGAGCGAGCAGCGGGCGCCTGGACGAAGCAGCTGCTGGGTCTGCCGCCCACGGCAAGCGTCGGCTTCGTGACCGGCGCCCAGGCCGCGAACACCGTCGGTCTGGCGGTCGGCCGCCAGCGGGTCCTCGCCGACGCCGGATGGGACGTCGCACGCGACGGTCTCTTCGAGGCGCCGCGCGTGACCATCGTTGCGAGCGAGGAGCGCCACGCCACCATCGACCGCGCGGCTCGCCTGCTCGGTTTCGGCACGAGCGCCATCCAACCCGTCGCCGCGAACGATCAGGGCGCCATCGACACAGAGCAGGTCCGCACCACGCTCGACCGACTCGGCGACCGGCCGGTGATCGTCTGTCTGCAGTCAGGCAACGTCAACACGGGCGCCTGCGACGACCTGCGAACCGCGACCACCATGGCCAAGGAACGCAATGCCTGGGTTCACGTCGACGGTGCGTTCGGACTCTGGGCGGCGGCCAGTCCGCGCACGGCCCACCTCGTCGACGGCATCGAGCTCGCAGACTCGTGGGGCACGGACGCGCACAAGTGGCTCAACGTGCCCTATGACTGCGGTCTCGCCTTCTGCGCCGACGCCACGCTGCACGCGGCGACGATGTCGTATGCCGCCGCGTACCTCACGGGGTCGGGCGCGGGCTCGGACCATGTCCTGGGCGACCTGACGCCCGAGTCGTCGCGGAGGGCAAGGGGATTCGCAGTGTGGGCGGCCCTGCGTGAGCTCGGGTCCGACGGGGTCGCAGACCTGGTCGACCGTTCCTGCGCACTCGCCCGCCGCATGGCCGCTCGGCTCGAGGCCGGGGGAGCGACCATCCTCAACGACGTCGTGCTCAACCAGGTCCTCGTCAGCCTGGGCGACCCGAGCCGCACTGACGAGGTCATCGAGGCCGTTCAGCGTGACGGCACGTGCTGGGTGGGCGGAACCACGTGGCACGGAATGCGCCTCATTCGGGTGTCGGTGTCGAACGCCACGACCGCCGAGCATGACATCGACATCTCCGTTGACGCGATCCTGGCCGCCGCCCGGTCCCTGGTGAACACGAAACGGTGACGAGCGGCTGGCCACGAGCGACACGCGCCGGTGTCGGCGGTCGTGCGTCAGCGCGACGAATGCACCAAGCCGGAGAGCAAGTCCTGGAGGTGGCGCGCGAGCTGCCCGTGATCGGGGACCACGTCGGGGTCCGCGACGACCGTGATGCCCAGCTGACCGGCATACGACAGCACGTCGAAGGTGACCGCCACGTTGCCGGGCGTGACGGCGACCGGGACCACGCGACTGACGACACAGCCGCATAAGCGCCATGGCTCCGAGGGGCCGCGGACGTTCGTCACGAACGTGTTGACCAGTCGCTCGTGGTCCACGAACCACTGCAGCAGTCCCACCCTCGCCAGCGCACGGAAGGCGACCCCGAGGGGGAGCGCCGACGCCGCACGTGGATGCGTCCGGGCGTCGCGTGACAGGCGGGCGACCACCTGCAGCCGGGTCGAGTCGTCCAGATCGAGGGGGATGCGGAACGGCACGACTCCGGTCTCGTTGCCGAGCCGGGCCGCGCTGGAAGCCGATCGTCCGGAGTACGGCACCGACATCACGATCGACTCGGCGGACTCCCCACGGTCGTGAAGCGTCGCGGCGACCGCCTGCGCGACGGCGCACATCACCATGTCGTTCACCGTGACGCCCACGCGGTGCCCGGCGCTCACGACGTCTCCCAGCGGCAGCTCTACGGTCGACAGCCGCCGACGAGGACCGGTCGGGCGGTTGAGCGACGTGCTCGGGCAGAGCCGCTCACGCCGGCCAAGGTCCAGCCCAGGTGCATCAGGGTCGTTGCCGTCGCCTGCGCCCCGCAGCGCCCGAACGCCGGCCCGGGCCAGGCGGGCGCGCCGCGGCAGGGATCCCAACCCCCGGATCCGAGAGCGCCAGGCGTCGGCCGCGAGCAGGGCAACACTGGGCTCCGTCGGGTGGCCGACAAGACGCGGGCGGGAGGGCTGGGCGCCGGACGGGTCGGTGAGGGCGCCCAGCACCGCGAGGCCCCCGATGCCGTCGGAGAGCACATGGTGGGCGACGACGATCAGGGCCGAGCGGTCGGCGCACAGGCCCGTCACCCAGGTGGCCGTTCACAATGGCCGGTCCGGCGGGAGGCGGAGACACACCTGCTCGGCGGCGCACGTCAGCAGCGCTTCCTCGTCACCGGCCGTCGCGAAGGTCAGGTGGCGGCGCACGTCGAAGTGGGGATCGTCAGCCCAGTACGGTCGACCACACCCCGGTGGTGAGGAGCGCAGTCGCTGTCGGAGTCTTGGCACGGCAAGCGTGCCCTCCTCGAGGGCGCCCACGACGTCCGACGTGCGCAGGCGGCCGCCACCCTCGACGACGAGCACCGCCGCGATGTTCATGGGCGCCGGCCCTCGGTCGCTGACCAGCGTGGTGAGGTCGTTGGGACTGATGCGGTCGACCTCGTGAGCCGTCGAGGGCTCGACACGTGAGGAGCGGAACTCCATGACCCGAGGGTAGGTCGGTACTGCGCCGTACCGCCCCGCTACCGGGTGAACGGTGCTGTCTGATGGCTCACGCCGGGCGCGGCCGGGCACTGCGGATCCGGGCATACCCCCAGCTCACACCCAGTCAAATCCCAGAGTCACTTGACGATCTCTTGACCAGCCAGTTCGTAGCCTTCGTGCTGCGTTGGTCGTTGGCCAGGTGAGCGAGGACGCCTGTCGTCGCTCCACGGTCTCGACCGGATGCCTCGGGGGTGTCCTCCTTCACTGAAACCAGGAGCTGCGCGCATGCTGCCCACCTTGCTCAGAAGACCACGTTCGCGTGTTGTCCCCGTCCTGGCTGCGGCCGCCGTTGTGGCGGCGGTCGCGGCGGCCGCCCCCGCGCTCGCGGCGACGCCGTCCTCCGGATCGTTGTCCGACACCAGCACGAGCACGCAGTGGACCGCCGGTCCGTTCGCCGCACCGAACGTCACGGGCACGACCGGGGCGGTCACGTGTGGCCCCGGCCTGTGCGACGACTTCGCGCTGCATGTCTCGACACCCAGTGGCTACGGCGACGGACATCAGCTGACCATCAAGGTCGGGTGGGCCAACTCCGCTGCGGACTTCGACGTGTACCTGCTGAACCAGCAGGGTGCCGTCCTGGCCTCGTCCGCATCCAGCTCCGACCCCGAGGTGATCGTGGCGCCGCCGACGAGCGGCGACTACACCGTCCGCGTCGTGCCGTACGCGCCGCTCGCGCAGAGCGTGACGGGCACCGCGACGCTGACGTCGCTCCCCGCCAACCGTCTGGTGGTCGACGCCGGAGTTGAGACCGCCACCCTGGCTGGGCGACCACGTCTTTCCCTCGTCGTC